>NZ_JAJJOC010000008.1:0-162274 GCF_020907365.1 Arthrobacter sp. zg-Y750 | reverse complement strand
TGTTCATACAGACACAATGCCGGGGCCAAGGAAAATTGGCCGCCAGGCACTGCACTAAATTCGAAACCAGCTAAAAAAACCATTCCAGCCCACGGGGTGGGCGGAACAGTCGATTCAACCAATTAAAATAAATTGGTATCAATAAAACTTGGCACACTATTGAGTTCTCAAACAACAGACGCAATCCGAAAATACTCGGGAAAACAATGTTTTCCTTTTCTTCTTCGCTGCAAGGTTTTCCATCTTATTCCATTCCGGCGTTTTCCGCAATTCCCGGTTTTCCTTATCGGAAGCCCCGGGAAGGCGTGTCTACCGCCGTTCCGGCCCAGCAAAAAGCCTGAGTCTTTCCTGCCGGCCCGTGAAGGGCGCACCAGGGAAACTCTGTTTTTTGGTGGGTTTGGCCGCCATGCTTCGGGCGCTTATTTCAGCGTCCCGGCCGCGGCGACTCGTCTATCTTTGCACACCCGGCCCGGTCCCCGCAAACCGTTTCGAAGTGACCTGTCACACCCCTTCCGAGGGTCGCAGACCTCCGCCCGGCGGGCAGCGGCAAGGCCCGGAATCCGACACCCGCTCCCCGTGCGCAATCCCTTATAGAGGCGCACGTAGAGAGGTGGATATAGAGGGGTACATGCTTACGGGTTTTCGGGACCACTATGGATGAAGTACAGCTCCTCTGCTGCCAAGCCGGTGGCCGGAACGCCGAGCCTCCGCGCTTCAGCCAGGACGTCCCGGCAAATCACCTTCGGTTCCTGAGTCTCCGGGTCTGCGTGCGCCTCGAAGTTGGCGCGGGCCGGCGGGAAGTGGGCAAGGACCCAAGCCAGGATGGTAGCCGTCAACCATGCGGGTGCCCTGAATGGAAGCACCGAACCTCGGTGGCGGCGCAGATCGACGCCGCGGGCCTGCAGCAGCGCCAGCAGTTCCCGGCTGGTCCTCATCGCTCTGCGCAGGCCGGCCTTGTTCCCCACCAGCCCCGCCATCGACCCCGCCTTCAGACCCTGGGCGTGCAGTCCTGCGTCCGAAACGAAGTGGGTCCACAGCCAGCCGCGAAAGTCGGGTTGCTCGCGAACCCGGAACCCGGACTGGCGAAACATTGCCCGGACCGCCCGCTCCCGCTCCTGCGGAGGACGGCCGAACGTGCCAAAGATGACCGTGGCCAGCAATGTTCCCCGCAAGACGCCGTCGGAGCCGAACCCGCCTCCGCCCTGGGGGAAGCCCCACACCACACACTCAGGATCAAGAGCCGCGACGGCCTCGAGCGGCTCATCCCATACGTTGCCGAAAACCAGCACCGACGCGCTGCCGATGCGGGGAGCCAGGAACGCTGCCGCTTCCGTCAAACGGTAATGCGGGACGCTCAGTACAACGAGGTCGAAGCCGTCCTCAGGCGTCAACTCCTCCCGGAAGCGGAGCGGCATCTCTCCGGTGCGGCGCCTGCCCCACGGCCGGCGCCGGGCATCCAGGAGGTCCAGTTCAACGCCGTCGCCGTAGTGCGCCGCGCGGCCGGGCCGGACATGGAATTCCACCTCGTGGCCAGCTTGCTCAAGTGCCCACCCGTACATAGTGGCAATAACGCCTCGTCCGAACATCAGGATCTTCATGCAGTACCTCCCGGAATCGGTGGAAGTGGAGACTGTCTCCACTTGGTACGATATGGAGATCGTCTCCATTTGTCGATCCCGAGGAGTGCCATGACCGCCACCAAGCAGCTGCGCGCCGATGCCCGGCGGAACAGGGATGCTCTCATCGCTGCGGCGCGGCATGTATTTGACGCCGGCGACGTCGAGCTGCGCTTTGACGACTTCGCCCGCTTGGCCGGTGTTGGCACGGGAACCCTGTATCGCCACTTCCCCACCCGGGAAGCGCTGGCTGAGGCCGTTTACCAGGAAGAGATCGACTCCCTGTGCGAACGGGCAGGGGAATTGCAGGACGCTATGCCCGCCGAAGAAGCACTGGAGGCATTCCTGCACGGGATGGTCGATCATATGGAGTCGCAGAAGGGACTCGGGGCAACCCTGGCGGTCCTCCTGTCCGGCAGTACGACGGCGATCGCCGACGGCACCCGGAAGCTCACGTCAGCGGTGGACACCTTGGTGACCGCAGCCGCTGCCGCTGGGACCATACGGAAGGACATAGGAGCGGGGGCCGTCCTGCTTGCCTTGCACGGCATCGGAACCGCCTACGGCCAACCGGGTTGGCGCCATGACGCAGACGGCATGATCACCCTTCTGATGGACGGAATGCGCACAACCGGCTCCGGCCGCAGTTAACAAGGGCCTGCAAGCCCGCGCGGTCCCGCGGCTCAAGGAGCCCGCCAGCGCGCATTCGGCACCCTCAAATATCGGGTAGACTGGTTCCCGGCCCCTCATGTGGTGTCATCCTGTGAACTCCCCCAGGACCGGAAGGTAGCAAGGGTAAGCGGGCTCTGGCAGGTGCATGGGGGGTCTTTAATTTTCCCCGGAGAGCGCTTCGTCACGCACCGGGCGCCGGAGTGAAAACCGTCAGTGCCAACCGATAGGCTTCTATCTGTGAGTACAGCCCTTTACCGCCGCTACCGTCCCGAGAGCTTCGCGGATGTGATCGGCCAGGAGCACGTCACGGAGCCGCTGATGGCGGCCCTGCAAAAGAACCGCGTGAACCACGCGTACCTGTTCTCCGGTCCCCGTGGTTGCGGCAAAACCACTTCCGCGCGCATCCTGGCGCGCTGCCTGAACTGCGCTGAAGGCCCCACTCCCGTTCCCTGCGGCAAGTGCGACAGCTGTATTGAGCTTGCCCGTGACGGTTCCGGCAGCCTCGACGTTATCGAGATCGACGCCGCCAGCCACGGCGGCGTGGACGACGCCCGCGACCTCCGGGAGCGGGCCACCTTCGCTCCGGTCCGTGACCGCTACAAGATCTTCATCATTGACGAGGCCCACATGGTCACCTCGGCCGGCTTCAACGCGCTCCTGAAGATTGTCGAAGAGCCCCCGGAACACATCAAATTCATCTTCGCCACCACGGAGCCGGACAAGGTCATCGGGACCATCCGCTCCCGCACCCACCACTACCCCTTCCGCCTGGTCCCGCCGGAGCCGCTGCTGGCCTACCTGGAAAAGCTCTGCGCCCAGGAACAGGTAGCCGTGGCACCCGGTGTGCTTTCCCTGGTGATCCGGGCCGGCGGCGGGTCGGTGCGTGACACCCTGTCCGTCCTCGACCAGCTCATGGCCGGTGCCGGCCCCGAGGGACTGGACTACGAACTAGCCGTTTCCCTGCTGGGTTACACGCCGGTATCCCTGCTCGACGACGTCGTTGACGCTGTGGCCGCAGCGGACGCAGCAACGGTATTCCGCGCCGTCGACCGTGTCATCCAGACCGGCCAGGACCCGCGCCGATTTGTCGAAGACCTGCTGGAACGCTTCCGCGACCTGATCATTGTCAACGCCATGCCGGACAGTGCCGCTGCCGTGCTGCGCGGCATGCCGGAGGACCAGATCAGCCGGATGCAGACCCAAGCTGCACAGCTGGGCGGCAGCGAGCTTTCCCGGGCCGCGGACATCACCAACACCGCTTTGACCGAGATGACCGGCGCCACCTCGCCGCGCCTGCATCTGGAGCTGCTCTGCGCACGCATCCTGCTGCCGGCCGCAGACCAGACCGAACGCGGAACCGCTGCACGGGTGGACCGCCTCGAGCGGCGCCTGAGCTACGCCGGCGATCCCACCGAAGCCATGGGCCGCGCAGCCGCTGCTGCCTCGCCGGTAACCACCATCCCGGCCGCCGCACCCACCGCATCGCAGTCGGGTGCTTCCGCGCCGTCCGTGGATGAAGCACCTTCCTCGCCGCGGGGCATCGACTTTGCCGCCACCCCCTCCCCCGGGGAAACTTCGGACCAGGGCGGATCGGATGCACCTGCGGCAGATAGTGCTCCTGCTGCGGGGGGCAGCTCCCTGGACTGGGGCGGTACCTGGTCCACTCCCGTGGATGCACCCGGCCAAAGCTCTCCCGCTGCCAGCAGCACTGCCGGCGCTGCGTCCGCACCCGCGCAGAGCCCGGCCGCTGACCGGAGCGGCTCGGCTCCGTCGTCCGCAGCTGCGCCAGCGGGACCGGCCGGAAGCAACGGTTCCTCCACCAACGGCTCACAGGCGCCGGCACAGCAGCCCACCGCCCCGCAGCCGGCACAGCAGCCTGCCGCCGGCAGCCCTGCAGCCCCCTCCCGTCAGGCACCCGCCGCCGGGCACGGAGCTGCTCCCACAGGCGGAGGCGGGCAGATCGAGATGATCCGCCGCGCCTGGCCCGAAATCATGGATGCCCTCACGAGTATCCGCCGGGCCACTTGGCTGAACGTCAGCAAGAACTCCAGCCCTCGCTCCTTTGACGGCAAGGTTCTGGAACTGGCGTTCTCCAACCCGGGTGCTGCCACCAACTTCAACCGGCCAGACCACTTGGATAACCTGCGCAAGGCCATCCATCAGGTCCTGGCGCTGGACTGCCAGATCAATCCGATCCATGACAGCTCGGCGTCAGCGGGTGAGTCGGGCCCAAAAGCCGATAGCCGGCGCGCGCCGGCATCCGCCCCGGCTGCAACGGTTCCTGCGGGTGGCCCCGGCAGCTCCGCAGCCAATGCACCGGCTGGGCAGGCACCCTCCGCGCCGTCGGCTGGGCGCCCTGACGCGCCGGCCACTGCCGAGCACCCGGACGAACCGGTTGCGCCTGGCACCCCTGCGAGTGCCATTGCTGGCACCGTTGCAAGTGCCCCTACGGTCGGCCCGGCCGGCGCCGCACGTACGGCAGAAGCCCGTCCGGATGCTGACACCGCAGCGGCTGGCAACGCCCGCACAACATCGCCTGGCTCCGGAACTCAGGACGCCGGGGGCTCCGGCGCGCCGGCTTGGCCGCTGGCAGCTGCGGCAGTTTCGTCCTCAGCCGCGACGGTAGCACCCTCGGTTGCGTCCTCCCCCGCAGCCCCCACCCACGCCGCCGGCCGGAATCCGGAAGCTGCGGACACGAAGGCATCAGAACCTGCTGCGGCCGCGCCGGTGAATGCGGCATCTGCTGCGCTGCGCCGTCGGACCGCCTCGCCGTCCAACGCGCCGGGAGCTTCTGCCTCCCGGGGCACAGGCGCCGGCCGTGGCGGCGGACGGGCAGCCCAGTCCGGACCGCGCCAGCCGGCACCGTCGGATGAGCCGTGGCCGGACGAGCCTTCCGATCCCTTCAACGACGCACCGGAAAGCAATGCCTGGGAAACCGCCGAGGCACCTGCCGACGTGTACTCCGGCGGCCACCTCTCCGATTCCGAGTGGGCCACCACCAACTGGGCGGGCACCGGATCGAGCGCCGCTCCAGCGACCGGAGCAAACGGCCAGACGGGAGCAGCCTCCGCGCCGGCGGCTGCGAAGCCCGCAGCGGAGGCAGCGGCCCCAGCAGCACGAGCTTCGGCTCCTGCGGCGCCGGCCGCTCGGGCTTCCGCTCCTGCTGCACCGGCCGCTCGGGCTTCCGCTCCTGCTGCACCGGCCACACCCGCAGCACCCGCCGGCCCCAACCAACCGCTGAGCCGCTACCAGAAGCTGCTCAACGAAGCCGCCCAGCGCGGCGGCGGAGCCCCCGTCAGGGGGAGCCGCCCAGTAGACTCGGCATACGTCGAAGACGTTCCCAGCGCCGATGACATCACGCTGGAGGACTCGGGACTGGTGGGCCGCAAGGCCATTGAGCGGATCCTGGGCGGCCGGCTGATCGAGGAACGCAGCGTCGACGGCCGCTGACCGGACGGCACCAACGACGGCGCTCCCCGCCAAGTATTCCGGCAGCGGCTCCAGCCGGTTGCCGGCAGCAGATGATTGAGCAACAAATGCAATTCAACCCAGCAGAGAAGGTTACGTGTACGAAGGTGCGGTTCAGGAACTCATCGATGAACTAGGCCGCCTGCCCGGCGTGGGGCCGAAGTCCGCCCAGCGCATTGCGTTCCACATCCTCGAGTCCGATCCCGATGACATGAAGAAGCTGGCCACGGCCATCGTCACGGTCAAGGAGCGGGTGAAATTCTGCACTGTGTGCGGCAACGTCACGGAGCAGGAAACCTGCGCCATCTGCCGCGATCCGCGGCGCGATCCCACCATGATCTGCGTGGTGGAGGAATCCAAGGACGTCATCGCGGTGGAACGCACCCGGTCCTTCCGCGGCCGCTACCACGTGCTGGGCGGCGCCATTAACCCCATCGGGGGCATCGGCCCGGACCAGCTGCGCATCCGTGAACTGCTCAGCCGGCTCTCCGACGAACAGATCTCCGAAATCATCATCGCCACCGATCCGAACCTCGAGGGTGAAGCCACCGCCACCTACCTGGTGCGGATGCTCAAGACCCTTGGCATCAAGGTCACCCGCCTTGCCTCCGGGCTGCCGGTGGGCGGAGACCTGGAATACGCCGACGAAATCACCCTGGGCCGGGCCTTCGAAGGCCGCCGCAGCATGTCCTAGGCGATCCGCGTTCCGGCAGAGAGGTTCCGCACCGGCGTCACCAGCCGGCGTCGTCCCAGGAAGAGCAGCAGCGCGGCCACGGCAAGCTGGATTCCCAGCCCCAGCGGCCAGATCGGCGTGACGGCCAGTGAGCCGGCCGTGACGCCCGGTTTCTTCTCGCCGTTCACGCACGGCATCCCGCTCTCGGGACCGGCCTGGGCCTCGCGGACGAGAATGCTGATGCTTTCCATGACTCCGCTCTCGACGCCGGGTTTTCCGCTCTGCGCCGGCATGGCGTCGGCAACAAGCACAAAGGGATTGGCGGCGAGGATCCAGGCGACCCGTTCGGTGCGCAGCGCCGGCATATCCTGCACTTCTCCCACGCACTCGTAGTTTTCCGGGTCGAAAGGCACGGACTGGGAGTACTGGACCGGACTGGCACGAACCGTTCCCTCGGTCAGTGTGGTGCTGAGCCCAAAGGCAATCAGGGTACCCAACCCCAGTAGGGCCACCAGCATGTAGGTCACCACAATGGAGAACAGCGGACGGGCGGCCAGCGCCGAAACTCCCACCCCAACGGCGCACACAATCCCCAGTTCCACGGCCAGCATCACTACGGCCACGAGCGCGGAGAGCGGACGGACCCCGCCCAGGACGAGCGCCCAGAGCAGGAACGGTACGCTCGCTACCAGGAAACCGAGCGAAGCAACCCATGCCGCCAGCCACTTGCCGGCCAAAATTTGGCCGGGCCGCAGCAGCGTGACCTGCAAAATAGCCAGAGTGCCCGCGGCGCGGTCACCGTTGACCCCGTTGGCTGACAGGGCCGGGGCCAGCAGCAGGCCGAAGAACAGGACAAAGCCGACCATCAGCTCGAACAGGACCGGGCCTCGCTGGCCCTGCTGGGAGCCGGCGTTCAAGGCCGTCAGCATCGCGACGAGCCCAATGACGAAAAACCAGACTGTCAACAGGACGTACCAGCTGCGCGTTCGCAGCCGCTGCTTCATTTCCAGGGCAAACACGGACCGCACGCCGCTGGCGTAACCAAGCGGGGAAACAACCGGACTTTGGCTCAGGGTACTCATCGGCGATCGGTTTCCAAACTCATGTAGGTCTCTTCCAGGGCGCCGCCGGACGGGGCGAAGGCGGTGACGCCGACGTCGGCAAGCACCAGGTTGCGCAGCAGTTCGGCGGCTGCGTCCTCGCCGGACACCCGGATCTGTACGTGGGGCCGCTGCTGGTCCTGCGGCTGCCGGTATTGGAGCTGCTGCGCATCCACCTGCCGCAGCAGTTTCCCGGTGTCCAGCGCACGGACGGTGTACCAGCGTTCCTGCGTGCCGGCGTCGGAAAGCGACTGGGTCTTCACGGTTTCACCGCGCGCCACGAAAACTGCCCGGTCCGCCATTTCATCCAGCTCGGAGAGCACATGCGAGGAGACCAGAATCGTTTTACCCTCGCCGGCCAGCCGTCGCAGCAGCACCCGCAGGTCCACCCGAGAGGCCGGGTCAAGGCCGGACGCGGGCTCGTCCAGCAGCAGTACGGAGGGATCGTGGATCAGCGCCCGGGCCAGGCTCAGCCGCTGCTGCTGCCCCCGGGACAGAACGCGTGCGGGCTGGTCCGCGTATTCGGTCAGGTGCACGGTGTCCAGCAGTTCGGCAGCACGGGCAGCGGCAACGGACCGGCCCAATCCGTAGAAGGCCCCCATGGTGGTCAGGATTTCCGTGGCGGTCAGCGATTCCCAGGTTCCCAGCGTGTCCGGCATCCAGCCCACGGTGGCGCGCACCGCACCGGCTTGGGTCAGCGGGTCGAACCCGTTGATCCGCACGGAACCGGCATCGGGTGCCAGCAGGGAGGCAAGAATGAGCAGGAGCGTGGTTTTGCCTGAACCGTTCGGGCCGATCAGCGCCGTCACTTCCCCGGCGGGTGCCGTGAAATCCATGGCACGGATCGCCTGCACGCTACCGAAACTGCGCTGGATTCCCTCGGCGACTATGCCCGTGCTCTCGGCACTGTTATTCCCCATGGCGCCCACCATAGGGTCCGGCAGTCCGGGACTACGGTACAAACTCGCCGCAAAGTGACGTTAAGTGCATGTTGCCGTGATATTTCAGCCCGGCCCAAGCGCAGCTATAGACTTTCTGGACGGACGTCGCGGGTAGCGCGGCCCGTTTTCCAGGGGAATACCTGCCACGCCGAAGATGCCGGGCACACCAGAGAACAACAAAACTCAGAAAGTGTACGCATGAGCCTGATAGTGCAGAAATTCGGCGGTTCCTCCGTAGCGGACGCCGAAGGCATCAAGCGCGTGGCCAAGCGCGTGGTGGATACCCATGCCGCCGGCAACGAAGTGGTGGTAGTGGTTTCCGCCATGGGCGACAGCACCGATGAGCTCCTCGATCTGGCCGGACAAATCACCACCCTGGGCAACGCCCGGGAAATGGACATGCTGCTCAGCGCCGGAGAACGCATTTCCATGGCCCTGCTGGCCATGGCCATCAACCAGCTGGGCGGCTCCGCGCAGTCCTTCACCGGCAGCCAGGCCGGCATGATCACGGATGCCATCCATGGCAAGGCCCGCATCATCGACGTCTCCCCGCACCGGATCAAAACGGCCATTGAGCGCGGCGACATCGCCATCGTGGCCGGCTTCCAGGGCGTCAGCCAGGACAGCCACGACATCACCACCCTCGGCCGCGGCGGCTCGGACACCACTGCCGTAGCGCTGGCCGCCGCCTTGGATGCCGATGTCTGCGAGATCTACACCGACGTCGACGGCGTGTACACCGCCGATCCGCGGGTGGTTTCGAGCGCGCAGAAGATCGAGAAGATTTCCAGCGAGGAAATGCTGGAACTGGCCGCTTCCGGCGCCAAGATCCTGCACCTGCGCTGCGTGGAATACGCCCGCCGCTTCGGTGTGCCGCTGCACGTCCGCTCGTCCTTCAGCTCACACGAGGGAACCTGGGTACTGCCCAGCCCCGACGACAAGATCAAGATTCAAGAGGGAGAACCCTTGGAACAGCCCATCATCTCCGGTGTTGCCCACGACCGTTCCGAAGCCAAGGTCACGGTGGTGGGTGTCCCTGACATCCCCGGCAAGGCGGCTGAGATCTTCGGCATTGTGGCCGGCGCGAACTCCAACATCGACATGATCGTGCAGAACGTCTCCACCAAGGGTTCGGGACGGACCGACATCTCCTTCACGCTGCCGATCATCGACGGTAAGGAGGCCATTGATGCGCTGAACGCCGCCAAGGACGAGGTCGGTTTCGACACGATCCAGTACAACGAGCAGATCGGCAAGCTCTCACTGATCGGCGCCGGAATGCGTTCCAACCCGGGTGTATCGCACCGCTTCTTCGAGGCCCTGCACCACGCCGGGGTCAACATCGACATGATCTCCACCTCGGAGATCCGGATTTCCGTAGTGACCAGTGCCAAGCTGCTGGACACGGCCGTGCGCGCGGTCCATGCGGCGTTCGGGCTCGACGGCGAGGACGAGGCCACGGTTTACGGCGGCACCGGGCGCTAGGGTTCCGGCTTAACCGGTTGGAGCGGGGATTCCGCGGGTAGCCGCCGCCGGGTGCGGGCCCGGTGGATCCACAGGGCGGCTGCCGCCAGCACGGCTCCTGTCAGGGCGCCGGCACTGTTGGCCAGCCAGTCCGTGGCGGTGCAGCTGCGGCCGAGCACGGGGACGAACGCCTGGACCGCCTCGATCAGTGCCGACAAGCCGACACCGGCAACGAACATGGCCACAGGTAGTGGGAAACATGGTCAGCAGCAGGATGGCGGCCGTGTACAGATTCAGCAGTACGCGGGCCGCGCGCGTCCTGGTATCAGCCACGCCCCCAGCAGGGGTCCGGCGATGACGAGCGCTGCGAACGCGGTCTGCACCAGCCACATATGGGTGCCCAGGAAGTGGCTAATGACGCTCGCGGGAGACGATGTAACTGCTGCCGTCGGCCCGGGTCTTGGTCTCCCACATGACCTTTTCCTGTTCCTGCTGTGCCTTGAGCAGTGCCTTATTTTCCTCGGTCATGGGGTGCTCGGTGGAACCCTGCTGCGCCGGACCGAAGATCAGCCGCACTTTGCCCGTGGTCCGCATGAACCGGGACACGAAGCTTTCCTTCTCAACCATGCTGCACCTTTCGAACGGGCTTCCGTTCACATCCTACTAATGATCACGCGGGAAGGTTCCGGCGGCGGCAGGCGGACGCTCCGCAGATGCCGACGACGTCCATGCCGGCAGGCAGGATAATGGAGGCGTGATTCCTTCCGCCCATCCCGTTGTCCTCCCCCAGGACCAGTGGCTGCCTCGCCAGGCAGCGCACGAAGCACGTGTGCGCCCCTTCACCGAGGACTACCTGCAGCGCCGCTCCGCCGGACGCAAGCACCCCGTGGAAGATTTCCTCTTCACCTACTATTCCCAAAAGCCGGGCCAGCTGCTGCGCTGGCACCCGGGCGCCGGCGTCGTCCTGACCGGTGAAGCTGCGCACGAGCGTGCCGGCTGGAAGTTCTACCGAAACCTCACGGCAGACGAAACGGCCGCGGCCGGCCTGGACGCCGCCGCCCCGGCCGTGACCGTGGACGTGGCCGGGTTTGCCGCGGCACGAGGTGAAGCGGCGGCCTTTACCGCCATGCTGCTCTCCCGCACGGCCGCCCGGAAACCGGTGCTGGGCTGCTTCGGCATGCACGAGTGGGCCATGGCGTACAAGTCCGAGGACAACGGGATCCGCCACGACTACCTGCAGCTGCGGCTGGGTGCGCAGGGCACCGACGAACTGGTGGAGCGCAGCAAAATCCGCTGCACCCACTTCGACGCCTTCCGGTTCTACACCCCCGAAGCCGTACCCCTGAACGAACTGACCCCCACCCGTGAAAACCAGCGGGACCTGGAACAGCCCGGCTGCCTGCACGCCAACATGGACCTGTACAAATGGGCGTACAAGCTTGTCCCGCTGCTGCCCAGCGAGCTGGTGATGGACTGCTTCGAGCTGTCCTGGCGGATCCGGATGATGGACATGCGCGCCTCGCCCTATGACCTTGAGGACTGGGGTTATGCACCCATTCCGGTGGAGACACCGCAGGGGCGGGCGGAGTATGCTGCCGCGCAACGGGCATTTGCCGAGGAATCACAGCAGCTCCGGGCCCGCATCCTGGACCTGCTGGCCCAATTGGGAGAGCAGCCATGGAGCCAGAGCCCACCGGCCGGGTCCTCCGCACAGGAGACCAGTCCTACCAGCTGATCCTTACGCGCGGTTTTCCGGTGCCCCCGGCGGACATATGGTCCGCCCTCACCGATCCTGCTCAGGCGGCGGCGTGGTTCGGCCGCTGGGAAGGGCACCCGGCCCGGAACAGCAGTTTTGACCTGCAGATGCTTTACGAAGAGGGTCTGCCCTGGAGCCGGGTGCAGGTCCGGGATTGCGCGGCGCCTGAGCTGCTGCGGCTGCTGGTCGGGGACGACGACGGCGCCTGGGACCTGGAGATCCAGTTGCAGGACGCTGCCGGCGGAACGCGGATGGAATTCATCCAGCATCTGGCCGACCCCGCTGCGGCCGGCAGCTACGGTCCGGGCTGGGAATACTACCTGGACCGGCTCAAAGCGGCACTGAACGGCACTCCTGCGCCGGAGTTCGGCGATTATTATCCGGCGCAGGGTCCTTACTTCGAGGAGCAGGCCCGGACCGCACTGGGAGCGGGTTACGCCGGTTGAGCGTGCGGGCCGATTTGGGTGGTCCGCCGCTTGACGGGGCCACTAGGCTGGGGCCACCGACTGATGGAGGTCTCACCATGATCCGTCCCCGCCGCACCGGCTTCCCCCTGCTGCTGCTCTGTTCCGTGCTGGTTTTGGCCGCCTGCGGCTCTAACGCCGGCACCCCTGGCGATGACAGCTCGGCCTCAGCCTCTGCCACTCCCGGGGTTTCGCCCTCCGCAGCATCCCCAACTGCCTCCGCTCCGGCCCCCACCTCCGCCCCGGCCCCCGCCCCCGGTCAGGCGGCCGCAACCTCCCTCACGGTGGAATTCATGGCGGACGGCCAGAACACCACTGACACTTGGACCCTGCAGTGCGAGGGCACCACCCCGCTCCCCGGCTCAAATGTTCCCGATCCTGCGGCGGCCTGTGCCGTGCTGGCCGGGCAGGGGGCAACGCTTTTCGCCGAACCGGAGGCCGGCATGATGTGCACGCAGATCATTGCCGGCATGCAGCGCGCCCATGTAACCGGGACCGTCAACGGGAGCGCGGTGGACGCGTCCTTCGCGTTAACCGACGGCTGCCAGATCTCCCGCTGGGAAAACCTGACCGCCCTGCTGGGCCCGGCCAACGGCAGCCTGTAACGGGCTGCAACCGGGCAGCCCCTAACCTGCTGCGGTGTCCCCCGCGGCCGGAGCAACGGCGTCCCGGCTCTCCCGGTCCCGCTTCCGGCGGATGTAGACCTGCTTGCGCACCCGCGCCACCACCGCACCGGTCTTGTCCGTGATGTCCACCGAGAACCACTCAAGGACCTTGTCCCCGTTAGCAGCCAACTTACGGAGACGCTCGACGTCGGCCTTAGCCAGCGTGAACTCGGCGGTGACCTCGCCGTTGCCGGGCTTGATGAAATCGACTTCCGCGGACTTGTCCCACACCACGTGGTCTTTGCCGAGGTGGTGCAGCAGGAGCATCATCCAGAACGGGTCGGTCATGGCGAAGAGAGAACCGCCGAAATGCACACCGGCAACGTTCCGGTTCCACCAGTGCTCGCGCAGCTGCACCGAAACGCCCAGATAGTCCGGATCCAGGCGGGTGACCCGGATTCCGGTGAAGGCGAACGGCGGCCAGATGTTCATAAACCGGCGGACAGTACCCGGTTGTGCTTTGAGCAGTTTCACCGCTCCACTGTAGCCACCCGTGATCCAGGTCTCCGTCAGGCGGGGCCTGTACATGCCACCGCGGTTCGTGGCATATTATGAGTAAGCATGCTTACTATCCGTTCTGGACGATGGAACTGTCCGTCCGGACCTGACTTGAAGGTCTCGTATTATGTCCATTGAAATCAGTCCCGAAGATCTTTCCGGGGCAGGCTCTGCCGCTCCGGGTGAGTTCTACGGCCACGGCATCGGGCATTCCTTGGTCTGGGCACGCGGCCTGGCCGAACCCGCGGACGCCGAGTACATGCACTGCGGCGAACCCATGCAGCCCCGCGACGGCCGCCAGCTCTCCATCTTCGAACCGGTCAGCACCGAATCCATGCCGGCGAACGCCCCCGCCGAAGTGCAGCTCGAGACCACGGTGCTGCGCTGCCGCTGCGGGTTCCAGCTGGAAATCCCGGCCTGACCGGGCACGTCCACGTAACGCGCGTAACGCCGCTAGACTGAGTCGTGCAAGCTCGCGGAGCGCTGAATCAGCGTGAGACGGCAGGGTCCGCGGCCACCCATTTCACTCACAGGAGTTGCCGGATGCCCCGGATCGTTGTTGATGTAATGCCCAAACCCGAGATCCTGGATCCGCAGGGAAAAGCCATTGCCGGGGCGCTGCCCCGCTTGGGGCTGACCGGGTTCACCGGCGTCCGGCAGGGCAAGCGTTTTGAGCTCACCGTGGACGGGGAGGTCACCCCGGAAATCCTGGAGCAGGCCCGCAACGCCGCCGCGACGCTGCTCTCCAACCCCGTGATCGAAGACGTTACCCGCGTCGAAGTTCTCCCGGAGGCCTGACCTTGAGCACTCCCCTCATTGGTGACTTCTCCGTCGCCCCCGAAAATGACGCCCTGCGGGCGGTCCGGGTTGGTGTGATCACCTTCCCCGGCACACTGGATGACCGCGACGCCGCGCGGGCCGTGACCATCGCCGGCGGCACCGCCGTCGGGCTGTGGCATGCCGAAGCGAACCTGCAGTCGGTGGATGCCGTAATCATTCCCGGCGGCTTCTCCTACGGCGATTACCTGCGCGCCGGTGCGATTTCCCGCTTCGCTCCGCTGATGGAAAAGGTGGTGGATGCCGCCGCGGGCGGCATGCCCGTGCTGGGCATCTGCAACGGCTTCCAGATCCTCACCGAGGCGCACCTGCTGCCCGGCTCCATGATCAAGAACAACCATTTGAAGTTCTCCTGCGCGGACCAGCTGCTGCGCGTGGAGAACAACACCACCGCCTGGACCTCGGCCTACGAGCCCGGTGCGGGCATGGTCATTCCGCTGAAGAACCAGGACGGCCAGTACGTCGCGGATGAAAAGACGCTGGACGAACTCGAGGGCGAAGGCCGGGTGGTGTTCCGTTACGACGGCGAAAACCCCAACGGCTCCCGCCGCGGCATTGCCGGCATCAGTAACGCCGCAGGCAACGTCGTCGGCCTGATGCCGCACCCCGAACACGCCGTGGAACCGGGCTTCGGCCCGGACTCCTCCGCCTACGGCGAGGTGGGCCTGGGCTACGGCACCGATGGCCTGCGCATCTTCTCCTCAGTTCTCAACTCGCTCGTTGCCGGAGGCAAGTAATGACCGTTTCCCCTGCAGCGGACCAGAAGAAGTTCCGCATCGACACCGTTGAGCACGCCGCGGCCACCCCGGACACCGAGCTGCCCTGGGCTGAACTGGGCCTGAAGGAAGACGAATTCAGCAAGGTCGTGGAGATCCTTGGCCGCCGGCCCACCGCGGCGGAACTGGCCATGTACTCGGTCATGTGGTCCGAGCACTGCTCCTACAAGTCCTCCAAGGTGCATTTGAAGCAGTTCGGTGACAAGGTCACCGAGAAGATGAAGGAACACCTGCTCGTGGGCATCGGCGAGAACGCCGGCGTCGTCGACATCGGTGAAGGCTGGGCCGTGACCTTCAAGGTCGAATCCCACAACCACCCCTCCTTCGTGGAGCCCTACCAGGGTGCCGCCACCGGCGTCGGCGGCATTGTCCGCGACATCATCTCCATGGGCGCACGCCCGGTGGCCGTGATGGACCCGCTGCGCTTCGGCGCCATTGACCACCCGGACACCGCCCGGCTGGTGCACGGCATCGTCTCCGGCATCGGCGGCTACGGAAACTCCCTGGGCCTGCCGAACATCGGCGGGGAACTGGTCTTCGACTCCGTTTACCAGGGCAACCCGCTGGTCAACGCCCTGGCCGTGGGCGTGCTGCGGCACGAGGACATCCGCCTGGCCAACGCTTCCGGCGCCGGCAACAAGGTGGTGCTCTTCGGCGCACGCACCGGCGGCGACGGCATTGGCGGTGCCTCCGTGCTGGCCTCCGAGTCCTTCGACGCAGACAAGCCCTCCAAGCGCCCCGCTGTGCAGGTGGGCGACCCGTTCGCCGAAAAGGTACTCATTGAGTGCTGCCTGGAACTGTTCAAATCCTCCGTGGTGGAAGGCATCCAGGACCTGGGCGCGGCAGGGATTTCCTGCGCGACGTCGGAACTGGCCTCCAACGGCGACGGCGGCATGCACGTGGAACTGACCAACGTGCTGCTCCGCGATCCCACCCTCACCCCGGGCGAGATTCTGATGTCCGAGTCCCAGGAACGCATGATGGCCGTAGTGACGCCGGAGAACGTCGAGGCGTTCGAAGCCATCATGGACAAGTGGAACGTGGAATACTCCTGGCTCGGCGAGGTCACCGGCACCGGCCGGCTGATCATCGACTGGGACGGCGAGACCATTGTGGACGTGGATCCGCGCACCGTGGCCCATGAAGGCCCGGTCTACCAGCGCCCCATGTCCCGGCCCGCCGCACAGGATTCCATCCAGGCCAGCTCCTTCAGCGCGGAACGCCCGTTCGGCAGCGCCGCGGTCAAGGACGCCATCCTGGAACTGATGGCCTCCCCCAACATGTGCGACAAGTCCTGGGTCACCAACCAGTACGACCGCTATGTGCAGGGCAACACCGCCCTGGCCATGCCCGATGACGCCGGGGTGATCCGCGTGGATGAAACCACCGGACTGGGCGTGGCCATTTCCACGGACGCCAACGGCCGCTACTCCTACCTGGACCCGTACGAGGGTGCCAAGCTGGCGCTGGCCGAGTCCTACCGCAACGTCTCCACCGCCGGTGCCACGCCACTGGCCGTCACCGACTGCCTGAACTTCGGCTCCCCCGAGGACCCCGAAGTGATGTGGCAGTTCGCCGAGTCCGTGCGCGGACTGGCCGACGGCTGCAAGGAACTCGGCGTACCGGTCACCGGCGGCAACGTCTCGCTCTACAACCAGACCGGCGGCGTCGCCATCCACCCCACCCCGGTGGTGGGCGTCCTGGGCGTGTTCGACGACGTCGCCCGCCGCACGCCGTCGGGCTGGCGGCAGGATGGACAGGCCATCTACCTGATGGGCACCACGCAGGACGAGCTGGACGGCTCCGAATACGCCAACCTGCGCGGACACCTGGGCGGCCGGCCGCCGAAGGTGGACCTGCAGGCCGAGAAGCTGCTGGGCGAACTGCTGGTCAACGCCTCCCGCGACGGCATGATCGACGCCGCGCACGACCTCTCCGAGGGCGGCCTCGCAGCGGCCCTGTCCGAAATGGCGCTGCGCTTCGGCGTCGGCGCCCGCATCGGGCTCGGCGAGGTTTGTGAGCGGGACGGGGTGGACCTGTTCACCATGCTCTTCTCCGAGTCCCAGGCCCGCGCCGTGGTGGCCGTGGCCCGCAGCGAAGAGGTGCGCTTCAACGACATGTGCTCGGCCCGCGGCTTCCCGTACGCCCGGATCGGCGTGGTGGACACGGAGATCGGCGCGCTGGATTTCCAGAGCAACTTCGTGCTGCCGCTGGACGAGCTGAAGGCTGCGCACGAAGGAACGCTGCCGCGGCACTTCGGCTAACCCTGCGCGGATGAGCAGCAAGGGCCCGGCGGTCTTCCGCCGGGCCCTTGCACGTTCCCCATGTAGGCTCCGGGGGTATGGAGAAAACACTCGAGGCCCGGACCGCGAGGGCACGGCTGCTGTGCGGGCTGGCGAGCCTGGCAGTCGGCTCCGTCCCCCTGATCCTGTCCTGGCCGTACCTGTTCACCGGCGGCGATGAGCAGATTTCCGCCTGGCTGGCATCCGCAGCCGGACTCATCGCAGTCGGCACCGGGGTATGGCTCTTGACCGGTGCCCGGAGCCGGGGCGAAGAGCAGGTGCTCACCCAGGACCGGTCCCGGACCGGATACGCGGCCGTCATGATCGGCGTATGCGTCCTCCTGCTCGCCGGTTCGCTCAGCCTTGATCAGCCCACCGTTTCCACGGGCGTGGCACCCCTGCTGATAACGAACTGTTTCCGAATGCTTTTCGAGCGCGATGAGCGTGCAAACAAGTAGTGTCCGACACCGTTCAGGGCGTCGGATGGGGGCAAATGCGCACGCAGCGTGCAAAATTAGCTCGTGAGCATAATCCCCGAAAACCGCGCAGCCGACGCCGGCCTCCCCACTGAGCGTTTGTCGTTGGACCTGATGACGGTGAACGAGGTGGACGCCCTGATCATCCAGACCCGGGGGACGGACTGGGCGCCGGACTTTCCGCAGCCCGCGGACTACGACGCAGCCCGGCGTGCGTTTGAAGCCGGGCTGCTGACTCCGGCGGCCGCTGCCTTCGGCATCCGCATGATCCGTGAACGCTCCACCTCCCTGGTGGTGGGCACCATCGGCTTCGAAGGGATCCCGCTGGACCGGGCTGTGGAGGTCACGTACAACGTGGTGCCGTCCTGCCGGGGCCAGGGGTATGCGGCCGAGGCGCTGATCACCCTCACCCGGTTCGTCCTGACCCGTCCCATGGTGGAAGAGGTCCTGGCCTTCACCGAACCCACCAATGAAGCTTCCCAATCGGTGCTCCTGAGCGCCGGATTCCTGCCGCAGGAAGAAAGCGACATGGTGCTGCGGTTCAGTTTCCGCCGCTCTCAGCTGTCGGACACCAGCCGGTAGGCAGCCGCAAAATACCGGTTGGTGAAGAACTGCTGAACCCGGACGTTGACGGCGTTGGCTGCACCGATCACGGCGTTGGCCGGACGGCTGTAGGCCGCGATCCGGAAGTACAGGCGCCCGTCGTCGTCGAGCTCCGCATAAAACCCCTCTTCGCCCCTTTCCGGGTGCCCGCGCAGTGTCCCGTAGCCGAACCCGGCCCGTTGCCCGGGCAGCGGCGTCCCGGCGTCATCCAGCACCGGTTCCGCCGCCCACAGCACCCGGCACGGAGCGTAGTACCGCACCTTCCCCAGCCCGATCCCGGAGGCCATTTCAACGCCGGGCGCAGCCCGCGGCGTCGCCGGAGCCACCCACAGGCCCGCCCCGCGGTGCACGTCCCAACCCAGCAGGCTGTCCGCAAGCCGCAGGAACGCTGCCGCCGGATCAGCCACGGCCAGCTCCTCCTTGCGCAGGACCAGCCGGTATTCCGCCGGCCAGCGGTCCGTCATGGGCGAGGGGTACGGCCGCTCGGTCCGCCCGGGATCCGGATAGGTCAGCTCCCGGTACTGGCTGTTCATGCCTCCGCGAGTCCCTTCCAGGCCAGTGATTCGCGGTCCTTTTTCGGCAGCGAAGCCACCACCAGGTCATAGGAGTCTTCCACCAGGTCCCGGATCATGTCCCGGGCCAGCCCGGCGGCCACCTCCACCTGGTTCCAGTGGGTTTTGTTCATGTGCCACGCGCCGGTGATCTCCGGATGAGCGGCACGCAGCTGCAGCGCCAACTCCGGCTCGCATTTGAGGCTGACCAGCAGGGGGTCCACCTGTAGTGACGACATGGCGAACATCTTCGCCCGCCCGCCGGCTGCCCGAACCTTGAACACGGATGTTTCCGGCCCGAAGGGAAAGTCCTCGAACGCCCCGGGCAGGGCCAAACACATCTGCCTCAGCTCATGCGCATCCATGCCGAAAGCCTAGCCCTGGTTGCCGCGCCGCGGCACTGCCGCCCACTACGGGTGACAGGATAGAGGAAGGAGGTACGTGTTCGGCGTATCGCAGGCAGAGCAGAGGACGGTTGGTGTGGCGCAGGAGAACGGCAACGGCGGGCCCGTGGCGGAAACAGCGGAGCGTGCCGCGGATTCCCGGACCTTCGAGCGGATTGCCCGGCTGGGCTATGTGGCCAGCGGGATAGTGCACGTGGTCATTGGCGCCATCGCCCTGCAGATCGACGCCGGCCGGTCCGGCAACGCGGACACCAACGGCGCCGTGGCCGCTCTGGCGCACCAGCCGGCGGGTTACCTGCTGCTCTGGTTCTGCTTCATCGGCTGCTTCGCCCTGGCGCTGTTCCAGTTCAGCCGGATCTTCTTGGCGGGCCAGCGGCTGTCGGACAAGGAGCTGTGGAAGGACCGCGCCCGCGACGCCAGCCAGGCCATTGTGTACGCGGGCATCGGCAGCATCTTTGGCTCCTTCGCCTTGGGCCGCGGCAGCAATGACGGCAGCTCATCCTCCGTCAGCTGGACCGCACGGCTGCTGGCCGTTCCGGCCGGGCAGTGGCTGCTGGGGATCGCCGGCCTGGTGGTTGTGGGCATTGGCGGGTACTTCATCTTCAAGGGAGCCACCCGGCGCTTCCGCGGCAACCTGACCGGAGTGGCCGGACGGGTTTGGAATCGTGCCGTGGATATCACCGGCGTAGCCGGCTACATCGCCAAGGGCATCTCGCTGGTGGTCCTGGGCATCCTGCTGACCCTGGCCGCCGTGAAGTCGGATCCGGAACAGTCCACCGGCCTCGACGGCGCCCTGCACACGCTGCGCGACCAGCCGTTCGGTGTGGTTGCCCTGGCTGCGGTGGGCATCGGCCTGATGCTCTACGGTCTGTACATCGGCATCATCAGGGCCCGTTTCGCGAAGCTGTAGGCGTTACAGGCCAAAGCGCGGGGCTTCGATCACAGGGCAGGTGTCCATCACGACGTCGAGTCCGGCGGCCTTCGCGCGGGCGGCCGCCGCTTCGTCCACTACGCCCAGCTGCAGCCACACCGCCTTGGCACCCACCGCGATGGCCTGATCCACAATGTCACCCACCCGGGAGGAATTCACGAAGCAGTCCACCACGTCGATACTGCCCGGAACCTCGCTGAGTTTCCGGTACCCCTTGTTGCCGTGCACGTCATCCCCTTTGAGGCTGACCGGGATGATCTCCATGCCCAGGGTGTCCTGGACGTAGCGCGAGACGCCGACGGCGGTGCGCAGCGGGTTGTTGGACAGGCCCACCACGGCCCACCGGCCAGGGGTGGTCAGGAGCCGGCGGAGAACCTCCGGATCGTTGGCGTGTGCGGTGCTGGCGGAATTGAGCTGGGACATCTGCCGTCCTTCGTGGTTGCCCGAAGATGGGGCTCCAGCTTACGCCCGGACCAATCAGTCCAGGAAAGACTCGATGGCCTCTGCCACCGCGGCGTCGGGCACGCCGCCCGCATCCGCGTCCAGCAGCCGGAACTCCCCGGATTCCAAGGCATCGGCGGCCCGTTGGGCAAGATCCCGCGTCTCATCGGCGCTGCCGCTGCCCGCCAGGATGAGGACCGGGACGCTGATGCCGCCGAGTCCCTCGATTTCGGTCTGCATCACGAGCAGTTCGTCCTCGCCCTCCGCCGGGGCGAGGGCGGGTTCCAGCGCCACCACCCGGTTGACCACCACCGACTCCTCGGCGGCCCGCAGCGCCAGGAACGCTCCCTCGTCAAAGCCGTAAAGGTCCGTTGATTCGCCGGCCACCTGGAGCACGGCCAGCAGGTCATCCACGTCGGATTCGGCCGTGTATTCCTCACCGATCCCGCTTTCCCCGATACCCCGGCGGTCATAGGTGTACACAGTGTGGTTCCGGGACAGGATGTCTGCGAGGGCCGCCGTCGCGCGGCTGCTCCGGTGCGCCAGGAGGGGACCGACTATGGCCAGCGGCGGGCCGCTGCCCTGGCGGGACCAGGCGATGGGCGTTCCGTCTGCGGACGAAACAGTTCCGGAGGCGCTGGGTTCCATGACCGCTCCTGCTCGTTGGATGCTCTTTAGTGCTCACTGGGCCGGTGCTGCTGGGCCGGGGCCGGAATTCAACGGTAGGAGCCGGTGCCGGACAAGGTCAATGCCCTGCACACTGCCGTGCCCGATGCCGGGAACATGTCGTTTTGTGAACCGGCTCACAGGCCAACACTTGTCGGATGTGCGGATCCGGCGTTTAGTTGTCCGTGACCATCCCGAGCGGCTGAGAGACCTGGATCGATGAAGCCGCAGCAACCCTGGTTGCCGCATTTCCTCCTTGAAGCGCGGCAATAACGAGGCTGGTGTCGCAGGAAGCCGTTATCCCGGCTCAGGACACTTTCCGTAGGGTGCTACTGCCAGGAACGATGGAGTGTTTCTATGACAGCAGTTCTGGCTTTTTCCACGCCCGCTTCCGGCACCGCCCAGCCGGCCGGGCCCGCCCTTCCGATCACGTTTGACCGGCTCGGCCGCAGCTTCGGCACCGGCAATGACGAACACGTAGTCCTGCGGGACGTCAGTTTCGACGTTGTCCCGGGGGAGGTGCTGGCCGTTCTCGGGGCCAGCGGCTGCGGCAAATCCACCCTGCTGCGCGCTGCGGCCGGCCTGGACCGGCCTTCCTCCGGCGCCGTCCTGATCGGCGGCAAGCCGGTGAACGGCATCAGTGAGCAGTGCGCCGTCGCCTTCCAGGAGCCGCGGCTGCTGCCGTGGCAAACCCTGCAAGCCAACATTGCAATCGGCCTGCCCAAATCCTCAAGCGCCAGCCGGGGCAAGGCCCGCGTGGCCGAACTTTTGGACCTCGTGGGGCTGACCGCCTTCGCCAAGCACCGGCCGCGGGCGGTGTCCGGCGGCATGGCGCAGCGGGCTTCACTGGCCCGGGCACTGGCGCGTGAGCCCGGTGTCCTGCTGCTGGACGAACCCTTCGGGGCCCTGGATGCCCTGACCCGGCTGAAGATGCAGGACCTGCTCCTGTCCCTGCACCGGGCAGCCCCCGCCACGGTACTGCTGGTCACCCATGACGTGGATGAGGCCCTCCAGCTGGCGGACCGCATCATTGTGCTGGGCACCGAACCGGGGGCACCCGGCGCAACCATCACCAACGTTGTCGCTGTACCCGGCGACCGTCCGCGGGACCGCGCCTCGGCGGAACTGGCCCGAATGCGCGGCGAGCTTCTGGCCCTGCTGGGCGTCGAACGCCGCTAGCTTCCCGCTTTCCAGCCTGCTTTTCAGGCTCCTCTTTCCGGCCCTCAGCCGTCCTCAACTGCTCCCTGCCTGCCCTGTCCCCGCATGCGCGTACCCGCGGGCCCTCTGCTAAGGAACCCACATGTTCAGCCGATCTTTCCTCCCTGCCCGTTTTTCCCTCCCATCCCGCACGGCCCGCACCCTTGGAGCCCTCGCCGCCGTCGCCGCCCTGTCCCTGACCGGCTGCGTGGCCGGAGAAGACACCACCGGCGCGTCCGCCGTCCAGGACGCCGACGGCGGAACGCTCACCATCGACTTCGCTACCTACAACCCGCTGAGCCTGATCATCAAGGACCAAGGCTGGCTGGAGGACTCCCTGGCGGATGACGGCGTGACGGTCGAGTGGGTACAGTCCGCCGGCTCCAACAAGGCCAATGAGAACCTGCGTTCCGGGGCCATCGATATCGGTTCCACCGCCGGCTCCGCGGCCCTGCTCAACCGGGCCAACGGCTCGAAGATCAAGGCCATTGACGTGTTCTCCCAGCCGGAATGGTCCGCCCTGGTGGTGGGCGCGGATTCCGGCATCACCTCCGTGGCGGACCTGGCCGGCAAGTCCGTGGCTGCCACCAAGGGCACCGACCCGTACTTCTTCCTGGTCCAGGCCCTGGACGAGGCGGGACTCAGCCTGTCCGACGTCACGGTGGAACAGCTGCAGCACGCCGACGGGCGTGCTGCCCTGGACAACGGTTCCGTGGATGCGTGGGCGGGGTTGGATCCCATCATGGCCGGGGCGGAACAGAACGGGGCCCGGCTGGTCTACCGCAATCTGGACTTCAACACGTACGGCCTGCTCGCGGCCAACGAATCCTTCCTCGAGGAGAACCCGGAGCAGGCGCAGGCAGTGGTCAACGCTTATGAAAAGGCCCGCGCCTGGGCCGCGGAGCACCCGGACGAGACGGCAGGGATCTTGGCCGACGTCGCAGGACTGGACCCCGCCGTCGCCAAGACCGTGATCCTCGAACGCAGCAACCTGGACGTGGACCCGGCTCCGGGAGAGGACCAGCGCCGCGTCCTGGCCAAAATCGGCCCGACCCTGGTGGAAACCGGGGACGTCGCCAGCCAGGAACAGGTTGATGAGGCGCTGGCCGGCCTGCTGGAGGATACCTACGTCAGCAAGGCCGACCCTGATGCCGTGGCGGCGTCCCGATGAGTACTGCTGCCGCCCCGGTACCGGTTCCACCCACCCTCTCCCCGACCGGCACACCGGCAGTTCCTGCAGTACCGGCGGCCGCAGCGGCACCGGCCCGCGCCGGATCATTACTGCACCGCCGGCCGGTGCGGCTGGTCCTGGGCCTGCTGGTTCCGGCCCTGCTGCTGGCCGCCTGGCAGCTCGCCGCCGCTGCCGGGACCTTCAGCCCGGTCCAGCTGCCCTCCCCCGCCGCGGTGTACACCGCTGCCGCGGACCTGCTCCAGCGCGGACAGCTGGGCCGCCATGTTGCCATTTCCACCCAGCGGGTGCTGATCGGCTTCGCGCTCGGCTCCGCTTTGGGCCTGGCATTGGGGGCACTGCTGGGTCTGTCCCGGCTGGCCGAGACCCTGCTGGGACCGGCCATCGGCGCCCTGCGGGCCGTGCCCTCCCTGGCCTGGGTGCCGCTGCTGATCCTGTGGCTGAAGATCGGCGAGGATTCGAAAATCACCCTGATCACCATCGGCGCGTTTTTCCCGGTGTTCACCACAGTGGCCCTGGCCCTGCGGCATGTTGACCGGAACCTGGTGGAGGCCGCGCGGGCCTTCGGCCTGCACGGGCTGAAGCTGCTGACCACCGTGCAGCTGCCCGCCGTGGTGCCGGCGGTTTTCTCCGGACTGCGGCTGGCCCTGGCCCAGTCCTGGCTGTTCCTGGTAGCCGCCGAACTCATCGCTTCCTCCATGGGGCTGGGGTTCCTGCTGACGGATTCCCAGAACAACGGGCGGACCGACCGGTTGTTCCTGGCGATCATCCTGCTGGCCGTGCTCGGCAAGGCGACCGACGCCGTCCTGGGGCTGGCACAGAACCGGGCGGTGAAGAAATGGACGTGAGCGCCGTTGCCGGACCGGCCGCGGCATGCTGAGGACGGAAAGGGCGGGGCTAGTGCTTGCGGGTCAGCGTGACACGGTCCAGCACCACGGATCCGCCCATGGCCTGGTGCACGCGCAGGAACTCCGTGGCCGACACCTCCAGGATGTGGCTGTCGGTCCGGGCCGGCAGCAGGTCCTCATGCCTGCCCTCCATCAGTTCCAGGAACGTGCGGGTCGCTTCCCAGCGCGCCATCGGTTCCGTGAACGTCATCCGGTGCGCGGCCGAGGCCATCTTGTAGCCGGTTTCCACAACAATCACGTATTCGTCCACTGCGGCCTCCCTGCGCCCCATGCATCCGTGTCCGGCCCTGCCTACCGCAACCTAAGCCCACACCCGGCGCAAACCGCAACGGGGAACCGCCCCGCGGCGGCCCGGCACCGCCAAGTTCAGCAGCACCCTCCGTCAACAGCAACGAAAGGCCCCCATGAGTGAGCACCAGTTCGGATTCCGCACCCGCGCCCTGCACGCCGGCGGCACCCCCGACGCCCTGCACGGGGCACGCGCGGTACCCATCTACCAGTCCACGTCCTTTGTCTTCAAGGACACGGCCGACGCCGCGAACCTGTTCTCGCTGCAGAAGTACGGCAGCATCTACTCTCGGATCGGCAACCCGACTGTTGCGGCCTTCGAAGAACGCATCGCCTCCCTCGAAGGCGGAATCGGAGCCGTGGCGACGGCGTCGGGCATGTCCGCTGAGTTCCTCACCTTCGCCGCACTCTGTTCCGCCGGCGACCACATTGTCGCCTCCGCCCAGCTGTACGGCGGCACCGTCACCCAGCTTGACGTCACGCTGCGCCGCTTCGGCATCGAAACCACATTCGTGCCCGGCACGGACCCGGCGGACTATGCCGGCGCGGTGCAGGAGAACACCAAGGCCGTTTATGCCGAAGTCGTGGCCAACCCAAGCGGAGACGTCACCGACATCGAAGGCCTGGCCCGGGTGGCGCACGACGCCGGGGTGCCGCTGATCCTGGACGCCACCCTCAGCACGCCTTACCTGGTGCAGCCCTTCACGCATGGTGCGGACATTGTGATCCACTCGGCCACGAAGTTCCTCGGCGGGCACGGCACCACCCTGGGCGGCGTCATTGTGGAAAGCGGCCGGTTCAACTGGGGCAACGGGAAGTTCCCGGCCATGACCGAACCGGTGCCCAGCTACGGCAACGTTTCCTGGTGGGGGAACTTCGGGGAATACGGTTTCCTGACCAAGCTGCGCTCGGAACAGCTGCGCGACATAGGCCCCTCACTCAGTGCGACGTCGGCGTTCGCCCTCCTGCAGGGAGTGGAGACGCTGGCCCAGCGCCTCGACGAACACGTGCGCAACGCCCTGGCGGTGGCGCAGTGGCTGGAAGCGGACCCGCGGGTGTCCTGGGTCAGCTACGCCGGACTGCCCTCCCATCCGCACCACGAACGGGCGCGCAAATACCTGCCCAAGGGCCCCGGGTCAGTGTTCAGCTTTGGCGTGGCCGGGGGCCGGGCAGCTGGACAGGTGTTCATCGAATCCCTGCAACTGGCCTCGCACCTGGCCAACGTAGGTGATTCCCGGACGCTGGTGATCCACCCGGCCTCCACCACCCACCAGCAGCTCTCCCCTGACCAGCTCTCCGCCGCCGGAGTATCCGAGGACCTGGTGCGCATTTCCGTGGGGCTGGAGGACCTGGCGGACATCCTCTGGGACCTGGACTCGGCCCTGATCGCAGCCGCCGGCACCAGTGCCGCCGGTGCCGCCGCCAGCGGTGCCGCCGACCTTTCGAAGGAGACCGCCGATGTCCGCTGAAACTCCTTCCGGCACCGCCGGAGATTCCGGAACCAGGACTTGGACCGGTCCGACGGCGGCGGAACGCCTGGCGCTGCTGCGCGGGGCCCGGACCATCGCCATTGTGGGAGCCTCGGACAAACCATCGCGTGCCTCTTACTTCGTGGCCACGTACCTGCTCTCCTCGTCCCGCTACCGGGTTTATTTCGTGAACCCCGCGGCGAAACGGATCCTGGGCCAGCCCGTTTACGCCGCGCTGGCGGACCTTCCCGAAGCACCGGACATTGTGGATGTGTTCCGCCGCCACGAAGACCTGCCCGGGGTGCTGCAGGAAGCAAAGGCTGCGGGGGCAAAGAACCTGTGGCTACAGCTGGGGTCCTGGCACGAAGAAGTGGCCAGGGACGCCGAAGCAGCCGGCATGGGGGTGGTGATGGACCGGTGCGTGAAGATCGAGCACGCCCGGTTCCACGGCGGGCTGAACCTCGCCGGCTTCAACACCGGAGTGATTTCCTCCCGGCGCCAGCTAACGGTGTAGGCGGTGTAGGCGGGTCCGTGCGGAGGCGGACTACCGTCCTCCGCCGGGCCAGCCGTAGCCGTTGTTGTTGCCCTGTCCGTTGTGGCCCCGGCCGTTGCTGTTGTGCGCGCCGTTGCCGGACTGTCCGCCGTTGAACATCGCCGCCGCACCGCCGCCAGGGCCCATGGTGTCCCGTACACCGCCGTCGTTGCGCCGGTTCTGGCCCGGGATATAACCAGTGGGCGGCCCGTCGAATGTGCCGGGGTTCTTCCCGGCGTCTTTCCCGCTGCCCGGATATCCGGGCACGTGCTGAACTGGGGGTGCGGGCACTGCTTCCACCGGTGCGGCTGGCGCCGGCATGGGAACCGGTGCCGGATCAGGCACCGGCTCAGGTGCGGGAGCAACATTTTCCGGTGTTGACGGCACACTTTCCGCGGCCACCGGGGCAAAAGTTTCTTCCGGAACAACGAGTTCTGTCGTGCTTCGTTCGGCTGTGGGCGCAGGCTCCGGCGTAAAGCTGACAACTGGTGCCGGATCCGCGCGCACCAGGAAATCCTGCGTGGCAGCAACGCCGGTGGCTCCGGCCGCCATGGCGCCGATCAGCGCGGTGCTGAGAATGATCCCCCGGCGGCGCTTGGACTTCAGGGGCACCGGAGCACCGTCCAGCAGTGCGGCCAGCTTCCCGCTCGGTTCCGGTGCAGCGGTATGCGCCTGCGCCCGCAGGGACAGGAGGCCCGCGAGCAGTTCGGGGGATTCCTCCACCCCGGCTTCGGTCAGGAGGCCGCGGATATACCGGGCGTCTTGGTCGTCAGGATGCTCGCTCATTGTCCGGTGCCTCCTTCCCTTCCAGTTGGCCTTTCAGTATCCCCAACGCACGGCGTTGCAGCTGCTTCACCGCTCCGGGAGTGCGTCCCATGATTTTGGCCGACTCGTCGATGGACAGGTCCGCCACCACCCGCAGCAGCAGCACTTCCTGCTGCTGGGGTGTTAGTCCCTGCAGCAACGAGGCGACGCCGGTGTCTGCGCCCAGCGCGCTTTCCTCGGCGGACTGCGTTGACCTGCTGTCCAGTTCCGGGTCAAACACGGCCGTCGCCGGTTCACGTTCCCGCCGGCGGATGTCATCCACCATGCGGGCATGGGCTACGGAAAAAGCGAAGGTACGTGCCCCGCGAAGACCGCCGGATAGTGAGTCCAGCTTGGCGAACAGCGTCAGGAACACTTCCTGGGTGAGGCCCTCGGGATCTTCACAGCCTTTGGACCGGAGGTAACCGAGGATGCCGGGTGCGAAGTCGTCATAGAGTTCCCGCAGCGCGGCCGGTTTCCGGGCGCGCGCATCACGGAGCGTCTGCTCGGTAAGCGCTGCGGCCACGACGGATCACTTTCGTAGGAAGCGGGGTGGTGCAAATGCTACCTTGCTCCGAGCCGTAGACGCATGTGCAACGGCCGCACCGATGCTCGTTGGGGGGATAAGCCTCGGCGCGGCCGTTACAAACAGGTAATCGTCGGGGGGTACGAAAAGGTTACGCACCTGGAAAAAGTTTTTTCAGCAGGTGCTTCGGTGCTTATCCGGCGTCAATAATCCGGGTGTTTTCGGCGAAACGGCGGTTCTTGAGCACGGGCAGGAACTCCCGGACCTCGCTGATGCGCTGCCGGGTGACGTCCGCCGTCGCCACTGCCTCGCGTTCCTCCGCCAGGGAGGCCTGCGGCACACCCATGGGATCAAGGATGACGGAGTGGCCCACAGTGTGCCGGCTGGAAGTACCTGCTGCCGCCACCCAGACCGTGTTCTCAATGGCGCGTGCCTTCAGCAGCGTCTCCCAATGATCAATCTTGTGTTCGCCCCGGAACCAGGCGGCCGGCACCGCCAGCAGGTCCGCCTCCTGGTCCGCGAGCGCCCGGGCGAGTTCCGGGAAGCGCAGGTCATAGCACGTCATGACCCCCACCCGCAGTCCGCCCGCCTGCAGAACCTTCACGCCGCCGTCGCCCGGCTTGATCCGGTCCGATTCGGCGTAGCTGAACGCGTCATAAAGGTGCAGTTTCCGGTACGTGCCGGCAATCCGCCCGGTCGCTTCGATCAGCACCAGGGTGTTGTACGGGCGTTCCTCGCCGCTGGACTCGTACCCACCGGCCACAATGGCGATCTCCAGTTCGGCGGCCAGCAGGGACAGCTGCTGCACGAACGTGCTCCAGGACGCGTCGACGGCGGCGGCGAGCGGCCCCTGGACCTGCCCGATGCTGAACATGGACTCTTCGGGAAAAATGACAAGCTCCGCGCCCTCGGCCCGGGCCTTGCCGGCCAGGGCACGCATGGTATCCAGGTTCTCGCGCACTTCACCGGACGGACTGAACTGACCGACGCTGACTAACACTGCGGACCACCTTCGTCTCGGGCTTGGGTGCTCCCAGCCTAGACCAGGTTGCATTGCCCGGCCCCCGCGCTCCCCTACACTTGGTCGGCATGGAAGAACTCACCGCCCCCGTTGACCTTGGCACCCCCGGCGGGCTCCTGAACCCCGCGGCGGTCGCGTTTTCCCGCACTCCGCTGCACCGCCCGGTAGTACCCTCCGGGGCCCGCGGGGGTTGGCGGACCAAGCGCTGGGAATACTGGGGCATCCTCACCCCGGAACTGGCCGTCGGTCTGACCATTGCGCACCTGGACTATGCCGCCACCCTGCAGCTCTACGTCTTCGAGCGCAGCACCGGCAAGGAGATCAGTGCCGACCCCCTGAAGCTGCTGCCCTCCTATGCGGACATTTCCCTGCCGGATACCCTGCCGCCGCTGACCGCGTTCGGTTCCTTCGGCGGATCATCGCTGCGCTTCCACGACGCCGACGGCGGCACCCGCCTGACCGCGTCGTCGCCCCGGGTTTCCGTGGACCTCTTCGCCGAGGCGGACGGCGATGTGCTGGGCGTGGTGGTGCCCTGGTCCGGGCGCCGCTACCAGTACACCCTCAAGGACGTGGCCCGCCGGGTCTCCGGCACCGTCACCGTGGACGGCCGGGAGTATTCCGTGGGCGGCGAGGATTCCTTTGCCGTCCTGGACCGCGGGCGCGGCCGCTGGCCGTATTCGAGGCGCTGGAACTGGGGCGCGGGTGCCGGCACGGTGGACGGGGTGCGGCTCGGGCTGCAGGTCGGCGGGAAGTGGACGGCAGGCACCCCCGCCACGGAGAACGCCCTCATTGTTGACGGACGCCTGCACCATTACGACGGCGAACTGGAGTTTCAGTACGATCTGGCCGATCCGGCGTCGGCCTGGCGGGTCCGCGGCGAGTGGATCGATGCCGTCCTCACCCCGTTCCACCGGCGGGTGGCCGCCACCAACGCCGTGGTGATCAGTGCCCGGACCTGGCAGGCCTTTGGCACATGGACCGGAACGGCCCGCACTCCGGACGGCACCGAGTATGCGCTGGACGGGCTGGGTGGCTGGATCGAGGAGGCCAGGAACCGCTGGTAGCCGGCGGAAGGCCCCGCAGCATCACATGCTGCAGGGCCTTCCTCAAGGGACCTACTCGTTGATCAGGTCCCGCACCACAATGGTCTGGTCCCGGTCCGGGCCCACGCCGATAGCGGAGAACCGGGTGCCGGACATCTTTTCCAGCGCCAGCACGTAGTTCCGGGCATTTTCGGGCAGGTCCTCCAGGGTCTTGGCCCCGGTGATGTCCTCGGTCCAACCGTCGAAGTACTCGAAGATCGGCTTCGCGTGGTGGAAGTCGGTCTGCGTCATCGGCATCTCGTCAAAGCGCACGCCGTCGACGTCGTAGGCCACGCATACGGGGATCTTCTCGATGCCGGTGAGGACATCGAGCTTCGTCACGAAGTAGTCCGTGAACCCGTTGACGCGGGACGCGTGGCGGGCCAGGACGGCGTCGTACCAGCCGCAGCGGCGGGGCCGGCCGGTGTTCACACCGAATTCGCCGCCGGTCTTCTGCAGGTACAGGCCCATGTCGTCGAACAGTTCCGTGGGGAACGGTCCGGCGCCCACGCGGGTGGTGTACGCCTTGATGATGCCCACGGCCCGGTTGATGCGGGTGGGGCCGATGCCCGAGCCCACGGACGCGCCGCCGGCGGTGGGGTTGGAGGAAGTGACAAACGGGTAGGTGCCGTGGTCAACGTCCAGGAAGGTGGCCTGGCCGCCCTCCATGAGGATTACCTTGCCCTCATCCAGGGCAGTGTTCAGCTCATAGGTGGAGTCGATGACCATGGGGCGCAGCCGGTCCGCGTAGGAGAGGAAGTACTGGACCATCTCTTCGGCGTCAACGTCACGGCGGTTGTAGACCTTCAGCAGCAGCTGGTTCTTCTGCTTCAGGGAGCCTTCGACCTTCTGGCGCAGGATGGATTCATCGAAGATGTCCTGCACGCGGATGCCCAGCCGGGCGACCTTGTCCATGTACGCCGGCCCGATGCCGCGGCCGGTGGTGCCGATGGCCCGCTTGCCCAGGAAGCGTTCGGTGACCTTGTCCATCACCTGGTGGAACGGGGCCACCAGGTGCGCGTTGGCGGAGATCCGCAGCTTGGATGTGTCTGCGCCGCGGGACTCAAGGCCGTCGATCTCGGCGAAGAGCGCCTCAAGGTTCACCACGCAGCCGTTGCCGATCACGGGAATGGCGTTGGGGCTGAGGATGCCTGCAGGCAGCAGCTTGAGTTCGTATTTTTCACCGCCGACGACGACGGTGTGGCCGGCATTGTTTCCGCCGTTGGGCTTGACGACGTAGTCGACGCGCCCGCCGAGCAGATCGGTGGCCTTACCTTTACCTTCGTCGCCCCACTGGGCGCCGACGATGACTATAGCTGGCATGGGATCCTCCCCCATTAGTTACGGGGCAGAGCTGCTAGGTGCAGATCCGCTACCGTGCATGAGAACGCCCCTGAACTCGCCGGTCAAGCCGTGATGGCCTGGCTACGCGCAAGTCGCGGGGCTCTTACCTGCCAAGTTTAGCCGATCACGCTTTGCCCGCCCCGGAATTACGACATCAGGGGCAGTATCCGGTGCGGCGGCGCAGGTACCGTAGCGTCATGGACCGATTCCGCGGGTACATTGCCGGGCTGGGAACCTCCTCCGGTGTGCGGCTGGTGGTGGGGCATTGGCTCGACTCACCCTTTGGTGCCTTCACGGACGTTATGGCGGAGCACGACGACGGCGTCCGGACACTGCTCGCCCCCTCAGACGCGGTGGCGGAGTATGTGGGCGGGACGTACCGGTTTGACCGGACCGTGGTGGCACCGGTGGACGCGGTGCTGTCCGCGAGCGCATTGCGGGTGGCCGCCGGTCCGCTGCGGCTGGAGGTGGAATTGGGTCCGGTGACGGTTCTGGGCCGGCTGCTCGAACATGTGCCGGCTCCGCTGGCCGTTGCGCCATGGTGGCTGCGTGCCGTCAACCCCGTGGCCGGATTGATTGTTCCCGGCGTGCAGACCGCCGGTTCCGCCGGCGGTGGGCGGCGGGAGTTCTACGGCGTCCGGTCCATCCGCTCCCTCGTTGCAGCGACGGCTGCCTGGGACGGTGCTGATCTGGGGCAGCTGCGCCGGATCGATCCGCCCGTGAAGTTCGGTTTCAGCTCCGTTCCGGCCACACCACAGATGGTCGCCGTCACCACCACGATCCTGCCCTGAGACCACCACCCGGCGTTCATAGTGCACCTAATGCCGTGTGGCCCCACCCTGGGCAGCATTAACTGCACTATGGAATTAACTGCACTATGAACGCTCTGGGCGGCACTTGACGGCCCGTGGCGGCGGATTCCCTGCAGTTTGGGAAATCCCCTCCAGTTTGGGCATTTCCTGCCACTGCGCAGCGCAGGGATTTCCCAAACCGGTCGATTTTTCCCATCCCGGAGCTTTTAACCTGCCTGACAACCCCAGACAACCCCACCCACCCGTCCTGGGTTGTTGCCGGAGGACAACTTTTGCCCGTGCGAACTAATTGGCGGCTCTGCGGACCAATATCTGCCTGCGGGGAAGCGCGCCGATTACGCGAGTACCTACGCTTTCAGGGTCATCCTCTCCTGGATGCCCTCCTTTACTCAGAAAGCAGGGAATCGCATGAAAAAGACGACAGCAGGACTCACTTTTACGGCCATCACCGGGTTCGGGCTCCTCACCGCCGGACCGGCGCTGGCGGTAGATCCGGCAATGGCCAGCCTTCCTCCATTCGCAAATTGTGACGAGGCGCGGGCAGAGGGACGTACCAACATCCCATCGACCGACCTTCGATTCAGCCCCGGCTTGGACCGCGACGGAGACGGCATCGGGTGTGAAGAGGACCCGACCGAGCCGCCCACTCCGTCCCCAACACCGACCCCCTCCCCGACAACCGTCCCACCAACCGTGACCCCTACGACGCCCGTAACCCCGGGCGGGCAGGTCGGCCAGATGCCGGCTGGCGGGGCCAACACCGGCATCACCCAGGAGCCCGAGGAATCCAATGCCGGAATCCTTGCCCTGAGCGGTGGCCTGGTCCTGGCTGCGGCCGCCGGCGGAACCTACGTGGTGCGCCGCCGTCGTACAGCTGACTAAGACCCACCGTTTACACCGGACTCTCCGAAAACCAACAGGACATCCCATGGCACATGCATCCGGCACTGGGGACGGACAGACATGACCAGCACCGTTAGGGGCGGCCGCCGCAGGGGCCTGCGGGCAACTGCGGCGGCTGCCGTCCTGCTTCCGGCAATGGTCCTCGCCGGGGGATGCGCCGCGAACTCGGACCCTAAGGGTGGGGTTCCCCTGCTGGCTCCGTCGCCGTCGGCCACGGCACAGGTGTCGTCCCTGCCCGCGGCCCCGGTGACGTCCGCCGAGCCCGCCGCACCCCCACTGCCAGAGTCCACGCCGGTGTCGCTGACTATCCCCTCGATCGGCGCGCAGTCGAAAGTGATCCGCCTTGGCCTCGATGCCCAGGGCGCGCTGGAAGTGCCGCCGGGAGAGCCCGGGTCGCCCGCAGGATGGTACGAACACTCCCCCACCCCGGGTGAGCTCGGCCCTGCCGTGTTGCTGGGCCATGTCAACGCCGAGGGCGGCGGACCCGGAATATTCGCGGACCTGCGCCGGCTGGCCGCCGGGGACCGGATCGAAGTTGCCCGCGAAGACGGCAGCACGGCTGTATTCACGGTGCAGGCAGCGGAGCAATACGCGAAGGACAATTTCCCCACGCTGAAGGTCTACGGAAACACGGCAGGCCCTGAACTGCGCCTGATCACCTGCGACGGTTACGATCCGGAAACCGGAAAGTTTGACGACAATTACGTGGTCTACGCCGTGCTGGCACCGGTAGACGTGCAGTAACCCTAGGACGGTGACCGGGCGGATTACCCCGAATCCGGCCGGACCGGCTGGCGCAGCACCGTCCGCAGTTTCGCCGGGGCGGTGCGCCGGGGATCGTTCAGGTAGACCTCGTGGTGATCGCCGTTGAACGCCAGATCATGTTCCGGCATCCAGGCATCGTGCAGCCGCGCCAGGACCGGCGCCTCGTCGTCGTAGGGGCCTACAAAAAGGATCTGCGCGGACAGCCCTTCATCGAGGGGCAGCAGCCGCACCCGGTCGATGCCGGGCGGATCCTTTTTCGCGGCCACCGCGGCCACCGCCTGTTCCACCATCCCGGCGGTGATCCATTCCGGCTGGGCAATCAATGCGGTCCAGTCCCACGAATCCTTGTCCCCGGCAGTGAACGCGCTCATGTCCGCCGCCCGCCATAGCGCTTCGAGCGGCGGCACCGTGAAGTCCTGCTCCAGCTCGTTCTTGGACCGGAACTTCACTGCGTACGCGACGGGATAGAGGCACTCCAGGGCCTGGGCGTATTCGGGCGAGATATTCGGGTTCCCGTGTCCATCCACGGCCAGGTACTGCAGGTGCGGCACCTGCACCAGGGTGAAGTCCCGCCGGCCGGGCGAGTACAGCTCCGGGTAGGACTTCCGGAAGTCGAACTTATCCATGCCCGCACCGGCCTTTCGCGTCGGGTCCAGCCTACGCACCGTCCCCGGCGGTGCACTACACCCCTACTACCCGGCTGATGCCCGCGGGAACAACCTGTGCCGGGGACTGCAGATCCACCCGCCGTACCCGGCACTGCGTACACCGGACATAGAGGAGGACGCCGGCGGATACCTGGTGGCGGGATTCCGTTATCCAGGAATGTTCGTGGCTGACACCAACTACTTGGAGATCGTGGTTCGAGACCGGACTGATATGCATGGACTCAACAATGCTGTAATGGCCTTATGCATCTCAACCCTTACGGCGAGTACGCCGTGCTGCTGGCCGCGTCACTGGCGAACAACTGGCCGGGCAACCGGGACGCCCTGGTGGAGCGGACGTTGGAGGCCGGCATGACCATGACCTTCCCCGCCCGCCCGGACGATCTTGCGCGCACCCGCACCTTCATTGACGAGTGGCTGGCAGTAGTGGACACACCTGCTCCGGAGCAGCGGGCGGCACTGCTGAACGCGCAGATGGCCGACGCCGCGGCCTACCCACGGCTCACGAACCACGACGGCGAAGGCTGGCACCTGCACTACCGCGACAATGACGAATCCCTGCCGTCGGTGCTGCGGGCCATCATCAGCGTCGGGACTTCCCTGCATCTGGTCACCCGCGGCATGCACCGGCTCGGACGGTGCGCCGCGGAGCCGTGCCGAGCGGTGGTTGTGGACGTCACCCGCAACGGCCGGCAGCGGTATTGCTCGGTCCGCTGTGCCAACCGGGCGGCTGTCCGCCGGCACCGTTCCCGCCCCCAAGCCGGATAAGGATGGGCAGGCGGGCACAAAAAACCGGCGGGCCCTGCCTCAGGGACCGCCGGTTTTCCAGCAGGAACGGCTAGAGGGCCTGGCCTTCAATGGCTGCCTTGGCCTGCGGATCGGAATCGTCGAGGAACTTGCGGATCCGGTCCACTTCCTCGGTCTCGCCGATGGCTGCTGCGGCGCGGCCGAGGGCGTACAGCGAGCGCAGGAAACCGCGGTTGGGGACATGCGACCACGGGATGGGGCCGATGCCGCGCCAGCCGGCACGGCGCAGGGAGTCCAGTCCGCGGTGGTAACCCACCCGGGCGTAGGCGTAGGACTCGACGTTCCGGCCCTCCTCGAACGCCTCGTCGGCGAGTGCAGCCCACACCTGGGAGGAGGTGGGGTACTTGGCGGCAAGGTCCACCGGTTCGTCGCCTGCTTCCAGGCGGGCGACGACGTCGGTCTCCTCAGGCAGGTACGTGGCGTCGGGGCCGAGCAGGTTCTTGCGGAATTCGTCTGACATTAGAGCGCCTTGCCTGCCGATCCGAGGTTCTGCGCGGCTTCGACCACGCGGGCGGCCATGCCCTTTTCGGCGGAGGCACCCCAAACACGCGGGTCGTACTGCTTCTTGTTGCCCACTTCGCCGTCCACCTTCAGCACGCCGTCGTAATTCCGCAGCATGTGGTCGGCCACCGGGCGGGTGTACGCGTACTGGGTGTCGGTGTCGATGTTCATCTTCACGACGCCGTAGGAGACGGCGTCGGCGATCTCCTGGGCGGAGGAGCCGGAGCCGCCGTGGAAGACCAGGTCAAAGGGCCGGTCCTTGCCGAGGGATTCGCCGACTGCGTCCTGGATCTCCTTGAGGATCTCCGGGCGCAGCTTCACGCCGCCGGGCTTGTACACGCCGTGCACATTGCCGAAGGTCAGGGCCGTGAGGTAGCGGCCCTTGCTGCCGTCGCCGAGGGCTTCGATGGTGGCCATGCCGTCCGCCACGGTGGTGTAGAGCTTTTCGTTGATGGCGTTTTCCACGCCGTCCTCTTCACCGCCCACAGTGCCGATTTCCACTTCGAGGATGATCTTCGCGGCAGCGGTGCGCGCCAGCAGTTCCTGCCCAATGCGCAGGTTGTCGTCCAGGGTTTCGGCGGAACCATCCCACATGTGCGAGTTGAAGATGGGGTCCTCGCCGCGCTTCACCGCAGCTTCGGACGCGGCCAGCAGCGGCAGGACGAAATCTTCGAGCTTGTCCTTGGGGCAGTGGTCGGTGTGCAGTGCAACGTTCACGTTGTAGCTCTTGGCTACTTCCTTGGCGTACGCCGCAAACGCGAGGGAACCGGCAACCATGTTCTTCACGGTGGCGCCGGACCAGTAGGCCGAGCCGCCGGTGGAGACCTGGACAATGCCGTCCGAGCCGGCCTCGGCGAACCCGGCCAGGGCTGCGTTCAGGGTCTGCGAGGAGGTGACGTTGACTGCCGGGTAAGCGAACCCTCCTGCCTTGGCACGGTCGATCATCTCGGCGTAAATCTCCGGGGTTGCAATAGGCATGCTGACTCCAAGTGTCGTGCGGCAGGGCCTGGCGCCCTCTCTGGCTTCCTACATCCTAGCCACAAGTACCCGCGCGGCATCAGGTGCGCCCGGCGGATAACCGCGGCCGGTTGAGGGGCGGCAGGTCCGGGGCCTACCCCTGCTCTGGCAGCATCAGCCAGGAACGGTCCGGGTTGATGTCCACATGCACGTAGGTTCCGGCTTCCATCAGGTCCTCAGGGGCAGGATCACTGACCACGGAGGTGACGTTTCCGGCCTCGCTCTCCACGTCATACTCAATCCAGGAACCGTAAAAAACAGAGTTCAGCACCCGACCGACCCGCCCGGATACCTGCCGCTCGACGTCGGAAGCCGCCGGCTCGATCTTGGTCACCGCCACCGATTCAGGCCGGACCAGCAGGGTTGCGGCGGAGTTGTCGGTGACGGCATCGTGCGCGGGCACCAAGTACTCGCTGCCCAGGACCGTCACCTTCGCCATCTTGTCCCCGGCGGTCCCTGATACAACATGTTCCTGGATATCGATGAAATTGGCCCGACCGATGAAGTCGGCAACAAACACCGAGGCGGGGCGCCGGTACACCTCGGTGGGAGCGGCAACCTGTTCGATCCGCCCCTGCCGCATTACGACGATCCGGTCCGAGAGCGTCATGGCTTCATCCTGGTCATGCGTCACGTAGACGCTCGTGATGCCGAGCTTGTGCTGGAGGCTGCGGATCTCAGTGCGCATCTGGACGCGCAGCTTGGCATCGAGGTTGGACAGCGGTTCGTCGAAGAGCAGCACCTTGGGCTTCATCACCATGGCCCGTGCCAGGGCCACACGCTGCTGCTGACCGCCGGAAAGCTGGTTCGGAGCACGATCCGCGTACGGGGAGAGGCTCATGGAGGCGAGGGCGAAGTTGACCTCTTGCTCAAGGGTTTTGGCCGGTGTTTTCTTCAACCGCAGCCCGTAGGCGACGTTGTCGAAAACGCTCATGTGGGGAAAGAGCGCGTAGGACTGGAAGACCATCGACATGGGCCGCTTATCCGGAGTCAGGTTGACCATGTCCTCGCCGTCGAGGGTCAGCTGCCCGGTGGTGGGCTGCTCGAAACCGGCGATCATCCGCAGCGTTGTGGTTTTGCCGCAGCCCGACGGGCCGAGGAGGGTGATGAACTCTCCAGGGCGGATCACCAGGTCAATGCCGTCTACAGCGGGGGCGGCATCCGGGCCGGCGAAGGTCTTGACCAGGTTGTGTAGGCGAAGCTCGCCCGTTTCCGCCGGTCCGGTGCGTGCGGTGGGCCGGTCATCAAGTGTTGTGCGTGCCATGCTGTCCTCAGGTTCAGGTAGTCAGGGTGGAATTTTGGCGGGGTGCTGATGGTCAGCGGGAGCGGGTTTTGACCCTGGGTTCGCGGATCAGGAGGTTCATCAGGCCGATGACCGTCAGGACAATCGCAATCAGGATGGTGCAGTAGGCGAAGGCGTTGCCAAAGCGGCCCGCGTCTACCTCCGAGAGGATCTGGGAGGTCATGATCTTGGTTTTGGGCGTGGTGATGAAAATGATCGGCGACAGCGTGGTCATGGCCCGGGCGAACGCATAGGTGAGGCCGGAGAGCAGGGCAGGCCGGATCAAGGGCAGGGTTATGGTGCGGAACGTCGTCAGGGACGAGGCACCCAGGGAAGTGGACGCTTCGTCGATGGCAGGATCAATCTGCTGCAGGGCGGCGACGCCGGAGCGCTGGCCCGAGGGCATGGAGCGGATCACGTAGACCATCACAATTGCGAGCGCACCGCCGAACATTCCCGCGCCTCCAGCCAGCGCCGGCAGGAACTGCAGGTTCCCGATGATGAAGGGCTTGTTGAAGGCGACGGCGTACCCGATGCCCAGGACAGTGCCGGGCACGGCCAAGCCGAGCATGCCGATGAAGTCCAGGACGCCCCTCCCACGATTGACCTTACGGACAATCAGCCAGGCCATCACCATGCCCAGGACGCCGGCCACGGGGGTGGCGATGAGCGCCAGGATGGTGGTGGTAAACATGGCATCCGAGCCTATGCCCGAAAGGACATAACGGTAGTTGGCCAGGGTGACGCTGTTGTTGATGCCCAGGATCTTGGTGAAGGCACCCACGAAGACGGTGAGGTAAATGCCCACGATCAGGGCTGCGACGAGTCCCACGAAGGCCAGCAGCGGGACCCGGCCGGCCGCAGAAGTGATCATCAGGATGTTGCCCGACGGTTTGCCGGAGACCGAAACCACGCTCTTACGTTCGGCCCAGTACCGCTGCACCAGGAACACCAGGAGGCCGGGCAACAGCAGGACGAGCGAATAGGCTGCCCCGGCGGCGACGTCGTATTCCCCCGTGATCGCGATGTAGGCGCGCGAGGAAAGGACGGTGAAGTCGCCGCCGATCACCAACGGGTTGGCGAGGTCGGCAATGGCCTCGACAAACAGCAGCAGGAAGCAGCTGGCGAAGCCCGGGACGAGCATCGGGATGGTCACGCTGCGGAAGATTTTCCATTTGCTCGCGCCCAGGTTCGCCGCGGCCTCGTCCAGCGAAGGATCCAGGCTGCGGAGCATTCCCAGCAGGTTCATGTATGCCACCGGGAAGAAGGACAGCGACAGCACCAGGGTGAGTCCCGTCAGCCCGTAGATGTTGTATTCCAGGCCGAGGAGCTTGTTGGTGACCAGCCCGCCGCGCCCAAAAAGGGTGATGACGGCAGTTGCCACGGCGAACGGCGGGGAAACAATGGGCAGCAGGGCAATCAGGTGGAGGAGTTTCTTGCCCTTGAACTTCAGCCGCGCCTGGGCGTACGCGAAAGCGAAGCCGATGACCGTGCCAACTGTCCCCACCAGCAGGCCCAGCACCACGGTATTGAGCAGGATGGTCCGGTTGGTGCTTGAAGTGAAAATCCGGCCGAGGGTTTCACGGCCGTCCGAGCTGAAGGCCTGGGCCAGGATCCGGACCAGCGGATAGGCGATCAGCACGGCGAGGATGAGCACCACCAAGGCGATGACCACCTTGGTGAGCGGATCCAGGCGGGCGCCGGCCGCCCTGATCCTGCTGCTCCGGCCCGGTGCGGGGACGGGAACAGCAACCGGCTGCAAGGTTTCTAGACTCACGAAAATCTCCTACTGTGCACGGCCGGGGTCCCGGCCGTGCACCTAGTGGATAAAAGGCATGGCAGGAGGCGGCTACTCTCGCGGTTGGGCAGCGATCTCGGCGTCGAAGCGCTGCGTCAACTCCTTCTTGGCCTTCGAAGCGGCATCGAAGTCGTAATCGACCAGCTTCACCTCGTCGAGGTTGACCATGCGCTCATCCCTCGTTGAGTCCGGATTGGTGGGGATCTGGTAGGAACCGACAGTGACGCCGAGGTTCTGCGCCTCGGGGGTCAGGGTCCAGTCCACATATGCCTTCGCAGCAGCGGGATTCTTGCTCCCCTTGACCACGCCCACCCCGCCGATTTCATAACCGGTGCCTTCTTCGGGGAAGGACACCACCAGATCCGTCATTCCGGCCTCCTGGTACTTCACGCAGTCATGCGAGAACACCAGGCCTACGGCAACTTCTCCGCGCCCTGCCGTCTGGCCGGGTGCGGTGCCGCTCTTTGAGTACTGCAGGATGTTGTTGTGCAGGCCGCGCATGTACTCCATGGCCTTGTCTTCATCTCCGCCGTTCAGCGTGACCTGGGTCCACAGTGCCGTGAAGGCCGTTCCGGAAGTGGAGGGATGCGCGGTGGAGACCTGTCCCTTCAACTTCGGATCCAGCAGGTCCCGCCAGGATTCCGGGGCGTCCACGCCCAGCTTGTCCAGGACGGACTGGTTGGAGCAGAACCCGAGGGCGCCTACGTAGACACCCGTCCAGTACCCGTCGGCGTCCTTGTATTTTTCCGGGATGGCATCTGCGTTGGGTGAACTGTACTGCTCAAGCAGGCCGGCATCCCGGGCCATGCCGTACCCGTCCGCCGGTCCACCGTGCCACACGTCAAACTCCGGGGAGTCCTTGGCTGACTCCAGACGGGCAACGGTTTCTCCCGAGGAGAGCCGGACAAAACTGGTTTCCACTCCGGTTTTCTCCTGGAAGGCCGCCGTCATGGCCTGGCACCAGTCCTCCATGGCCCCGCAGGCCACGGTCAGGCTTCCCCCGAGCTCCTCACCTTCGGAGGCGGGTTCGGCGTCGTTCACTACACAGCCGCTCAAGGCGAGCAGCGCAGCGGTCCCCATAGCGAATGTGAGCGCGGCTTTGCGCTTCATGGCGTCCCTTTCGTTGAGGGGCGACTCTGCCCCTGACTACGCGGCCGGGTAGCACCGGCCAAGCCCCAATCTATGGAGGGAACGCACCCAGCCGGTGCCCGGTTCGGTCACAGTTGGTCACAGTGCCGTGACTTTTACAGCGACGGCGCCTTCGTGCCCGGCCTCGCCGGCACCGGTGCCGTGAAGGTCAACTGATACCCGGCGCCCCGCACCGCCCCGACCGCTTTCTGATAACCGTGTTCGGCCAGTTGGAGCCGCAGCCGGTAAACCGCCGTCTTCAGCATCTCCTTGGCCCCGGGGCCCTCCTCCATTTGCCAGCCGGCCAGCAGGAGGTGGCGGAAGCTCACCGGTTTCCCCTGTTCCGAGGCCAGCCTGACCAGGAGACGGAATTCCGTTGGTGTCAGGTTGAGGATCCGCCCGTTCAAGCTGGCCGAAGAGCCGGCAATCTGCAGCGGCCCGTACACCAGGGTCCCCGGTGCAGGTTGGCTTCGGGTACGCCGGACGATCGCCTCGGCGCGGAGCGCGAGTTCGCGGGGATGGAACGGCTTGGTGACATAGTCATCCGCTCCGGCTTCCAGTCCTTCCACACGGTCTTTGGTCTCCCCGCGTGCGGTGAGAAGGAGAATGGGAACGCTGCTGACCTCCCGGATACGGCGGCACAGGCTCAGCCCCGATGCCTGCGGCAGCATAACGTCCAAAACCAGCAGGTCCAGGTCCCGGACCTTGAAAATCTGCCAGGCCTTCTCCGCATCGCGGGCCGTTACGGTTTCGAATCCCTGTGTTTCCAGTGCGAAGCTGACGATGTCGATCATCTGCGGTTCGTCGTCGACCACTAGGGCAAGGGGCTGGGCGGTCATTGCAGTGCTCCGTTCCTGCCGGCTGTGACGGCCGGTTGGGGCGTTTCCCGCGGAAGGCTCAACAGCATGGTTGTCCCGCGTTTGGGTGTGCTGTCCACAAAGATGTCACCTCCGTGCATTTGCACGATCGCCCGCGTGATCACCAGCCCAAGCCCCGTTCCGTCGCGCAGCGGACGGCCGCTTTGGAACCGTTCAAAAAGCTGCTGTCTTTCCTCGTCAGGAATCCCGTCGCCGTCATCCGAGACCGAAATGAGGATCTGTGCGTCTGCGTTGACCACCCTCACCGTGATGAGCTTGGCGTTGTAGGCATGCCCCACAGCATTGTTGATGAGGTTGGTCAGGGCCTGGCGCAGCAACTGCGGATCGGCCCAGACGCGCGGCGGAGCTCCGGGACAATCCAGTGCGAGCGGCAGCCCGTGCAGGTGCCGGAGTTCGGCGATCACGGAAGCACTGAGCGTACGGAGGTTGACCCGCTGGGGGTGAAGCGTGAACATTCCAGCGTCCATCCGTGCCTGGGCGAGGAGGTCCTCCGCCAGTGCGATCACGGAGTGGCAGTTGGAACTAATGGTCTCTACGAACCGCGTCTGACTGGCTGTGAGCGGCCCCGGTGATCCTTCGGCAAGCAGGTCCGAAGCGCCCTTCATCAGCGCCAGCGGAGTCCGGATCTCGTGGCTGACCACGGAAATCTGATCGGCATTGCGGCGGGCAATGCTGCGCAGCCGCTGCACTTCGGCCCGGTCCGAGGCCCAGGCCCGCAGCAGGAGGTAAATGACGAACAGCGCCAGCACCAGGATGGCTTCCAGCACTCCGGCCTCCTCTGCGAGGAGGCCGGAGGGGCCCAGGGCTGCTGTGGCGGCCGCTGTCAGGACCAGGAGTATGGCCACTCCGACGACGGAGGCTCGGGGCAGTTTTGCCCGCACCAGCGGAACCAATCCGGCCAGCGGAACCAGAGCGACGAAATACCATAGCCAGTCCACCCTGTGATCCTAGTCGCACCCGAACCGCGGCCGGTTTTTGCGTGCCCGACCGTCGTACCCGCCCGCTCCCGGGTTAGCCGGCCTTCTGGCCGAAAACGTGGCGGCGGATCCAGCTGTGCATGGCGATGGCCGCGGCCGAGCCGGCGTTGATGGACCGGGTGGAACCGAACTGGGCAATGGACAAGGTGGCGTCTGCGGCGGCGTGGACCTCGGGGCTCAGGCCCGGTCCTTCCTGCCCGAACACCAGGACGCAGTTTTCCGGCAGCTCATAGGTTTCCAGCGGCACGGAATCGGGAAAATTGTCGATCCCGATGATGTGCAGGCCTTCGCCGTGCGCCCAGACGACAAAGTCCTCGACCGTGGGGTGGTTGCGGATGTGCTGGTAGCGGTCGGTGACCATGGCGCCGCGGCGGTTCCACCGGCGTCGTCCGATGATGTGCACTTCCTTGGCCATAAACGCGTTGGCGGTGCGGACAACGGTGCCGATGTTGAAGTCGTGCTGCCAGTTTTCGATGGCCACATGGAAGGGATGCCGTTTGGTGTCCAGGTCCGCCACGATCGCGTCATGTTTCCAGTACCGGTATTCGTCCACCACGTTGCGGGCATCGCCGTTCGCCAGCAGTTCCGGATCCCAGTGCTCCCCTTCGGGCAGCGGCCCTTCCCAAGGGCCTACACCCACCTGGTGCATTGGGGCGGCGGTTGCATCCGTGGCGTCATCAAGGGGTTCCCGGGGGCTGCTGTCTATCACCCTTCCAGCCTAAGGTGAAAGACTGGCTGTGCCCGCCGCAGCGTGCCCGTCACGGGCCGGTTGTGGGCGGGGCCACCTAGGCAATGAAGCGAGAAATGGGAGACCGTGGGCGAAAACGAGAACATTGAGTGCTGGCTGACGGACATGGACGGTGTCCTGGTCCACGAAAACCATCCGATTCCGGGCGCGGCGGAGCTCATTGAGCGCTGGGTAGCAACGAGCAAGCGGTTCCTGGTGCTGACCAACAACTCCATCTACACGCCCCGGGACCTGGCCGCACGGCTGCGCGCCTCGGGCCTGGAGGTCCCGGAGGAGAACCTGTGGACCTCCGCCCTGGCCACAGCGGAGTTCCTCAAGGACCAGGTCAAGAACTCCGGCGCCCCGGGCCGCTGCTTTGTGGTGGGCGAGGCCGGGCTGACGACGGCGCTGCACGAGGCGGGCATGATCCTCACGGACACGAACCCGGACTATGTGGTGCTGGGCGAGACCCGCACCTACTCCTTCGGCACCATCACCAAGGCCATCCGGCTGATCCTGGGCGGCGCCCGGTTCATCGCCACGAACCCGGACGTCACGGGCCCTTCGCAGGAAGGCGTCCTGCCGGCCACCGGTGCCATCGCGGCGCTGATTACCGCGGCCACCAAGATGGAGCCGTACATTGTGGGCAAACCCAACCCCATGATGTTCCGTTCCGCCATGCGCAAGATTGACGCGCACTCGGAGACCACCGCCATGATCGGCGACCGGATGGACACCGACATTGTGGCCGGCATCGAAGCGGGCCTGCACACGGTGCTGGTGCTCAGCGGCATCACGCAGCGCGAGGACATCAACCGGTACCCGTTCCGGCCCACGCAGATCATGAACTCGGTATCGGACCTGATCAACACCATCTGACCGGGCTCCGTCCGCGGCTGCAAGCCGGTCATTCCTCCGGCCGGACACCGCCGGAGGGGGCCGGCTCGTAAAGCCGCAATACCTGCAGCAGGACCTCTTCGTAGATCTCCGGGTTCCACTGCGGGCTGGCATGTGCGGGGCGGGCCCCTTCGGTCACCGGGGAACCGGGCAGCAGGTTCGAACCGAAGGCGTCCGTCCAGCCCGCCCGGGCCGACGCGGAATTCACGGTTTCATCCCGCGGATTCCCGATGAACGCGGCCTTGGTGCCGGCGAGCGCCGCCGTGAAGCGTGCGGCGCTGAAGTGGTAGATGAACGAGGCCTGGGACTGGATGAGGGTGCTGGAAGGGGCCAGAGGTGAGAGCTGGGCCAGTGTCTGTTCGCCGATGGTCCGCCAGGACCGCTCGTCTTTGTGCACCAGGCGCTCGCCCAGTTCGTAGCCGCCGCGCAGTCCCAGCGGCACCCGGTAGCCGGCGTCGTACAGGAACACCGCTCCCTCGAACATGGCCCGGTCCAGGACGTCCTTCTTCCCGGACGGGCTGGAGTCCAGGATGATCAGTTCGACGGCGACGCCGCGCTCGCGCAGGCCGGCCGCCACCTGCACGGCCACCATGCCGCCGAAGCTGTGCCCGTAAAAGTAGATCCGCTCCAGCCGCAGGTCGAGGATGCAGCGGTGGACGGCGTCGAGGATGTCCTGCACCCTCAGGCCCAGGTTCGAGTAGCCAACCGCGGCCAGCTGTCCGCGGGTGGTGAGCGCCGGGCGCAGCGAGCCGAGGATCCAGCGGGTTTCCTCCCAGCTGATTTTGTACCCCGGGAAAAGGAACCACATGGCCCGGGGAAACCTCCGCTGCGCCTCTTTGTCCGGCACCCGCAGGATTTCCAGTTCCTCGCGGTAGCGCTGGATCCGCGAGGTGACGGCCAGGTCCGTGGCCAGCAGCAGTCCGGCGGCGGAACCGGCCAGGAACCGGCGGCGGGAAATCCGGTGCAGGTCTGAGACCTTGCGGAGGAATGCTCCCGGGTCGCCGGGCGTCCCAGGGGCGGGCAGCATTTCCGGGTCCCGGACGCTCTCCGGTTCCGGGTCGCCGCTGCCGCGCCGGTTGCCGCGGCTACTCGAGGCCGAGTTCATCCTTGCCGAACACAAACAGGTACGGCACCCCGGCCTCGGCCTCGATGCGTTCCTTGGCACCGGTATCCCGGTCCACAATCACGGCTACGGCCACCACGTTGCCGCCGGCCTTCCGCACACCCTCGACGGCAGTCAGGGCCGAGCCGCCGGTGGTGGAGGTGTCCTCAAGGACCACCACGTTGCGTCCGGCGACGTCGGGGCCTTCCACCTGGCGGCCCATGCCGTAGGACTTCTGCGCCTTGCGCACCACAAAGGCGTCCACCGGGCGGCCCGCGCGGGCGGCGGCGTTCATCAGCGCGGTGGCCACCGGATCGGCGCCCATGGTCAGGCCGCCGGCGTTGGTGAATTCGATTCCTGCGCTGTCCAGCAGTTCCAGCATCACCTCGCCCACCAGGGCGGATGCTTCGTGCTGCAGCGTGACGCGGCGCAGGTCTATGTAGTAATCGGCCTCTGCACCGGAGGACAGCACCACCTTGCCGCGGACCACCGCCAACTCCTGGATCAGGTCCAGCAGACGGGTACGGGCGGGCGCAATGGCGGGCGATGTCATGCCTTAATCCTAGCCATGGCCGTGCCGCGCACGGATGTTTGTGCATCTTTGCGACGGCGCGGCGGACCAACTCGCGCCGGCCGTTGCCCGGGCAGGGCGCCGGTGACGGATATAGGCTGAGGTCCATGCGGAAACTACAAGAGGAAATCATTGCCGAATTGGGAGTTCAGCCCACTATTGATGCGGCCGCGGAAATCCGCCGCCGGGTGGACTTCCTCAAAGAATATCTGCACGCCTCGCACACCAAGGGCTACGTTCTGGGCATCAGCGGCGGCGTGGATTCCACGCTCGCCGGCAAGCTGGCCCAGATGGCCGTGGATGAGCTGAAGGCCGAAGGTACCGAGGCAACGTTCATTGCCCTGCGCCTGCCGTACAAGGTCCAGCATGATGAAGCGGACGCCCAGGCTGCGCTGGAATTCATTGCCCCCGACCAGTCCCTGGTCTACAACGTGGGCCCGGCAGTGGACGGTTTCGAAGACGAGTACGTGAAGATGACCGGCGAGAAGATCACCGATTTCAACAAGGGCAACATCAAGGCCCGGGTGCGCATGACCGCGCAGTACGCCGTGGCAGGCCAGCACAACCTGCTGGTGATCGGCACGGACCACGGCGCCGAATCCGTTACCGGTTTCTTCACCAAGTTCGGCGACGGCGGCGCGGACCTGCTGCCCCTTTCCGGCCTGGACAAGCGGCAGAACCGTGCACTGCTGACCGAGCTGGGAGCCCCGGAGAAGCTGGTAGCCAAGGCCCCCACCGCCGATCTGCTCGATGACAAGCCCGGGCAGACGGACGAGACGGAGCTGGGCCTGAGCTACGACACCATTGACGGCTATCTGGAGGGCGAGGACACCCCCGCCGACGCGGCGGAAAAGATCGAGGCCCGCTTCGTGATGACCCGGCACAAGCGCACCATCCCGGTCACGGTGCACGACACCTGGTGGAAGTAACACCTGACCCTGCCTGTGCTGCACCGCACTGCGCCGCGCATCCGGCCCCGCCGGGCCCGCGGCGCAGTGTGGGAGCGGGCCGGATTGGGTAACGTAGCAGTGTGAAGATTGCTACCTGGAACGTAAACTCCATCCGCGCCCGAGCCGACCGCATCGAGGCCTGGCTGCAGCGCTCCGACGTCGATGTCCTGGCCATTCAGGAGACCAAGGCGAAGGACGAGAACTTCCCCTGGGAACTGTTCGAGAAGAACGGCTACGAAGTGGCGCACTTCGGCCTGAGCCAGTGGAACGGCGTGGCCATTGCCTCCCGCGTGGGCCTCGACGACGTCGAACGAACCTTCCCCGACCAGCCGCACTTCGGCAAGACCGCGGAGACCACCGTGGCCGAAGCCCGTGCCATCGGTGCGACCTGCGGCGGAGTGCGCGTGTGGAGCCTGTACGTTCCCAACGGCCGGGCGGTGGAGGATCCGCACATGCCGTACAAGCTGGAATGGCTGAAGACCCTCAAGAACCATGCCGCCGAGTGGATCACCAAGGATCCGTCCCTGGAACTGGCCCTGATGGGTGACTGGAACATCGCCCCGGAAGACGACGACGTGTGGGACATCGACTGGTTCCGCGCCCAGAACGCCACCCACATCACCGATCCCGAACGGCAGGCCTTCAAGGACTTCCTCGACGCCGGCTTCACCGACGTGGTCCGTCCCTTCCACCCCGGGCCCGGCGTCTACACCTACTGGGACTACACCCAGCTGCGTTTCCCCAAGAAGCAGGGCATGCGCATCGACTTTGTCCTGGGCTCCCCCGCCCTGGCGAAGCGGGTCACCGGCGCGGTGATCGACCGGGAGGAACGCAAGGGCAAGGGCGCCTCGGACCACGCTCCCGTGATTGTGGAACTGGACTAGCCGTGGCGCGGCATCCCTCGCTGTACCGGACCTTCCCGTTCGTCTCTTACCTGCGGGTCTACGAGCCGCTGGATGCCTTCGATGACGTCCAGCAGCTGGCCATCATGGAGCAGCGGGCCCGCGGCCGGCACGAAACCGAGGTCCTGGAGCGCACCGACGCCGTCCGCCGGCTGGTACGGGTGGTTTCGGATCCGTTTCCGCACAACGCCACGGACCTGGTCCGGGTGCTGCACTACCCCGCGCAGGAGGGGGTGACCAACCGCCTTTACTGCCCAAACCAGCTGGCGGTGCGCACTTCCCTGGCTGCTGAATCCCTGGGCGAGTCCATCCGCGGACCGCTGGTGGACGTGCTGGTGCCCGAGGTGGCCCGCGAGGCCCACGCAGCGCGGCTGAATCCGGATTCCTTTGCCGATTCGCTGGCCAAGCTGCACACCCGCTCCGCTACCTGGGGGGTGCCGTTCGGCTGGTTCGTGCTGCTGCACGAGGAGGACCACACCGAAGTGGTGGAGGACGACGGCCATGTGCAGACCGTGCGGCTGTCCGCACCGGTGCTGCAGTGCATCGAACGGGCCCGGGCGGCGTCGGCGTCGCTGTCCATGGCCGCGCCGGAACTGGACCTGCTGGATGAACTCGCGGAACTGATCGCCTGGCTGGAGGTCTTCGACCCGGATGCCGTCCTGGAGTTGGACTACGGCCCGGTGGCGGACCTGGTGTTCCCCGACGATTCGCCCTCGGACGTCCGGTTGGGCATCGAGTCCCTGGCCGACGGCGACATGACCGGCGCGGCCGCGGCCTACCGCCGCCTCGCCTCCCGGTGGATTCCCATCCGGCAGCTGGCCCGGGCCTCCTAGCGGCGGGCGGCTGGCCGCCCTAGCGGACCCGGTCCTCCCGGCCCAGACGGATCCGCCGGCCCGCTTCCAAGCTCAGCAGGACCGGTGTTTCATGACCCAGGGCCAGGTCCAGGCTTTCCACCAAAGCGGTGGCATCAGCGGCAATCAGGTGCGGGGCTGCCCCCTGGCGCGGGGTGATCCGCACCCGCAGGGCACTGCGTCCCCTCACCCGGTAGGTGCTCACTGCGGAACCCGCGACATCCGGGTCCTGCTGCAACGCGTTGCGCAACGCCTGCTCAGCCACGCCGCCGCTGATCGCCACCCGCCCGGGGGCGCCGTCGTCGTCGTATTCGGAGACCAGCGTGTCCGTGCGGCCGCCGCCCTGGGCAGCCATCCACAGCACCATCAGCACTATGCCCACAAAGGACAGCACTGCGGCGGCCACCCAGATCCAACTGGCACCGCTGCCGGGCATGACCGTGGATGAGAAGGCGGCGGCTCCTTCTGTGCCCGCCCGGGCGGCGAAGCCGTGCCAGGCACGGGCAGCGGCCGGCCAGGCGGAAATCAGGGCCAACCCGCCGCCGACACCCATCAGCAGCAGGCCCAGCAGTGCGAGCAGGAAACGGTTCAGGGCCCGCGGTGTGGCGTTCACTGTCCGATCACCCCGGACGAGGCAACCTGCACGCGTACAGCCGGCTGCGGGTTCAACTTGGTCAACTGCAGTTCCTCCTCCACAGCGGCCCGGACGGCCTCGGGGTCAACAGGGGTACCCGACGTCGGCCGGATCTGCACATCCACCGCCGTGCGGCCCACGGTGACCAGCACCTGCTGCGGCGTGACGCCGGCACTGGTGCGGGCGCAGCGGGCCAGGGACGCGGCCAGGACTTCGCCGTCCACCACGACGGCGGCACGCGGGTTGGGCAGCGCGTAGCGGGCACGCCATCCCGGCAGCACCGCCTGCAGGAAAAAGAGCAGGCCGGCAAGGAAGATCAGCCCGCCGGACAAGCCGAGGATCAGCGGGTCAGAGCGGGCGGGCAGGTTCGCCAGCCAGCGCCAGAAGGTGGGCGGGTCGATCAGCCAGGCGTCCTGCCCCAGGGCCTGAAGCACGGTTTCCAGCAGGACATAGGCGAAAAAGAGGATGCCGATGGCTGCCGCGGTCACCGCTGCCGGCGTGCGGGCGGAGTGGGTTTCGCGTTTGACGATCCGGTCCGTCAGTTCAACGTCGGCGCGCTTCACCGCACCCGCCTGCCTTCGGCCGGGAGGGCGCCGGTGATCCGGATATCCACGCGGGACAGCCGTGATCCGGTGAGCTCGGCCACGCGCTGCAGCAGCACCGGCTTGGCGGCGTGCGCCCGCTGCCATACCGTGCCGCCGGCAAGCTCCAGCATGGCCGGCGTCAGGGTATTGAGCGGCGGCAGCGCTATGGGCAGGGATAGGGACAGTGCCAGCAGTCCCTGGTCATCTCTCCACAGCACCCGGATCTGCTGCGCCGGCACACCGAAGTATTCCGCCGCGGCGGCCTTTGCCGTGCTGGTCAGTGCCTGGGTGCTGATCCGGTTGTGCCCGGCGAGGACGGCTCCGGTGTCCAGCGCCGGCGGTGCGGACATAACAGTGCTGCTCACGAAGAGGAGCGGCGGCCGGTCAGGGCGTCCGAAACGCTGCGGAAATCAATCTTGCCCTCCGCTGCGCGGCCGAGCAGCGCGCCGAGGGCAATAAACAGGGCGGTCAGCAGAAAGCCCCAGAAGTCGAATATCAGCGCCGCGAAAGCCAATACGGCGCCCGTTGCCATGCCCACCACAGTTGCTTTCATTTGCCTGCCTCATAACCTGCGTCTAACGGCCAAACGGCCTGGTGCGTCCTTTCGAGGAACGTGCTTTTGACCCTATACCGCTTTGGCGCCGGCCACCGGTTTGGCGGCAGCCTCAGCATTGTCGGTGGGCAGGTGGACATCGGTGATGTCCACGTTCACCTCCACCACGCGCAGCCCCACCAGTTGCTCCACGGATCCGTAGACCGCTGCGCGGACATTGTTGGCCACGGTGGTCAGCGCGTTTCCGTACACGGCAACCAGGGCAATATCCACGGCCACCTCCCGTTCCCCGACCTCCACGTGAACTCCCTGCGTGGCGCTGGAGGCACCGACAGCGTCACGCACGGCACCCAGTGCCCGCCCGGTCGGGTTGCCCAGGGCGAATACGCCGGGCACTGCGCGGGCGGCGATGGCGGCGACCTTTGCCACTGCCTGCTCGCTGATGGCGGTGCGGCCGACGACGACGGCGGCATCAGTGGCGCCGGCGGGGTCAGCAGACGGTGTGGCCGGGGCTGCGTGTGCCGGGGAAACGGGGGTAGTTGCCGGTGATGTGTTGCGAAGCTCATCCATGGCTTCAGCGTATCCCGGGCGCCGGACCTTTGTGCAGGGCGCGTGGCGCGCATGCGGGGAACGGGAATTCCCACGCTTCGGTACCAGAGGGGCCAATGTGACCCCACGGGTAACAGCAGTCCCACAGCGTGGGAAGTTTGGAGCAGCCGCGCCGGCGCTCTCCGAATTGGCGGGACGGGACCCCGGACAAAAGGACCCCGGACAAAAGAAAAACCCCGTCCTGCCTCTTGCGAGGCAGCTACGGGGTTTTAGCTGGTGGCTCCGACCGGCGTCGATCCGGTGACCTTTCGATTTTCAGTCGAACGCTCTACCAACTGAGCTACAGAGCCTGGCATCATCAACCGATGATCACCGTGATCTTCCAAATCGCTTCAGAAAATCTGAGCGACCCTGACGGGACTTGAACCCGCGACCTCCGCCGTGACAGGGCGGCGCGCTAACCAGCTGCGCTACAGGGCCTTGCTTTTCACGAGTGTAAACTCTACCAGATTATTTCCAGCGGATTTACCACTCCTGAGTACCCCCAACGGGATTCGAACCCGTGCCGCCGCCGTGAAAGGGCGGTGTCCTAGGCCGCTAGACGATGGGGGCCAACAGAACACACATTGCTTGAAGCGGCTGGAGAACCAGTCGTTTCGCGCCGTTGTGGACTCTAAAACTATAGGTCTATTTTCCGGAATATCCAAAACGGCTGAGGTGAGGCGTGCGCCACTACAGTGGAAGGGTGCCAATCGAGATGAACCCGGACGAGTTCGAGGCCTGCGTGGAAGCAGCGCTGGACTCGATCCCGGCGGACCTGTCCTCCGCCATGAACAACGTGGCCGTCTTCATCGAAGACGAGTACGTACCCGGCCCGCACGAGGACCCGGACACCGAACTGCTCGGCGTGTATGAGGGCACGCCGCTGACCGAGCGCGACTCGTGGTGGGATGCCGGTTCCCTGCCGGACCGCATTGTGGTGTTCCGGGGTCCGCTGCTGCGGATGTGCTCCAGCCGGGAGGAAGTAGTGGACGAAGTGCGCATCACCGTGATCCACGAGGTAGCCCACCACTTCGGGATCGACGACGAACGCCTGCACGAATTGGGTTGGGGCTAGCCTTAAAGCATGAGCGCCCCCACCGGCCACACGCATTCGCACGGCCTCGGCTCCGGAACCGCCACCGGAAAGCACCGCCGCCGCCTGCTGACCGTTTTCGTCATCACCATGTCCGTGGTGCTGATCCAGGCTGCCGGCGCCCTGCTGTCCGGTTCACTGGCGCTGCTGGCCGACGCCGGGCACATGCTGTCCGACGCCGCCGGGGTGTCCATTGCCCTGCTGGCCGCCTGGATTGCCGGGCGGCCGGCCACGGCCCGGCGCACCTACGGCTACCAGCGGGCCGAAGTCCTGGCCGCGCTGGCCAACGCCGTGCTGCTGATTGTGATTGCCGCAGTCATTTTCATCGAGGCGGTACGCCGGTTGGGAAGCGACGCCGCGGATGTCCACACCGGGCTGATGCTGGCTGCGGCTGTAGTGGGCGGGCTGGCAAACCTGGCGTCCCTGCTGGTGCTGCACTCGGGACGGAAGGAGTCCCTGAATGTGCGGGGCGCCTATCTGGAGGTGCTCGGCGACCTCCTGGGCTCGGCCGCAGTGGTGGTTTCCGCCGTCGTGATTATGGCCACCGGCTACCAGCGGGCGGACGCCTGGGCCTCGATCCTGATTGCCCTGATGATCCTGCCCCGCGCCTGGTCGCTGCTGCGCGAAGTCATTGACGTCCTCCTTGAGGCGACCCCGGAAGGGGTGGAAGTGGCACTGATCCGCGACCACATAGTGTCGGTGGACGGGGTGGCCGACGCGCACGATATCCATATCTGGACCATCACGTCCGGGGTGCCGGTATTCTCCGCGCATGTGGTGGTCGAGGATGAGCATCTGACGTCGGAGGGCATGGACCGGGTCCTGGACCGGCTTACCCGGTGCCTGAGCAGCCATTTCGACACCGAGCACTGCACCTTCCAGCTGGAGCCGGCCAGCCACGCCGTGCACGAGGGCCAGCAGCACGCCTAGCGGCCGGCCTTTCCCGCAGGGAACCCCGCGGCCGGGGCTACTCCATCACCATGGGTCCGAAGTTGGGGCGGTCCAGCAGGCGGGGGTCCTCATGGTCCGGCACCACCATCATGGGCCCCTTGGCATGGTGCAGCACGCTCTGGCTGGTGGACCCGAGCAGCATGCCGGCAAAACCGCCGCGTCCGCGGGTACCCATCACCAGCAGTTCCACCTTGGCGGTGCGCTCCACCAGGATTTCCGGCGGTGTGCCGTCCACCAGTTCAACGCTCATTTCCAGGTTCGGGAAGTGGCTCTGCAGCCAGTCCTTCCCGGCGTCGAGCTGCTCCCGCAGCTCTGCGTGCAGGGCCTCGATGTCCAGCGGCGCAGGCACCCACGCCAGCGAACCGGTGAACGGGGGAAGCGCGCACAGGATGCGCAGCGGCAGGCCCATGCCCTGCGCCTGTTCCGCGGCCACCAGCGAAGCTGCCCGGCCCTGTTCGGAACCGTCCACTCCCACCACCACGGCTTGGTGCACCGCACCGGGATCGGGTGAGTTGGCCGGGGGCCGCACCCCGGAGTCCGGCAGCCGCCCGGCGGTGCGCAGCGGGACCACTACGGTGGGGCACTTTGCGTGTGCGGGCAGGGCGCTGGAAACGGATCCGAGCAGGCGCCCGACAAATCCGCCGCGGCCCCGGGAACCAACCACCATCAGGTCGGCGTCTTCGGACAGTTCCAGCAGCACGGCGGCCGCGTCCCCGGTCTCCACCCGCGGGATCACTTCCACGCCGTAGTGGCTGATGCGCTCGACGGCGTCATCCAGGACCTGCTGCGCGCCCTCGCGGATCATCTCGTCATCCACCGTGGTGTACCCGGCGTCCATGGAGGACGCGGCGAAGATGGGCACCGTGTAGGCGGTCACCACGTGCAGCGGGCATCGCCGCCGCCGGGCCTCCCGCGCCGCCCAGAACAGGGCGCAGATGCTCTGATCGGAACCGTCCACACCCACCACAATGCCCGCGGGTCCTTCCGCACCGTTCCCGGCTCCCCAGGTCGAATCAGTCATGTGCTGCTCCTTCCGGTCCCCAACCGGTACACCTTCCGGCTGTCCTTAGCAGTAGCGTACCGCGCACGGGCTCCGGGCTACGCTACCGCTGGCCAGCATCTGCCTATATGGTTCGGCGGCAGGGCGCTGAGGCTCTGGGGGTGGGCTGAGGTTCCGGAACCAGGACTCTCGGAAAGAACCGCCGATGAACATGCCTGACACAGATACCAACGACGACGCCGCGGCGCCGCTCACTGAACTGACCGGCGCCGTGGTCATCGGCTGCGGCCTCAGCGGCATGGCGGTGGCCCGGGAGCTGAGCCGGCAGGGTGTGGACTCCATTGTCATCCATGGTCCGGTGGCGGATGCGGATGCCATCCGTGAAACGTCCGGAGAGCCCGCGGTTTTCCCCGAGCGGGTGGAGCTGGTGCGGCTGCTGCAGGCCTACGCGGCAGGGCACCACCTTGATGTACGGGAGGATTCCGAGGCCCGGGAGATCAGCCTCGCCTCTCCCGCGGACGGCGTGCTGCCGGCACCGGTGCCAGCCCCCGCCGCGGGGAAATGGGCGGTCCGCACGGGCAGGGAACTGCTCTTGGCGGACTACGTTGTCCTCACCAGCTGCTCCCGGGCCGATCTGCGGAAGCTTTCCCGCGCCGTGGGCGCCGGCTCAGGCCCCGGGGCAGCCACGGCCCTGCGCGGCATTGGCGTGTATTTGGTGGGCGTGGATCCACTGCCCGTCGGAAGCCTCATCCGCCAGGCCCGGGCAGCGGGCGAAGCGATCGCGGACGCCGCACCGCCTGCTTAGTCCTCGCGCAGCCGCCTGCGGACCACCAGGGCAATCAACACGGCAACGGCAATCAGCACCACTACGGCCGGAACCGCCACAAGCCACGGAGATCCGCCCTCCTCCGGCTGGTTCAGGACCGGGGTCTGCGTCATGCCGGTGGGCCCGGCGGCATTGGTCTGCGCCGTGCCGGTAGGTGCACCGGAGGCGGAAACGGAACCGGACCCGGTGTCTGCTCCGGCGGCCACGCTGAAAGCGAAGGTCCCCTCAATGGGATGGGCGTCGGAAGACACAACACGCCACTGCACCGTGTAGCTGCCCGCGGGCGCACCGGGCCTCAGCTGCTGGGTTGCACTGTTGTCCAGGATCCGCACGTCCCCCTCAGCCCAGTCCATGCCTTCCTCGTCCAGCACCCGCACTTCGGAACCGATGGCGGCAGGGACGTTGGAAAAGGTCAGTTCCACGAACTGCGGCGGAGCGGGAAGCACTGCACCGTCCACGGGGGTGGAGCCCGTCAGCTCATCGTGCGCGGCAGCTGGCGGAGCGGTCAGCAGCAACCCGGCAAACAGCGTCAGTGCTGCAACGGCGGCGGCGGCGCAACCGGACCGGGAAAGGAAACTGCGTGCAAAATTCATCACAGCTTCAGCCTAGCGGCACGGGATCAAAGGGACCGCCATGCGCCCGCGATAAGATCAAGATGCAGGATTTCCCCTCACCATCCCACCATTTGTTCAGTTCAGAGGACGCGTCATGCTCAAACAAGGTTCAAAGCTGGACCGCTACTTCGAAATCACTAAACGTGGTTCAACCCTTTCCACCGAAGTACGCGGCGGCCTGGCCACCTTCTTCGCGATGAGTTACATCGTGGTCCTGAACCCGCTGATCCTTGGCGGCGAAGACTCCATGGGGAACACCCTTCCCGGCCCGGCCGTCGCCGCCGGCACCGCACTGGTGGCCGGTGTGCTGACACTGATCATGGGTATCTGGGCCAAGCACCCCTTCGCCATTGCCACCGGTTTGGGCGTGAACGCGTTCGTAGCCGTTACGGTCGCTTCCAATGACGGACTCACCTGGCCGGACGTCATGGGCCTGGTGGTCATTGCCGGCCTGGCAATGGTCATCCTGGTTCTCACCGGTTTCCGCACCGCGGTGTTCCGCGCGGTTCCGCCCAGCCTGAAGACCGCCATTGTGGTGGGCATCGGCCTGTTCGTGGCGCTCGTGGGACTGGTCAACGCCGGGTTTGTGCGCCGCAACCCGGACGACGCGGGCACCACCGTTCCCCTGGGGCTGGGCAACGGCGGCGAGCTGCTGGGCTGGCCCACCCTGGTATTCGTCTTCGGCCTGCTGCTGACCATTGTGCTGATGGCACGCAAGGTCCGCGGCGCCATCCTCATCGGTATCGTGGCCTCCACCATCTTCGCGGTAATCGTTGAGTGGCTGGCCAGCCCGGGCAGCCAGGGCGCCGGAACCGCCACCGGCTGGTCGCTGGTGACCCCCAGCATGCCGGAATGGGGCGCACCTGATCTTTCCCTGATCGGCGACGTCAGCCTCATTGGCTCCTTCCAGACCCTGGGCGGCATTGCCGCCTCGCTGCTGGTCTTCGTGATCCTGCTGAGTATCTTCTTCGACGCCATGGGCACCATGGTGGGCCTGGCCAGCGAGGCCGGGAGCCTCGACAAGGACGGCAACATCCCCAACGTTGAGCGCGTGCTGCTGGTCGACGCAGCGGGTGCAGTGGCCGGCGGCGGCGCCGGTGTTTCCTCCAACCAGATCTTCGTGGAATCCGGCGCCGGCATCGGTGAAGGTGCCCGGACCGGCCTCGCCTCCGTGGTAACCGGCCTGCTGTTCATCGTGGCCATGTTCCTGACCCCGCTGATCTACCTCGTCCCCTTCGAGGCCGTGGCTCCGGCCCTGGTGGTGGTGGGTTACCTGATGGTCTCCCAGGTGGGCAAGATCGACTGGACGGACATTGGACTGGCCCTGCCGTCCTTCCTCACATTCGCACTGATGCCCTTTACCTACTCCATTGCCAACGGACTGGGTGCCGGGTTCATCTCCTACACCGTCATCAGGCTCTGCCAGGGCCGCGCCCGGGAAATCCACCCGCTGATGTACGTGGTGGCTGCTGCGTTTGTCCTGTACTTCGGAGTGGGTCCCATCACCGAGCTCCTCGGAGTCTAGGCCGGTTCCGAACAGGACGAATAAGGGGATCTGCGGCTGCTGCCGCAGATCCCCTTATTCGTTCATCATTCGTTCGTCCGCGGATTGGCGGGACAGGTCAGGCTACGGGGAAGCGCTCCCAAACCCGGTGGTTGGCGAGCAGCCCGGTCACTCCGGACACAACCTCGGCAGCAGCGCCCACAACTACGCCGGGCGTTTCCGCAGGGATGCCCGCAGCCGCAAGGACTGATGCTCCGTCGCCCCAGGCCCCAATAGCCTTGACATGGCGGAAGGCTTCGGCCAGGAGCATGGTGACCCGTGGGTCCTGGGACGGATGGCCCTCCGGGTTGCCGGCCTTCGCGTCCAGGCTGTCCGCCGCGTCGGGTGCCGGAGCACCCGACGCTGCTGCAACAACGGCGTCGAACTCGGTGGAGCGGGCCGTCAGGTAGGTCCGCTGGATCGTGACTTCCCCGCCGAGCTTGCCGCCGTGCGGAGCGACGACCAGCGGAACCATGCCCGCCGCGTTCAGGGAAGTGAGCACGTCGGACAGTGCTCCCAAGTCGGTGGAATCGTCGGCAATTACGCCCACCACGCGCCCTGCCACGGGCCACGAAGCCCCGATCTGGCTCAGCGCGGGGCTTGGGTCCGTGTCTTCAACCGCGGTGTCAGGGGCAGGCGCTTCGAGTCCCAGTCCGGTTGCCACTTCGGCGGCCAGCCGTTCGTCGATGTTCGCCAGTGACTGGAGCTGGCGCAGGCGGATGTTCTCCTCATAGCACTTGCCCAGCTCAAACGTGTAGGCCTGGACCACGTGGTCCTGCTCCACCGGCGTCAGGGAGCGGAAGAACATCCGCACCTGGCTGTAGTGGTCATCGAAGGTGGCCGGGTTCTCGCGGACCTTGCGGGAGGCGGGCACCGGCGCGGGAACATCAATGAACGCCCCCATGTCCGCCCCCGCCATGAATGGGCATCCGCCGTCCAGCGAATTGGGCTGGTACGGTGCGACGCCGGCATGGTCGGCATCCTGGTGGAAGCCGTCCCGGAGCATGTCATTGACGGGTGCATGCGGCCGGTTGATGGGAATCTGGCTGAAGTTCGGTCCGCCCAACCGCGTCAGCTGGGTGTCGATGTACGAGAACAGCCGGCCCTGCAGCAGTGGGTCGTTGGTGACGTCGATGCCGGGCACCAGGTGACCGGGATGGAAGGCCACCTGCTCGGTTTCGGCGAAGTAGTTGGTGGGGTTCGCATTGAGCGTCATGGTGCCGATGATTTGCACCGGCGCCAGTTCCTCGGGTACCAGCTTGGTTGGATCCAGCAGATCGATGCCCTCGAACATTTCGTCCTCGGTGTCCGGGAACACCTGGATGCCCAGGTCCCACTGCGGGAACGCGCCGGCTTCAATGGCATCGGCAAGATCGCGGCGGTGGAAGTCCGGATCCATGCCGTTGATGATCTGTGCCTCTTCCCAGACAAGGGAATGCACGCCTTGCCGGGGCTTCCAGTGGAACTTCACCAGCGTGGTTTGGCCGGCGGCGTTCACCAGGCGGAAGGTATGGACGCCGAAGCCTTCCATGGTGCGGTAGGAGCGCGGAATTCCGCGGTCCGACATATTCCACATGGTGTGGTGCTGTGCTTCGGTGTGGAGGGAAACGAAGTCCCAGAAGGTGTCATGTGCACTCTGGGCCTGCGGTATTTCGCGGTCCGGATGCGGCTTGCCCGCATGGATAACGTCGGGGAACTTGATGGCGTCCTGGATGAAGAACACCGGAATGTTGTTGCCGACCAGGTCATAGTTGCCCTCGGCTGTGTAGAACTTGGTGCTGAATCCGCGGGTGTCCCGAACGGTATCCGCGGAGCCGCGGGAGCCGAGCACGGTGGAAAAGCGCACAAAAACGGGGGTCTCCACGCCCTTGGCGAGGAAGCCCGCCTGCGTGACTCCTTCGGCGGTGCCGTTGGCCACGAATGTTCCGTGGGCCGCCGCGCCGCGCGCATGCACCACCCGCTCCGGAATACGCTCATGGTCAAAGTGGGTGATTTTCTCCCGCAGATGGTGGTCCTGCAGCAGCACTGGGCCGCGGGGTCCGGCTTTGAGGGAGTGGTCGGTATCCCGGAGCCGGGCTCCCTGGGCGGTGGTCAGGAACGGTCCACTCTGGGCGCGTGCAGCCTTCGCGGCGCCGGTTGGAACACCCGTGGCGGAGACGGTTTCAGGCCCGGTCTGATCCGGCTTGGGCGGAAGCGGTTCGCGCGGCGAGGTGGGTTCGGCCAACTCGGGCGCCTGGGATGCCGGAGCGCCGGGGACGGGCGGATTGGTTTCGGATGAGTTCTTGCTGAACATGCAGCCTCCATCATGGGTCGGTCCAGGCCCCGCAGAAGCGGCGCCCATTCCTCCACCCTACCCAGGTAATAAGTATGCTGACTACTTGCCGGGCCGGGACCTCTCCCCGGGTGCCCCTGCCCCAGGCAGTTCGGGGGCTTCCCCGTCCTCCGGAGCGGGGGCGTCATGCAGGGGACGGGCACCGGCAGCGAAGCTGCGCATTTTCGCGTCGTCCCACAGGTGCGCGGGCACACCGCCGCCCAGCAGGGTGCGCGGCAGCGACGGGTCCTGCGCAAACGGGGCATCGCTGCCGGCGAGGATGATGTTGCCGTAGCGGCGGCCCTTCAGCATGGCCGGATCGGCGATGGCCGCCGTGTATTCGAAGGCTGCGCAAATGGTTGCTGCCTCGGCCCGCGCTCCGCGCAGATCCGGAGTGTCGCCGCAATTGACCACATACACACCGCCCGGCGCCAGTACGCGCCGTACATGCTCGGTGAACTCCGCCGTCGTTAGTGAAACCGGGGTCTTGGCGCCGGCAAACACGTCGCGGATGATCAGGTCCCGGCTGTCCTCGTGCAGCGTTTCGGTGACGGCGCGGGCCTCCCCCACCCGCAGCCGCAGCAGCGGCGCCCGCGGAAGGTCGAACCAGCCGCGGACCAGCTCGGCCAGCCGGCCGTCCAGTTCCACGGCCACTTGCCGGGCCCCCGGATATACAGCGGCAAAATAGCGTGCCAGCGAGCACGCGGCACCGCCCAGGTGCAGGGCCCGCAGGGTGGCATCCGGTTTCCAGCGGGACTCGACCAGGGCCGCGATCCACCGCATGTATTCGAAGTCCAGATGGCGCGGATCGGCCAGGTCAATGTGGGAGCTGTGCACCCCGTTGACCATCAGGATCCACCCGTCCGGGTTAAACGAATCAGGCACCAGCTCACACGTGCCGGTGTCAATCGGATAGCTGCCGGCCACGGGGCCGGTTCCCCCGCCGGCCGGCGCTGCCGGTTCCTTGCCCGGCCGTTGGCGCCCCATCAGCGCCGCACCATGCGGATTTCGAGCATGCCGGTTCCGGCCCATACCTGGGGAAGGTTTTTGGACGCACCGTCCGGGATGAAACCGTTGCGGCGGTAAAAGGCCTGGGCGCGTGGATTGTCTTCCAGCACCCATACATATGCCGGTTTGTCGCCGACGGCGTGCTCCAGCAGACCCTGGCCTACGCCGCTTCCATATGCCTGCGCGAGGATGTAGATGGACCACAGCTCCAGCGGAACATCAATGCCGGTGTCACGGGCAGGACCGGCAGAGGCAAAACCGAGGAGCCGGCCGTCGCCTGCGTGCGCCACCCAATTTCCGATCTCCGGGTCCAGTGCCTGCTCGGCCAGCCGGGCACGCCGGTGGTCGACGGCGGCGGCACGGTCCGCTTCCCGGCGGGTGAAAACCTCGTCGCCCAGCACATGGGCGTAGCTTTCCCGCCAGGCCTGCAGATGGACGGAAACGAAATCCTCGGCGTCGCCTGCCGCGGCGCGCCGGATGCTAAAGCTCATACCTACAGCTTAGGACGGCCGCCGGCGGGTTACCCGACCACGGCCAGCGCGAAGCCGTCCCAGCCCTTGGATCCCACCGTCTGCAGGGCCGTAGCCTCCAGCCGCGGATGAGATCCGAGCACGGACAGGGCTTCCCGGGTGCCCTGCACGGCGTCGTCACCGGAAGCGTCCAGGACACTGCCGCCGCGCACCACGTTGTCCACCACAATGACGCTGCCGGGCCGGGACAGCTTCACTGCCCAGTCCACGTAGGCCGGATTGTTGGCCTTGTCCGCATCGATGAAGAACAGGTCAAACGGCCCGGCAAGTGCCGGCAAGATGTCCAGTGCCGCACCCACCCGCACCGTGACACGGTCCGCGAGTCCGGCGGCGGCCAGGTTGGCGCGGGCCACCTCCGCATGGCGGGGCTCATATTCACAGGTGACCAGTTCTCCCCCGGGCGGCAGTGCCCTGGCCAGCCACGCGGTGCTGAAACCGCCCAGCGTGCCGATCTCCAGGATCCGCCGGGCACCGGACAGGCGGGCCAGCAGCATCAGGAGCTTCCCCTGCGCAGCGGAGACCTCGATGGGCGGCAGTCCTGCGGCGGCGGTCGCTGCGACGATGGCTCTCAGGTCATCGTCCGGCTGCACGATCACGCCGGCCAGGAAGTCCTCTACCTGTTTCCACTGCTCCATTGCAGGCTCCGTTCATTCGGATAAGCGGCCGCTAGGCGTGGCCGCCGTATTCGTCCTGTTCGGCCAGCACCTTCTCAAGCCGTTCCACCTTGCCGGTGAGCTCGCCGGCGTGCCCGGGGCGGATGTCCGCCTTGAGCACCAGCGATACCCGGCTGCCGTACCGGCCCACCGCTTCCGTGGCGCGGCGGACCACGTCCATGACTTCATCCCACTCACCCTCGAGGGTGGTGAACATGGCATCGGTGGAGTTTGGCAGCCCGGACTCGCGGACAATCCTCACGGCGGCGGCTACGGCGTCGTGCACCGAGGCATCACCTGTTCCGGCGGGAAGGGTCTGCGGTCCGGTTCCGGACGGGGCAACTGAGAAGGCAACTAGCATCCGCCCAGTGTGCCACCCCGCCCGGAACCGCGCACGGGGAAACGCGCTACGCTTCCGCGGCGTCCCTGCCTGCGCCGGCACGGGCCACGTCTGAGAACTTCTCGTTCAGGCGGGAGTGCCGCTGGCCGTAGGCGAAGTAGAGCAGGAAACCGATCAGCAGCCAGCCGGCAAAGTAGAGCCAGGTTTCCACGGCCAGGTTGGTCATCAGGTACAGGCACAGCACGGCGGAAAGGACCGGAATGACGGGCCCGAACGGAACCCGGAAGGCCGGCCGCAGGTCGGGGCGCTTCTTCCGCAGGACCAGGATGCCCAGGCTGACCACCACAAAGGCGGACAGCGTGCCGATGTTGATCATTTCCTCCAGCACGTCCACCTGCGTGAACCCGGCCACGAAGGCCACCAGTGCGCCGCAAAGGATCTGCAGCCGCGCCGGGGTGGAGTGCTTGTCGCTGGTGCGGGACAGTCCACGGGGCAGCAGGCCGTCGCGGCTCATGGCCAGCACCACCCGGGCCAGGCCCATCAGCAGCACCATGATCACCGTGGTGAGTCCGATGAGTGATCCAACGGCGATGACCTTCGCGGCGGCCGTGTTGCCCACCATGGTGAAGGCGGTGGCCAGGTTCGGGTTTTCCGCCGTCGCCAGATCCGTGTAGGAGACCATGCCCGTCAGGGCCAGGGATACACCGATGTAAAGCAGTGTCACTACGGCCAGCCCGGCGAAAATGCCGCGCGGCAGGGTCCGGCCTGGATCCTTGACCTCTTCGGCGGAGGTTGCCACCACGTCGAAGCCGATGAAGGCAAAGAACACCACGGCGGCGCCGGCGAAAACGCCGAGCATTCCGTACTGGGCCGGCGCTGCGCCGGTCAGGAAGGAGAACAGGGACTGCTGCATAACGCCCGAGCTGCCTTCACTGGCAGTGGACACCGAATCCGGGATGAACGGGGAGTAGTTCTCCGCCTTGACGTAGAAGAAACCGGCAACGATCACAAAGAGGACCACGCCCACCTTGATCAGCGTAAAGACGTTGCCCACCTGTGCGGAGAGCTTGGTGCCCATCACCAGCAGGATGGTGAACGCGGTGACAATCAGGAACGGACCCCAGGTGAGGTCAATGGGTCCAAGGTGAAGGGTTGCCGGGATATCCACCCCGATCAGGGCAAACACCTCGCTGAGGTAGATGCCCCAGTACTTGGCGATCACCGCTGCGGCGGTGAACAGTTCGAGGATGAGGTTCCAGCCGATGATCCAGGCGACGAACTCGCCCATGGTGGCGTAGCTGAAGACGTACGCCGAACCCGCAACGGGAATGGCGGTGGCGAACTCGGCGTAACACATGATGGCCAGCGCACAGGTGACGGCCGCCAGCACGAAAGAGATGGTGACGGCGGGGCCGGAGAACTCCGCCGCAGCTTTGGCACCCACCGAGAAGATGCCGGCACCCACAGCGACGGCGACGCCCATGATCATCAGGTCCCACGCGGTGAGTGACCGCTTCAGCCGGCGGCCAGGTTCGTCGGCGTCCGCCAGGGAAGCTTCGATGGGTTTGGTACGGAAGAGACTCACGTGGTCCTCGCCTTGTCTTGAGGAATATAACCGGTCAATCGTAGGCTGGGCGTCCGGCGGCACTTATTTTAGTCTCACATCCTGAGACAGAAGAGTCCACGAAGCCTTGTACCGCGCCTGGGGTGAAGCGTGCTCCGCTGGCAACTGCCGCACGCTTTTGCGAGTATGGATGTGACCTGATCCACCCCGCCCCCGGGATGGGAAGAACCCCGCTACGAACGGATCACAGCTATGGCCCGCGGAATCTATGTAAGCGCCATGACGCCCGGATCCGGCAAGTCCCTGATCAGCCTCGGCTTGGCCGACATGCTGGGCCGCCACGCGGACCGGGTGGGTTTCTTCCGCCCCATCGTCGAAGGCGACGATCCGGCGCAGGACCCCATGGTGGAACTGATGCAGAGCCGCTTCGACCTTGGCCCCGCCACCTGCCGCGGGGGGCTGACCCGGGCCCAGTTGCGTGCACTGCTGGTCGCCGGTGAGCGCGGCGAGGTGGATGCCCGCTGCCTGGCCGTCTACAGCGAGATCGCCGCCAACTGCGACGTCGTGATCGTGGAGGGCACGGACCTTTCCGGGCACGACGTCGCCCTCGAGTTCGATCTCAACGCCCGTCTGGCCAATGACCTGGGCACCGTGGTGCTCGCCGTCGTCAACGCCCAGGAAATGAGCGCCGCAGAAACGGCGGATGCCGTGGACGTGGCCCGCCGCCAGCTGGCCGATGCCAAATGCGATCTGCTGGCCATGATGGTCAACCGCGCCGCGCCGTCGGAAGTCGAACCCATCGCTGCGGCCATGCGCCCGGGCAACAGCGGACGCCCGGTTTATGTCATTCCGGAACAGAGCGAAATCTCCCAGCCGTCCATCGCCGAGGTACAGAAAGCGCTGCAGGCGCGCCAGGTGGCCGGCAGCGCCACCCTGGAGCGGGATGTTTCAGCAGTGAAGGTGGCGGCCATGACGGTTGGCAACTTCATCCCGCAGCTCACTGACGGCACGCTGGTGATTGTGCCGGCGGACCGTGCCGACGTGATGGTGGCTACCCTTGCTTCCTCCTTCTCCTCCGACTTCCCGGTGGCGAGCGGCATGATCCTCACCGGCGGCATGGAGGTGGAGCCGGCCATCCTTGAGTTGCTGGCCTCCGCGCCGTTCCCGGTGTTCGATGTCAGCACGGATACCTATACGACGGCGCGCCGGGTCAGCCGCGTCCGCGGAGAGATCTCCAGCGGCCACCGGCGCAAGGTGGCGGCCGCCCTGGGTACCTGGTCCCGGCACGTGGACGAAGTGGAACTGCTGGAACGGCTGGCGCTTCCCCGGCCGGCCACCACCACCCCGCTGCGGTTCCTCAACGAGCTCATTGTGCGCGCCCGCGCCAGCCGGCAGCGCATTGTCCTGCCGGAGGGACTGGACGTGCGGATCCTGCAGGCAGCGGAGATCCTCAGCCGGCGCGACGTATGTGCGCTGACGGTCCTGGGACCGGAGGGGCAGATCCGCGAACTGGCGGCAAGTGAAGGCATCGACCTCTCCAACGTCAACATCATCAACCCCGCCACCAGTGCCCTGCGGGACGAATTTGCCCGCGAATACGCGGCACTGCGCCAGAAAAAGGGCGTCACCCTGGAGGACGCGCAGGAGCGTATGCTCCATGGGGCATACTTCGGCACCATGATGGTCCAGCTGGGCCGGATGGACGGCATGGTCTCCGGCGCCGCCCACACCACCGCCAACACCATCCGGCCCGCCCTGGAGTTCATCCGCACCAAGGAGGGCGTAAAGATTGTGTCCTCGGTGTTCCTTATGCTGCTGGCAGACCGGGTCCTGGTCTACGGCGACTGCGCCGTGAATCCGGAACCGGACATGGAGCAGCTGGCGGACATCGCACTGGCCTCGGCCGCCACCGCCGAACAGTTCGGCGTCACGCCCCGGGTGGCCATGCTCTCCTACTCCACCGGTTCCTCCGGCACCGGCGGTTCCGTGGAGAAGGTCCGCAAGGCCACCGAGCTGGTCCGCCGCGCCCGGCCGGATCTTCCGGTGGAAGGCCCCATCCAGTACGACGCCGCCGTAGACGCCTCGGTGGCGGCCTCCAAGGCGCCGGGATCCTCCGTGGCGGGGCAGGCAACGGTCTTCATTTTCCCGGACCTGAACACCGGCAACAACACCTACAAGGCCGTCCAGCAGTCCGCCGGGGCGGTGGCGGTGGGACCGATCCTGCAGGGGTTGCGCAAACCGGTCAACGACCTCAGCCGCGGCTGCACCGTGGAGGACATCGTCAACACCGTGGCCATTACCGCCGTCCAGGCACAGGAGGACTAAATGCTGGTGCTGGTCATCAACTCAGGCTCGTCGTCACTGAAATACCAGGTGCGGGACACAGACAGCCAGGAGCTGCTCACAAAGGGCCTCATCGACCGGATCGGTGACGTAATCCCGGACCACACCGCGGCGCTCGAGGAACTCAGTACCCGGCTGCGGCGGGAACTGGACGGGCGGAGCATCGACGCCGTGGGCCACCGGGTGGTGCACGGCGGCGAGCGCTTTAGTGAACCGGTCCTGGTGAACAACGAGATTGTCCGTTCCATTGAGCGGCTGAGCCCGCTGGCACCGCTGCACAATCCGGCCAGCGCCATGGGTATCCGGGCAGTACACGACAAGTGGCCGTCAATTCCCCAGGTTGCCGTTTTCGACACCGCCTTCCACCGCACCCTGCCGGAACGGGCCTGGCGCTACGCGCTGCCGGACAGCCTGTACCGCCGGCACGGCATCCGGCGCTACGGCTTCCACGGCACCAGTTACGGCTTCGTGGCTCCGGCCGCCGCGCGTTTCCTGGGCATAGAGCCCGAACGGTTCCGCGCCGTCATCGCCCATCTGGGCAACGGCGCCTCCGTTGCGGCCATTCAGGACGGCAAGAGCATCGACACCTCCATGGGATTCACGCCGCTGGAGGGCCTGGTGATGGGTACCCGCAGCGGAGACGTTGATCCGTCCATCCTGGTGTTCCTGGCCCGCCAGGGTTATGACGCCGACACCCTGGACAATATGCTCAACCGCGAATCCGGGTTAAAGGCCCTGGCCGGCGAGTCAGACATGCGCAGCATCGAGGAGGCCGCGGACGCCGGCGATGAACGCTCGCGGCTGGCCCTGGCCGTTGCCGCCTACCGGCTGGCGAAGTACATCGGCGCCTACCATGTGGCCGTGGGCGGTGCGCAGGCGGTGGTCTTTACCGCGGGAATCGGAGAAAACTCCGGGAAGTTCCGGGAGTTGGTGGTGGACCAGCTCGGTCCGCTGGGTATCCGGCTGGATCCGGAGGCCAACCTTGCCCGGGGGAAGCAGGCCCGGCTGATCAGCACGCCGGACTCGGCAATTCCGGCCCTGGTAGTGCCCACGGATGAAGAGGAAGCGATCGCAGAAGCCACGGCCGCCGTCGTCGCCGGGAGCCGGAAACCCGCCGCTTCATTCTGATCCGCCCCTGCTGCCCGGCGGTTGCCCTGCCGGCCTTGCCGCCGGCAGGGCCAAAGACGGGGTAAACGGCAGACAGCAGGGCAACGGCCGTTGTACGGTGGGATACCCGGTTGAGCAGTGGCCGGGAGCACTGTCGGCGTGGAGATGACATGGAAGATCCACTGCGGGTCCTGGTCAGCGTAGATACGAAGAACGCAGCCGCCTCCATTGAAGTTCGGGGTGCCCTGACCGGCTCCAACTGCGGCACCCTGCTGAATATCCTGCGCCATACGGCAACGCTCGGTGCCAACATCCTTATTAACCTCACGCGTACTGCCGGCATCGAGGACGCGGCACTGGAGGTCCTGGCAGATGCCGCCCGCGAGGTCGAACGCGCAGCTCCCACCGTCCCGGCGCTTCATGTGGGCGTACAGCTGCCCCCGGCAGACGCCGCACGGGCCGTATTGCAGCCGCCACCCTTGTCCGCGCGGCAAACGCTGGATAATGCAACCGCGCTGGACATGATCCTGGCGCGGGACCCCCGGGTACTCCCCGGACCGCGCCCGAGCCGGACCGGCCGAAACTCCTAGCCTCCACGAGCCCGCTCACCTGCAGACTTTCCGCAAACCCCTGACTGCGGCCTGTTTTGTCAGTACGCTTATGAATTGGCACAATGGGGATAAGTTCTTTCAACGCACTCAGAATGCAACCAGCAGGAGGATCGCACGTGAAAGCAGTCACATGGCAGGGAAAAAACTCCGTAAGCGTGGAGCAAGTACCTGATCCCACCATCCAGGAACCCACCGACGCCATCATCCGGGTCACCTCCACCGCTGTATGCGGCTCCGACCTCCACCTTTACGGAGTGCTCCTGCCCTACATGAAGGAAGGCGACATCCTCGGCCACGAAGCCATGGGCATTGTGGAAGAGGTCGGCTCCGCCGTCACCAGCCTGAAGAAGGGCGACCGCGTGGTTGTTCCCTTCCAGATCGCCTGCGGCAGCTGCTTCATGTGCCGCCAGGGCCTGCAGACCCAGTGCGAGGTCACCCAGGTCCGCGAAAAGGGCTCCGGCGCTGCCCTCTTCGGCTTCTCTGAGCTGTACGGCTCCGTTCCCGGCGGGCAGGCCGAGTACCTCCGGGTGCCGCTGGCCGACTACAACCCCATCAAGGTCGGCACCGAACTCCCGGACCACCGTTACCTGTTCCTCTCCGACATCCTTCCCACTGCCTGGCAGGGCGTCCAGTACGCCAATGTGCCCGACGGCGGCACCCTCGCCGTGTACGGCCTGGGCCCGGTCGGCCAGTTCGCCGCCCGCATCGGCACACATCTGGGCTACCGTGTCATTGGCGTCGAGCCGGTGGAGGAACGCCGGAAGCTCGCCGGCCAGTACGGCGTGGAAACCCTGGATCTGCACAAGGACGTCGCCGACGAACTGCGTGAAATGACGGACGGCCGCGGACCGGACTCCGTGGTGGACGCCGTCGGCATGGAGGCCCATGGCTCCCCCGTGGGCAAGGCAGCCCAGACCATCGTCGGACTGCTGCCGGACAAGCTGGCGCAGAAGGCAATGGAAACCGCCGGAACGGACCGCCTGTCCGCCCTGCACGGTGCCATTGACGCGGTCCGCCGCGGCGGCACGGTGTCCCTAAGCGGCGTTTACGGCGGCACGGCCGACCCGATGAACCTGATGGCCATGTTCGACAAGCAGCTGAACCTGCGGATGGGCCAGTGCAACGTCAAGCGCTGGACCGAGGACCTGATGCCGCTGGTCGAGGATCCCGCCGATCCGCTGGGCGTCACCAACCTGGTTACCCACCAGGCCTCCCTTGAGGATGCACCGGAGCTGTACGAGAAGTTCCAGAAGAAGGAAGACGGCTGCATCAAGGTTGTCTTCCAGCCGGGCGCCAGCAACTAGGGCACCAGCAGTACCAAGCACCACCGGCAAAGGCCGGGGCAGCCGCAAGGCACCCCGGCCTTTGCCGTTTAAGCGCTACAGCGTTAAGCGGCCCTCCGCGGCGGAAGCCGCCGGAGGTCGGGTGTGATGCTCTTCCCGTCGAGGTCCAGGCGCAGATAGGTGCAGAAGGGCTGCCGACGCCGGTCGGTGGGCGAGCCGGGGTTCAGCAGGCGCATCCCGGACGGGGCGGTGGAATCCCAGGGGATGTGGCTGTGCCCGAAAATCAGCAGGTCGGTATCCGGGAACTGCGCGTCCATGCGTTCTTCCCGCAGCCGTGCGGGACCGGTTTCATGCACGACGGCGAGCCGCACCTCCTCGACCACCGCCGTCGCCACCAGCGGCAGGCGGGACCGCAGCCCGGCGCCGTCGTTGTTTCCGTAGCAGGCCAGGAGGCTGCGGGAACGGGCCTGGATCTCCTCCAGCAGTTCAACGTTCACCCAGTCCCCGGCATGCACCACGAGGTCTGCGGCTTCAATGTCCTGCCAGAGCACCTCGGGAAGTACCTTGGCACGGGTGGGCAGATGGGTGTCCGAAAGGACCAGCAGCTGAGTGGCCACGTGCTATTTCCGCAGGTTCCATGCCCAGAGGATCAACGGGACCTGGAGCGGCAGCCGCAGGCTGTGGACCAGCTTTTCCTTGTCCCGGCCGCGCGGACCGAAGGCGCGCTGGAGGGCGCAGATGTGGCCGGCGATAAAGGCCACGTACATGGCGGCGGTGCCGGTGGCCGCCAGCCGCCGAGTTGCGGGCAGGAGCAGGCCCAGTGCCGCAGCGAACTCCAGCACACCGCTGGCATGGGTCCACTGCCGGCGGGTCATCACGCCGTACCTGCCCTCCGTATCGGTGCTGATGCTGCGCGGCACCACCGCGTTGTAGAAACGCGGGTTGCGGAAGTGGTTGACGGCGCTGGTGGTCAGCAGTGCTGCCATGGCCGCGGCGGAGAGCGTCTTGCGGTTCATCGGGTTCCTTCGGTTGGGGCTGCTGTCCGGGAGCGGGCAGGGGACGGCGGCCGGGATTCGGCACCCGCGAGGGCGTCCGCAGCCCGGACCAGTGCCAGATGCGAGAAGGCCTGCGGGAAGTTCCCGGCCATGTGTCCACTGGCTGCATCATATTCTTCGCTGAGCAGGCCCAGCTCATTCGAATAGCCCACCAGCTGGTCCATGAGCCTGCGCGCCTCCGGCAGCCTGCCGGTGAACGCATACTGTTCCACCAGCCAGAAACTGCACGCCAGGAACGGGTTCTCACCCGCCGGGAGCCCGTCCGCACCGGTTTCGGTGGTGTAACGCAGCAGCAGTCCGGAGGGGTCCAGCAGTTCCTTCTCCAACCGGGCCACGGTGCCCAGCATCCGTTCGTCGTCGTAGTCGATGAACCCCACCTGCGGCAGCTGCAGCAGCGCCGCGTCCACCGTGGTGCTGCCGTAGTACTGGGTGAAAGAGTTCAGCTCCGGATCAAAGCCCCGTTCCATCACCTCCCGGCGCAGTCCGTCCCGGAGCCCCTCCCAGACCTCCACCGGGCCTTCCAACCCGTATTTCCGGGCGGCCTCCGCGGCCCGGTCAAACGCAGCCCACATCATCACCCGCGAGTGCGTGAAGTGCTGCGGCTCCCCGCGCATCTCCCAAATTCCGTGGTCCGGCTCCTCCAGGTGCTTTTCGAGGAAGTTCAGCAGTGCACGCTGCAGCGGCCAGGAAAAGTGGTCCTCCGGCACGCCGCGGTCCCGCAGCCGGGCCAGCGCCACCATCACGTGTCCCACCACGTCCGCCTGGTACTGCCCCACAGCCCCGTTGCCCAGCCGAACCGGTGCCGCGCCGCCGTAGCCCGGAAACTGCGGCAGGATCTGTTCGGGCAGGTCCCGCCCGCCGTCCACGGCGTAAAGGATCTGCAGGTCCTCCGGATCCCCGGCCACGGCCCGGAGCAGCCAACTGCGCCATTGCAGCGCTTCGTCCTGGTAGCCGTGGGTCATCATGGCCACCAGGGTCAGGGCGGCATCCCGCAGCCAGCAGTAGCGGTAGTCCCAATTCCGTTCCCCGCCGGCCACCTCCGGCAGGGAAGTGGTGGGAGCGGCCACAATACCCCCCGTGTCTTCGTGCGTCAGGGCCCGCAGCACCAGCAGCGAGCGCCGCACCGCATGCTCGTAGCCGCTTGACTCCAGGCAGCGGTTCCCCCAGTTCTGCCAGTACGCGGTGGTGCGGGCCAGGGCCGCATCCAGGTCCTGAGGCGCAGGGACAGGGCGGTGAGAGGGGTACCAGGTCAGTTCAAGGTCGAAACACTCCCCCGCCGCGACGTCGAACCGGCCAATGTGGCTGTGGTTGCTGGCCACCGGCAGGTTGGTGCCGCGCAGCACCAACGCTCCGGGGCCGGCGATCGCGGAGAGGTGCTCCCCGGCGCTGTCGGTGCCGCGGAAGACCCACGGCAGCACCAAACCGTAGCCGAACCGGATCTTCAGTTCCTGCTGCATGGGGACGGTGCCGCTGATGCCCTCGATCCGGCGCACCAGGGAGGCGCGGCGGTCTCCGGTGGGCATGTAGTCCGTGACCCGTACCGTCCCCGTGGGGGTCTGCCAGTGGGTGCGCAGCACAAAGGTGGATTCCAGGTAGGCCCGGTGGGTGACCACGGCAGCCGGATCGTCCGGCGCCAGGCGCCACCGGCCGTGGTCACTGTCGCCGAGCAGGGCGCCGAACACCGACGGCGAATCGAACCGCGGCAGGCACAGCCAGTCCATGCTCCCGGTGCGGGAAATCAGCGCTCCGGTGTGCAGGTCGGAGATCAGAGCATAGTCCTCGATGGGACAGGGAAGCTGCGGCGGTGCGGGCGCCGGCTCGGCAGGGAAGTCCACGGGGGATGCCATGGCACTACTCAACCACACCGCCCTCGTAGCGCGGGTGCCCAAATCACTGATTAGATTGGGAAGAGGTGGTCCGGCTCGCCGAAGTTGACTTGCCGGGCCCGCACTGGAAGATGAGGGAGCGGTATTGAAAGACGCGTCAGCCATGTCCATGCAGGCCGGGGAGGTGCACGCGTGAGCACCCAAGCGGTCCCCACCGATGAAGAACGCGCCTACGCCCTGCGGCGGATGAAAATGCTGGCCACGGGCCTGCTGATCCTGCTCGCGGTGATCTTCCTGTTTTCCTTCGCCCTGCAGGACCGCTATCCCTGGCTCGAGTACGTCCGCGCCGCGGCGGAAGGCGGGATGGTGGGCGCTCTGGCGGACTGGTTTGCCGTCACCGCCCTGTTCAAGCACCCCATGGGGATCAAAATCCCCCACACCGCGATCATCCCGGAGAAAAAGGACCAGATCGGCGCATCGCTGGGCCAGTTCGTGGAACAGAATTTCCTCTCCGAGGAGATCATCCGGACGAAGCTGGACTCTATGCAGGTGGCACGCAAGGCGGGCATCTGGCTGTCCCGCCCCGAGGGGGCGGAGCGGGTGGCCACCGAAGGCGCCGCGGCAATCCGGGGCGCACTGCGGGTACTGGACGACGACGCCGTCCGCGACGTCCTCGAATCCATGTTCCGCCGGCACGTGGTGGACCCGCAGTGGGGACCGCCGGCCGGACGAATGGCCCAGCGCATCTTCGAGGAGGGCCACCACCACCAGCTGGTGAACCTGATCGTGGACAGCCTGGCAGACTGGGTGCTGGCCAACCCCGAGGTGATCGGACGCCTGGTAGCCGAACGTTCGCCGTCGTGGGTTCCCGCGTTCGTGGATGATCTGGTGGGTGAACGGGTGCAGATCCAGGCCGAGCGGTTCCTGATCGACGTGCAGGAAAACCCCAACCACCAGCTGCGCGTGGCGCTGGATAACTACCTCACCGGGGTGGCCAAGGACCTCCAGGAGGATCCGGCAACCATGGCCAAGGCCGACGCCGTCAAGGAGCAGGTGCTGGACGATCCGCGCGTGCGCGAGCTGATGACGCAGACCTGGACCACCATCAAGAACGCCCTGATGACCGCGGCCGAGGACCCGGACAGTGAACTGACCCGCAACTTCAAATCAGCACTGCAGGACTTCGGTACGCGCCTGGTGGAAGAACCGGAGCTTGCCGCCAAGATCAACGGTTACGTTGCCGACGCCGCCGGGTACCTGGTCCGGACCTACCGCAGCGACATTGCCGGCGTCATCACTGAAACGGTGGAACGCTGGGACGCGAAGGAGACCTCGGAAAAGATTGAACTGCAGGTCGGCAAGGACCTGCAGTTCATCCGAATCAACGGCACCGTGGTGGGATCCCTCGCCGGTGTGGCGATCTTTACGGTCGCCACGGCGGTCTTCGGCTAGGCGGTCTTGGGCTGGTTCTCCAGCCGCTCCAACTCCCCGGCCAGCTCGCCCGGAATAGTGGCCGGCGGTTCACCGAAGGCTGCACGGGTGGCCTTGATGATGCCCTTGCCCATTGCCCGGTTGCCGAATCCGCCAACGACGGCGCCCACACCGAGCGGCAGGGCACGTCCCAGCATGGCAGTGCCCTGGCGCGCCATGACCCGCTTCAGGAACTGCTTGCGGATGCTTGAGCCGACCGACCCCATCAGGCCAGAGGGCATGGCGCCGATGGTGCTGCCCCAGGACTGCGCGCTGCCGCGGCCAGCAAGGGACTGCATCATGGAGGTTCCTTCTTCACCCAGCATGATGGCCATCACCATGGTCCGGGACTTCTCCGGATCGGCGAGCCGTACACCATGCAGTTCAGCCACTGACTGCGCGTACAGGGCGGTGGCTTCCAGGAAACCGACCGTCGCTGCGGCGGAGAGTCCGAGGGCGGCCACGGTTCCGACGGCGGGAACCACCGCCGTGGCACCCACGGCCGCGCCGCCGCCCATCACCGCGTTCAGGTAGTGGCGGTCAAGGATGGCAATCAGCTCTGCGGCGGACGCTTTGGGGTGCTTGCGCTGCATCCGGCGGATGTTCGCCAGGACCAGTGGGCGCTGGACCTCCACGGCCCGCTCGATCGCCTTCACTACGTGCGGCTTGGGTTGCCCGTCGGGTCCGAAGGTGGCCTTCCCGGCCAACTTGGCTGCGGGGTTGAACTTACGTCGCTTCACAAGAACTCTCCTTGGGGAAATCCGGTGCAGGCTTCAACTCTACGGGGCGCGCCCGGAGCCGGGGGTCCCCCTGCACCTGGTTGCTTAAAGCAAAGGGCGGGGTCCGGCGGAAAATTCCGCGCGGGCCCCGCCCTTACTAATCAACACGCCGGGTTAGCGGCGCTCACGCACTACTTAAGCGCGGTTGCTGCTCTTGCGGGTTACGAAGCCGTAGATCAGCAGAACGATGATCGAACCAACGATCGCCAGGACCCAGGTCCACAGATTCGTCAGGCTGAAGAGCTCTCCGCCGTTGTTGAAAATGAGGCCGCCGAGCCAGCTACCCAGAAGAGCGCCAATAACACCCAGGATCAGGGTGGCGATCCAGCCGCCGCCCTGACGACCCGGGAGGATCATCTTTGCAATTGCACCTGCGATGAGACCCAGAATAAGGAACGCAATGAAACCCATTTGATTCTCCTTGCTGTGTGAGTGACAGTGATTTCAGCACTGCTTTGTGGGCAGCGCTTTCCTCCAGCCTACTTGATAAGCATGCTTAGGCGTAGTTTTTCCGAGAATTTTCATCTGGGTGAATGTGTGTTAGTTACCGCGGGCGTGTGGCCTGCGGCTGAGATACGGCATGGCTACGGCGTGTCGGAGCGCAGATACGCGGACAGAAATACGGACACGTCGGAAATCTCCGCGGCGGAAAGCGCGTGGCCCATTCCCTCGTAGGTACGGGCGGTGAGGGCCGTATTCTCCTCGAGCCACTGGCCGGTGTACTGCAGCGCATCGTCATTGATTACCCAGTCCTGCCGGTCCCGTCCCCAGAAGAACGGCACGCGCACAGGCAGCGGTTCGGCGACGGCCAAGAGCTCGTTCGGGGCTACAAAGCCCGACAGCCCGACGACGGCGCGGAAGTCCCGGGGACGCAGGCGCAGCAGTGTGGCGGCCATGGCCATGCCCTGGGAAAAACCGACGAGCGAGACCGCAGTGAAGCCGTATTCGGTCCGGACCCGGTCAATCCAGGCCAGCACGGACAGCGCCGTCTCCAGCACCTCCGAGGTGTCAGAGTTCAACAGCGGATCGAGCAGGAACCAGCCGCTGCCCTCGCCGACCGGCAGCGGTCCGCGCACCGCCGCCCCCACAGCGGTGTCCGGCAGCGCGGCAAAAAGCCGCTCCATTGCCTGTTCCCCGGATCCGTACCCGTGCAGGAGGACCACCAGGGAGCGTCCATGGCGCCGGTCCGCGGGCAGTGACCAGATGACGTTTTCCGCCGGCACGGTTTTCATCGGCCCAGCCTAGCCGGGGCACACCGTTTCCGGGCGGCGGGGGCCGGGCGGTCCGTGTCCCATTGCCACGGGCAGCGGACCAAAAGTAAAGTCGCATCAGCGAAGAAGCAGTGGCAGTCGCCACGGATCGCAGGTGTGCAGGTATCCGTACAGCGGCCGCCCCAGGACCGGGAAGCATCCCGAGTTCCGCCCGAATACCGGCCGTTTCCACGGGAACCACGGCCTGGATGGATCTCATTTATGATCGTTACCCTTACCGCCAATCCCAGCCTGGACCGCACTGTCGAGCTCCCGGGCGCGCTGGTGCGGGGCGCCGTCCAGCGTGCGGCGGGAACCACAGAAGAATCCGGAGGCAAGGGCGTCAACGTGTGCCGGGCACTGACGGCGTCCGGGGTCGCCTCGCTTGCAGTCCTGCCGGGGGCTGACGAGGATCCGGTGACCGCCGGCCTGCGGCAGGCCGGAATTCCCTACCTGAATATGCCCATCACCGCTCCGTTGCGGAGCAACATCACCCTGACGGAACCGGACGGCACCACCACCAAGGTCAATGCCCCGGGCCCCTCGCTCAGCCCGGTGGAGCAGGAAGCCCTGATCGCATTGGTGGTGGGGGCCTGCACGCCGAAAGAGGGCAGCGGACCGGTGTCCTGGTTGGTGCTGGCCGGATCGCTTCCGCCCGGAGTGCCGCCGAACTTCTATGCCCTGGTGGCGCAGGCGGTGCGGGAGCGGCTGGGCACTGAAGCCCCGCTCATCGCGATGGACTCCTCCGGCCCGCCGCTGACGGGTGCATTGATGCACGGCGCAGCACCGGACCTGCTGAAGCCCAATGCCGAAGAACTGGCCGAGGCGGCCGGTTTCTCCAACGAGGCGGCACTCGAGGCGGACCCGCTTCTCGCCGCCCGGGCCGCCGGCGTCCTGCGCGAACGCGGCGTCGGTGCCGCCCTCGTCACGCTCGGCGCCAAGGGCGCACTGCTGGTGACTGCCGACGGGAGCTGGTTGGCAACCCGCCCTCCGGTGCAGGCACGTTCCACGGTTGGTGCCGGCGATTCGGCCCTTGCCGGTTACCTGCTCGCCGAAGTGGCCGGCGTCCCCCCGGCGGAGTGCCTGCGCCAAGCCGTGGCCCACGGAGCAGCCGCGGCTGCCCTGCCGGGAACGGCAGTTCCCACCCTGGCCCAAACGGATCCCGGTGAAGTGACCGTTACCGCACTCAACATTGAGCCACAAGGCCCGATTGCCGGGAGGGCCGCCGCTGCGCCTCAAAAGGAGGAAAGCTAATGTCGGACCTCATCACCCCGGATCTGGTCACCCTGGACTCGGATCTGGGCGCGGACAAAGGCGGGGTCATTGAGCATCTGGCCCGCAACGTGGTCTCCGCCGGCCGTGCAACCAGCTATGACGAGCTGTACGCCGACGCCATGGCCAGGGAAGGCAAAACGGCCACCGGCGTTCCCGGCGGCATTGCCATCCCGCACTGCCGGTCAGCTGCCGTCACCAAGGCCACCCTGGCAATGGCCCGGCTTCGTCCCGCAGTGGACTGGGGCGCGAAGGACGGTCCGGCGGACATCGTCTTTTTCATTGCCGCTCCCGAAGGTGCGGATCAGGAGCACCTCCAGCTGCTGGCCAAGCTCGCGCGCTCCCTGATCCGCAAGGACTTCACCGGTGCGCTCCGTTCCGCAGGCTCCCCGCAACAGATTGTGGAGCTGGTGGACGGCGCGCTGGGCCTTGGCCCTGCCCCGGCGGAGGCGGGGTCCGCTGCCGGGGCGGGCGGGGCGGCAGCGGCCGGCACGGCCACCGGGGCCACGGCTGCGGGCACCGACGCCGGCTCCCGCGGCGGCGGGCAGGCCGCCGGTACGGGGGGATCCGGCGGAGACCGTGGAGGTGGTCACGGAGCAGATGCCCCGGCATCCGAGGGCGGTACGGGGGCCACGACGTCGGACACCTCCAAGTCCCCGCACATTGTTGCGGTGACCGCCTGCCCCACCGGTATTGCCCATACCTATATGGCGGCGGATTCCCTGGCCGCAGCGGCCGCCGAACGCGGCATCGACCTGCAGGTGGAAACCCAGGGCTCGGCCAAGTCCACGCCGTTGGACCCCACCGTGATCCGCAACGCCGACGCGGTGATTTTTGCCACCGACGTGGACGTCCGGGACAAGGGCCGCTTCGCGGGCAAACCCGTGATCAGCGGGCCGGTGAAGCGCGGCATCGACGAGCCGGGGGTGATGATCGATGAAGCCCTTGAATCGATCAACAACCCCAACGCGCGGCGGGTGTCCGGCGGCGGAGGCGGCGGCGAGGAACGCGAAGGGGCCGCCTCCGGAGGGGAGAGCTTCGGCGGCCAGCTCAAGCGCGCCCTGCTGACCGGCGTCAGTTACATGATCCCGTTCGTCGCCGGCGGCGGACTGCTGATTGCCCTCGGGTACCTGCTGGGTGGTTATGAACTGGCCCTGGCCTCGGACGGCGGGGACGGTGTCGCCAACGGCGACGTGATGCTGGACGGGACGTCGCTCTTCAGCTTGCCGCCCGAGGGGCTGATCCCGTACCTGGGTGCGGTGTTCTGGAAGATCGGCAACCTGTCCCTGGCATTCCTGGTGCCCGCACTGGCCGGCTACATTGCCTACGCACTGGCGGACCGCCCCGGCATTGCCCCGGGCTTCACCGCCGGTTCCGTGGCCCTGTTCATGGATGCCGGGTTCATTGGCGGCATCATCGGCGGCCTGCTTGCCGGGTACATGGCCCGGTGGATCGGCAACTGGAACGTACCTTCCTGGATGCGGGGACTGATGCCGGTGGTCATCATCCCCCTTCTGGCCTCTCTCATCGCCTCCGGCCTGATGATCCTGGTCCTTGGCGGCCCCATTGCCGCGCTGACCCTTGGGCTGAACAACTGGCTCACGAGCCTCACCGGTGTGGCGGCCATTGGGCTGGGTGTCATCCTGGGGCTGATGATGGGCTCGGATCTGGGCGGGCCCATCAATAAGGTGGCCTACGCCTTCGCTGTGGCCGGCCTGGGTGAAGGCAGCTTCGAGAACCAGGTGCCGTGGGAGATCATGGCCGCAGTGATGGCGGCGGGCATGGTTCCCCCGCTGGGCATGGCCTTTGCTTCAACGGTGCTGGCCAAGAACCGGTTCAGCATGGCTCTGCGGGAGAACGGCAAGGCCGCCTGGCTGTTGGGCGCCGCCTTCATCTCGGAGGGTGCCATTCCGTTCGCCGCGGCCGACTTCTTCCGGGTTATTCCCTCCACGATGCTCGGAGGCGCCGTGGCCGGTGCCATCTGCATGGCAACCGGCGTAACCTCACAGGCACCCCACGGTGGGATATTTGTCTTCTTCGCTATCGGCAACCTCCTGATGTTCGTGGTGGCGATCCTGGCCGGGGCTGCGGTCACAGGCTTCGTTTACGTGGGCCTGAAACGGTTTGTCGCTCCCCGCAGGAAAGTGGAGGAACCCGTTGCTGCGTAAGGCACCGACTCAAACAGGAAGGCATGGATGATGCGGACCATCAAGGGAATCGGAGTCAGCGCCGGGCGGGTCCTGGGTCCTTCGCGCCGGATGCCCCCTCCGGTGCCCGAGCCGGACGCAGACGCGAAGTTCGGTCCGGAGGCAACGGTGGACGGTGAGAAGGCCCGGCTGAAGGACGCTGCGGAAACCGTCCGGGAGGATCTGAAGCACCGCGCCGAAACCGCGTCCGGAGACGCTAAGGCGGTGCTGGATGCCACCGCCATGATGGCCACGGATCCCATGCTGCTCAAAGCCGCCGGCAAACACATCAACGCCGGCATGGCTCCCGACCGGGCCGTCTGGGAGGCGGGCATGGAAGTGGCCGCGATGCTCCAAAGCCTGGGCGGGTACATGGCCGAACGGACCCAGGACGTGCTGGATGTGCGCGGCCGGATTGTGGCTGAACTCAACGGGCTGCCGGCCCCGGGAATCCCCGGCTCCGACGCGCCCTTCATCCTGACCGCTGTGGAACTGGCGCCGGCGGATACCGCCACGCTGGACCCGGCCAAAGTGGTGGGCCTGGTGACCAGCGAGGGCGGACCGCAGTCCCACACCGCCATCCTGGCCCGCTCGCTGGGACTGCCCGCCGTCGTCGGCGCTCCGGGTGCGGACGGTATTGCAGACGGGGCGGAAATCTACCTGGACGGCGCCTCCGGCACAGTGGTGGAGGACCCCGGTGCGGCCGAGCGTGAGGCCGCGCAGAAATACGCCTCCCGGTCCGCACTTCCGGCCTTCAACGGCACCGGAACCACCGCGAACGGGCACCGGGTACCGCTGCTGGCCAATGTGGGCTCCGGCAAGGACGCCCGCGCCGCCGCAGAGGCGGGCGCCGAAGGCGTTGGCCTGCTCCGTACGGAATTCTGCTTCCTGGGCCGAGATTCCGAGCCCAGCGTAGAGGAGCAGGTGGATGCCTACGGAGCCGTGTTCGCGGCCTTCCCGGGCCGGAAGGTAGTGATCCGAACCCTCGACGCCGGCGCGGACAAGCCCCTGCCTTTCCTCACGGACGCATCGGAACCCAACCCGGCCCTCGGGGTGCGGGGTTTCCGCACCGACCGGACCTCTCCCGGCGTGCTGGCCCGCCAGTTGGAAGCCATTGCCGTAGCGTCCGGGGCGCACGAGGCCGACGTCTGGGTCATGGCCCCCATGATTTCAACCGCCGAAGAAGCAGCGGACTTCGCGGTGCTCTGCACGGCAGCCGGGCTGGGCATGCCCGGTGTGATGGTGGAAGTTCCTGCCGCGGCCGTGATGGCCGAAGCCATCCTGTCCCGGGTCCGGTTCGCGTCCCTGGGCACCAATGACCTGACGCAGTACACCATGGCCGCTGACCGCCAGCTGGGCTCCCTGGCGACCCTCAATGACCCCTGGCAACCGGCGGTCCTGCAGCTGATCTCCGCCACCGTTGCCGGTGCCGCCCGCGCGACGGCGGCTCTGCCGGCGGAACCGGGCACCGCGACGGCCGCTGCCGGAGCCAAGACCGTTGGAGTGTGCGGCGAGGCAGCCGCAGACCCGGCCCTCGCCGTCGTCCTGGCCGGCATGGGGGTAAACACGCTCTCCATGACGCCGCGGGCCTTGTCCAGCGTTGGTGCGGTCCTGGGCTCGGTGACCCTGGAGCAGGCGCAGGAGCTCTCCGCCCGCGCACTGGCGGCGCATTCCGCAGCCGAGGCCCGCACCATTGTGCGCAGCAGGCTGCCCGTCCTTGAACAGCTGGGCTTGTAAGCGCGGCCGGACATCCGGCACAACCACGGAAGGAAAAACAATGGCAGAACGCAAAGCCACAGTGGCCAGCCGGGTGGGGCTCCATGCCCGTCCGGCATCAATATTCGCCGAAGCTGCCGCAGCCTCACCGGTGGACGTGACCATAGCTATGGAAGGGACTCCGGCTGAGGAGGCTATGGACGCCTCCAGCATGCTTTCGCTGATGAGCCTGGGTGCCTCGCACGGAGACGTGGTGGTGCTCCGCTCGGACGGCCCCGGCGCTGAAAATGCCTTGGAGGATCTGGCCCGGGTGCTGGAAACCGACCTGGACGCACAATGATCCCGGGGCTGGCGATCCAGCCTTCCGCCTTAAAGTGACGAAGCCAGCGGCGCTGCCGCTGGCTTCGTTGCAACCTCACGCTGACCCCCCACAGGCAGCGGATGTTACATATTCATTATTCTGACACATGCGCATGAAAATGTGAACAAGTTTATCTAATCGTCACTTTACGTATGTTTGCATCAGAGGCGTTTGCTTAATTCGCTTCTTTGAGGCGATCCGCTGGCTGCCCAGCAAGGCCAGGCCCACGGTCGTGAGAATGATCGAGGAATACGGCACCAAGTGGTCCCAGGGATTCACGTCCAGGGGCGTAACGTCCTGGATTGCATAAAGCACGACGCCGATCAGACCGACACCCAGCAGTCCGGCTCCGGCCCGCATCAGGGACGGACGCCGGCGGTGCGCGGCTATGCGCAGGGCAGGGCCAACTAGACAGGCAGCTACATATCCCGGATAGACCCGCCCAAGCATCCCGTAGAGCATCACCGGCAGCTGCCCGCCGTAGCTCCGCAGGCCCGGCGAGGATACCGGCAGGTCCGCAAGGATAAACAGCACCACGGTGGCAATCCCCACTGCGATTACGACGGCGACACCGGCCGGGCCGGCGATCAGGCGGCCTGCTCCGGGGGCACGGAAGGCAACAGCAGCCTTCACACCAAGGATCAGGAAGAAGCCGTACATCGCGAAACGGATAATCACATTTGCAATGTTGATGCCGCCCAACGCGTTGTCGACGGCCAAATAGACTGGCGAGATCCCCAGTGCAATGGCAATGCAGAGCATCAGGAGTGCCCAAAAGAGCAGCGGGTTCCGCCCCTTCACCGCCGAGGGCAGGCGGGTCAATGCGAAAAGGCCGGATACGGCGAGCGCACCAACCTGAAACGCGGTGGCAATGCTCATCCCAGGTTCTCCAACAACGTCAGTTCATTTTCATTATCGTGTTCAAGCTTTTTCATGATCTTCCCCAAATAATCCAGCCGGTCCCGGGCCAGCAGGACCAGTTCGGAATCGCTGAGGGACGCCAGCGCCTGCTCTTGTCCGCCCTGGGGCCATCCGGCCTCATCCGGGGTGACCAAACCGATGGCGACCAATCCGCCGGGCAGGGACACGCCGGCGATCCGCGCCGCTTCCACGGCAAGCTCGGGTGCGAGGCGGCCTGCAGAGAGCTGCGCCGAAATGTTCTGCGGCGCAACCCCGGACTTGGCGCTGAGGCGTTGGCGCAGGTCCCCCGGATCCACCGCCTCGAACCAGGAGCGGATGGCGTTCCCGTGTCCGAACCCGGCGAGATCGGGCCCCTCCGGCCCAGCCGGTCCTTCCTGGGTAGCACGGGCCAAAATCATCTTCAGGATGCAGACGTAGGACACCTGGCTGATCAGTTCGGCGGTGGTGGGACGCCACGGTCCGCTGAGCAGATCGGCGTATTCCTCAAAGTCAGAGAGGGCTTCCACCGGGTTCTTACCGTAGGCGCGGGCCACGCGGACCACGGTGATTTCGGAGACCTTGCCGCGGACAATCTGCTGGGCAAGCGTGGAGCGCTTGATGCCGGTCCGGCGGCAGAGGGCGGCATTGGACTCACCCGGAGCAACTGCAGCCCGCCAACTCTGGAAAGACCTGGCAGGCAGCGCCATCCCGTCCCCCTCAATTGGATTTACTCCGACAACTGGAAGTATACTGTTGGAACTGGCTTCCCCTTCTGCGTTCCCCCCATATGCAGAGCGGGAAGCCAGCTCCAATTAACGCACACTTTGCGGATGGTCCTCAGCCCTGCGGCCAGGACACGTGATGGCTGTACTCCGGGTGTTTGCCGAGGTAAGCGGCCATATAGGAGCAGTAGGGCTTGATCCGCCGGCCGTCGCTGATGATGTCATCCACGGCATATTTCGCCAGCCGGGACGAGTAGCCCTGATGCCGGAAGGCCGGCTCCACCACCGTGTGGGTCAGCGCCACCGCATCAGGTTCAATCCGGTAGTCGGCAATACCCACCAGTTCTCCGTCCAGCCGCAGTTCGTACCGGTCCTGCCCGTCATTGCGCGAGACACTGATGTCTTTGGTTGTCATAGGCCGAGACTGCCACGTCAATCCCCCGCGGTCCACCCCGTTCCCGGCGCGGCCGCAGCTACGCTGCCCGGCCTCCCCCGGCAGCCCTTTCCGCCGCTTCCAGGCACCCGGCCAGCCGATCCACCGCTTGGCTGTATGCTGCTGCGTCCTCCGGTGTCCGCACCCCTGCACGCAACTGGTCCGCTGTTTTCAGGGCCCGGATGAAGTCCCTGGTCTCCGGGCTGCGTACATCCTGCAGACGGGGATACTCTGCGGCGAGCCACGGGTCCAGCTCATAGGCACTCCAGCGGGAAAGAACATCCCGGTGCCGCAGCGTGGTGCCGTGCACCTGAACCGCGGTGCGGTTCCGTTCCTGCTCCACCGCGCGGCGGCGGTTCCGCCACACCACCCACGCTGCCGCCGCCGTACTGCCCGCCGCGACCGCCCATCCCGCCACAGGGGTGTAATCCGGGGAAGCGGCCACCGCCCAGGCTGCGGTCATGAGCACACCCAGAAACGCCGTGAATCCCACCCAGAACAACCGCTCCCCGTCGCGGGCACGAAGCGCACGGTCAACGCCGGCGGCACCGGTCACCAGGACCAGTGCGAGCAGGAGCAGCGGAGGGATGACGGACCACACCGTACCGGACATCAAATGCTCCTTCCCGCTGGCCCGGGGCCGGCTCTTTCCTCCATTGCATCCAACGGGGCGGCAAAGGTCAATGCCGCAACTGCCGTTGCGGACAGGGTGCCTTGAGCCCATACCAAGTATGCTGACCTGTGGATTTGTCCCAGCCGTCCCGATGACTACTGCCGTCAAACGCGCCTTCAGACGTAAGGAAAGCAATGAAGATTCCCGCCCCGAGAGGGCGCGTCAGCGCCACCCTGATCGACCTGCTCCACGCCGGCCGCAGCACTGCCGGTTACGCTGCCCTGGACTCCGCAGTAACCGAGGCCCTGTCGGCCGGCGGCGACCTGCTGCGCGATGAAGACCTGCAGCTGGCCCTGTTCTGCCTGTACGAGCTGCACTACAGCGGCCTGGACGGCGTAGCGGACGACGCCGAATGGGAGCCGGACCTGATCCGCATCCGTGCCCGGCTGGAGGCCGCTTTCGAAGAGGTGCTCCGCCGCACCGTATCCCTTCCCGAGCTGCCCGCACCGCGCAGCGAAGACGTTGCCGAAACCCTCTTTGCCCTCGCCGCCAAGGACGACGGACCCAGCGTGTCCCGTTTTATCGCCAGCAAGGCAAGCGTCGAGCAGCTGCGCGAATTCCTTGTCCTGCGCTCGGTTTACCAGCTCAAGGAAGCCGACCCGCACAGCTGGGCCATTCCGCGGCTGCCGGTGGGCCGCGCCAAGGCCGCCCTGGTGGAGATCCAGGCGGACGAGTACGGCGGCGGCCGCCAGGAGCGTATGCACTCCAAGCTGTTCGCCAACACCATGGAGGGCCTGGGACTGGATGCCGGCTACGGGCACTATATCGACCTGGTGCCGGCCCTGACCCTGGCGTCATCCAACGCCATGTCCCTCTTTGGCCTCAACCGCCGGCTCCGGGGCGCGATCGCCGGGCACCTTGCCGCCTTTGAGATGACGTCCTCAATTCCCAATTCGTTCTACGCCCGGGGTTTCCGGCGGCACGGATTCAGCGACGAAGTCACCTATTACTTCGACGAGCATGTGGAAGCCGACGCCGTGCACGAACAGATCGCCGCCAGGGACCTGGCCGGCGGCCTGGCCGAAGCCGAGCCTGACCTGCTTGAAGACATCATTTTCGGGGCAGCAACCGTCCTGGCCATTGATGCCATGCTGGGCGAAGACCAGCTGCTGGCCTGGCAGGCCGGCAGCCCGGCGCTGCTTGCGCCCCTGCCCGACGGCGGCCCGGAAGAGGCCGGCCCTGCAGGATCCGCCTTGGCTGCGGCGGCCATCGCCGGCGGTGTAACCCCGTGAGCACCGAATCCGGCGCTCCCGTTCCCGACGGCGAAGGCACCCCGGCTCCGGGCGCTCCGGCGTCGATCGTTGCCTGCCCCAACGGCCCGCTCCTGGTCCGCGGCAACTTCGAGATAGTCACTCCGGACGGTGTCCCCGTGCCCAGGGACCGGGAAACCGTGGCGCTGTGCCGGTGCGGGGCCTCCGCCATAAAGCCTTATTGCGACGGCACGCACAAACTGATCAAGTTCGATACCGCCCGGCGTCGTCCGGTCCCCGGACCTGCACGCAAGGCGGGGCAGGACGCGGCAGCGGAATAGGACGGCTTCCCGTTTTACCCGCTGCACCAACCGCTGCCAACCAACCGCTGCCAACCAACAGAAATGGCCTGCCTTCCGAAGAAGGCAGGCCATTTGTATTGGGTGCGCCCAGCAGGGCTCGAACCTGCGACCCACGACTTAAAAGGACGTTGCTCTACCAACTGAGCTATAGGCGCACGCCGGGCTGCTGTGCAGACCGACTGTCCCACTTTATCGCACACCGCACAATCGCGGAAAACCCGTGCCGCCGGCCGTCCGGAAGTACCCCCGGGCAGGGGAAATCGGTTCCGCGGAGCGGCCTTGCCGAGGGCTGTCCACCGTCCCGGAACCCGCCTCGATTCTGCCCAAGGGCGGGAGTATTCTCGGATTATGAGTGAGTCCAATTCAACGCCGCGCCATCACAAGCCAAAGCCTCTTGCACCTGTGGACTTCGCCAATTTCCCCGGCGGCGCCGATCCGGCCCGCGTCTCGGAAGCGGCCCACCTGGCCGCGCAGGCCCTGGTCCACCACGGCCGGGAGAGCACCGATCCCGAGGTAACCCGCCGCCTGGTGGAACTGGCGGACCAGCAGGGGTTGGAAGCCGTGGCCGAGATGTGGGCCGAAAGCCCTGCCCGGTCGCTGCCCGGCGCGCTGTGGCGGCTCTATGCCCTGCGCACCTCCATCCAGCAGAACCCGGAGCGGGTGGCCTCCTTCTACGCCGCAGGCAAGGACGTTGCCCAGGTCTCCAAGGTTGTCGCCGGAGTGGCGGAACCGCTGGGCGCAGACGAAGTACGAACCATGGCTGACACCATCCTCTCCGGCGCCTTTGAGGGGGATTTCGACGTCGCGCTGGAACGCTTCGCCGCGTTCTGCCGGGTGGTCGCCCTCGGCCAGACGAACCACGCCGATTCCTCGGAGGCTTCCGACGCCAACCGTGCCACCATGCTGACCCGCAACGCCCGCCAGCTTGTCCGCACTGCAGAGGACCTGGAACATTCCGCGGCGGCGTGGCGGCGGGGTGAACTCGACTGAGGGGAAAACGGCCGCGCAGCACCGTGCCGGTGTGGCGGCCATCACGGTCCCGCCGCTGCGCGGGCAGCCGTGTTGACATCCCCGGCTGAGCGTAGAAAACTGAAATTGGTGTCGGACTGCGGAACCCCCGGGCTTCAACTCTGAGCCGCTTCGAGCGGCCTTCCGCCGAGAGGCGCTCCCGGTCCGGCACCGTTACTTTTCCCCCGCAGCCTTCCGTAGCCCGCACGGGCCAATCGGATACTCTTGGGCCTGTGAGAATTTCTGTCCCGCCCCCCGCCAATGTGCGGCAGCCGGCGTGAAACTTAGACTCTTCCCGCAGGAAAACGCCGGACTTGAGCTGCTCGCCCGGATGGCCGCGCAGTTGCTGCGCGGAACCGGCGTGCTGGCCGAAATCCTGGGCGCGGACCCTGAGGAATTCGACCGCCTCACCGAACAACTGCACCAGATCGATGCCGATACCACTGATCTGCACTTCGCCTTGATGACGCAGATGCGGACCAGCTTCGTCAATCCGCTCCCGCGTGAGGACCTGTACGAACTGTCCCTGATCCTGATGTCCGCCATGGACTGCCTGGATGCTTCCGCTGAAACCATCTCACTGTACAAGCTGGCGGGCGTGTCCCGCCGGGCATCCGAACAACTTGAAGTCATCGGCCGGCAGGCTGAGCTGACGGCCTCGGCCATGCGCCGGCTGGCATCCTTGGACGATCTTGAGGAGTACTGGATCGAAATGCTCCGCCTGGCCCGGCGTGCCGAGCGCACCCGCCGGATCTGGGTGGCGGAGCTGATGCGCGAGCACAAGCCGATGGCCTATGCCAGGCACCGGGACCTGGCTGACCAGCTTTCCGGCACGACGGCGCAGCTGCGGCGCGCCGCCACATTTGTGGGCGGCGTCCTCGTGCGGGAATCCTAGGTGGCCGCCGTCCTCCTGGCGGGCGTTGTCCTGCTGGCCGGCGCCTACGCCTTCCTCAACGGCTTCCACGACGCCTCCAACTCCGTGGCGACGTCGGTCCGGACCAGGGCGCTCACTCCCACCGTGGCGGTCTTGCTGGCTGCCGGCTTCAATATGCTCGGCGCACTGGTCAGCACGGCACTGGCCGTAGCCCTGACGGTCCGCTTTGTGGACCTGCCGCCGGGCCCCGAGGGGCTGGGCATCCTGATTGCCAGCCTCGGAGCGGCCTGCGCGTGGGGCGTCTGGACCTGGTGGCGGCGGATGCCGTCGTCGTCCACCCACGCCCTGGTTGGCGGGCTGGTGGGTTCCGGTGCCGCCTCAACCCTGGTGGGCGGGCAGAACATTGCCGAGTCCTACCGCCTGATCTGGGAGCAGATTGCCCTGCCCCTGCTGCTCTCCCCCGTCATCGCCTTTGTGCTGGCCTACCTGCTGGTGTTTCCGGCGACCTGGCTGATGCGGTACAGCTCTCCGCGCCGCGGGGACGCCGGAAACCGGATTGCCCAATCGGTCTTCACGTCCGCTTTCTCCTTGGGGCACGGCATCCAGGACGGGCAGCGGACCATGGCCGTGCTGGTGCTGGCACTGCTTGCTGCCGGCCAAACCACGGACACCGGCATACCGTTGTGGGTGCAGCTGTTCGCGGCGCTGGCCCTGGCTGCCGGCACCCTGTTCGGCGGCTGGCGGATCACCCACACGCTTGGCTACCGGCTGGTACGGATGGACCCGCTGCGGGGCATGAGCGCCCAGGCCGTCAGTTCGGCCATGCTCTTCCTCGGCGCACTGTGGCTGCACATCCCGCTGTCCAGTACGCAGACCATGACGTCGGCCATCGTCGGGGCCGGCGCCAACCAGCGTTTTTCCACGGTGCGGTTCATTCCGCTGCGCGAAATCCTGGTGACCTGGCTGACCACCGCCCCGGTGACGGCACTGCTGGGCGGCATCCTGCTGCTGGCACTGAGCCCGCTGCTCTAGGCCCGCTTCTCTAGGCCCGCTTCTCTAGGCCCGCTTCTCTAGGCCCGTCCGCTTACCCGAAGCGCCCGGAGACGTAGTCTTCCGTGGCTTTCTCGGCCGGGTTGCTGAAGATGACGGGCGTGTCCGCATACTCGATGAGCCGTCCCGGCTGGCCGGTGCCGGCAATGTTGAAGAAAGCCGTTTTATCCGACACCCGTGCCGCCTGCTGCATGTTGTGGGTCACGATCACCACGGTGTAGTCGCTCTTGAGTTCCTCGATCAGGTCCTCAATCGCCAGCGTGGAGATGGGGTCCAGGGCCGAGCAGGGCTCGTCCATGAGGATCACCTCCGGGGATACGGCAATGGCCCGGGCAATACACAGGCGCTGCTGCTGGCCGCCGGACAGTCCGGAGCCGGGCTTGTCCAAGCGGTCCCGTACTTCCTTCCACAGGTTGGCTCCGGTGAGGGAGCGTTCCACCAGGTCATCGGCGTCGGACTTGGAAATCCGTTTGTTGTTCAGCTTCACGCCGGCCAGCACGTTGTCCCGGATGGACATGGTGGGGAACGGGTTGGGCCGCTGGAAGACCATGCCCACATGGCTGCGCACCGTCACCGGATCAACGCCCGGGGCGTAAAGGTTCTCCCCGTCCAGCAGCACTTCGCCCTCCACGCGGGCGCCGGGCAGGACTTCGTGCATCCGGTTCAGGGTGCGCAGGAAGGTTGACTTGCCGCAGCCTGAGGGGCCGATGAAGGCAGTAACCGAGCGGGGTTCAATGTTGATGTTGACGTCCTGGACGGCAAGGAAATTGCCGTAATAGACATTCAGGTCTTTGACGTCGATGCGCTTGGACATGGGTTCCTTCAGGGTTGTTTCGCGTCTAGCGGGAGGTGCGGGGGGCGAAGATGCGTGCGATAAGGCGTGCAGCAAGGTTCAGCAGCATGACCATAACGATCAGGATCAGGGCCGCCGCCCAGGCCCGCTGGGTACTGGGATCCGTATTTGTCGGCGAGGTGGGGCTCATCAGCTGCCGGTAGATGTAGGTGGGCAGTGTGCTCATCCAGCCCGCAAACGCGTTGAAGTTGATCGTGTTCACAAATCCTGCCGTCACCAGCAGCGGCGCTGTTTCGCCGATGACGCGGGCAATGGCCAGGGTAACGCCGGAGGCAATGCCGGAGATGGCGGTGGGGACAACCACCTTCAGGATGGTCCGCCACTTGCGTACTCCCAAGGCGTAGGAGGCTTCCCGCAGTTCATTGGGCACAATCTTCAGCATTTCCTCGGTGGACCGCACCACCACCGGGATCATCAGCACGGACAGGGCGACGGCGGCTACAAAGCCGGTCCGGGTACCCGGCCCGAACACCAGGCCGAAGAAGGCCGCGGCAAACAGGCCGGCCACAATTGAGGGAATGCCCGTCATCACGTCCACAAAGAAGGTGATGGCCCGTGAAAGGGCGCCGCCGCGGCTGTATTCCACCAAGTAAACGGCGGCCAGCAGGCCTACCGGCACCGAGATCACAGTGGCCCAGAAAGTGATCAGCAAGGTGCCCACAATGCCGTGGTAGACGCCGCCGAGCACCGCTGTGCCGTTCTCCGCCGAGGCATTGTCCACGGCGCCGGTCATCCCGCCCATGGAGGTCAGCAGGAAATCCGGGCTGAGGCCGGGCAGTCCGCGGACCAGGACGGTGAAGATCACCGAGACCAGCGGCACCAGGGCCAGCAGGAACGCGCCGCAGACCAGGTTCGTCGCGAGCCTGTCCACGGCGTGCCGGCGGCCCTCCACCAGCCACGTGACGGCGGTGCCGCCCAGGGCAAACAGCACGGCGGAAAATACCGCGAAGGAGGCAACGGAGAACCCAATCAGGGCCGACAGTGCCGCTCCCAGCACCAGCGCCGCAGCGAGGACCAGCCAGGGCGTGTACCGGGGCAGCCGGTTTTTGGTCAGCATGGATCCGGGACGGTTGAGGACGGGCGGTGTATCAATCATCAGTTGGCTCCCGAAAATTCTTTGTGGCGGCTGATGATCCAGCGGGCAACCATATTCACTGCCAGCGTGATCAGGAACAGCACGAGTCCTGCGGCAATCAGCTCCGAAAGCCGGAGCCCGTAGGCTTCGGGGAAGTTCAGGGCAATTTCGGCGGCGATGGTCTGGTTGCCGGGCCGTATCAGGCTGGCGATCAGGCTGCCGGAGGAGAGCACCAGGGCCACTGCCATGGTCTCGCCCAGCGCCCGCCCCAGGCCGAGCATCACCGCACTGATCACGCCGGGACGCGCGAACGGGAAGACCGCCATGCGGATCATTTCCCAGCGGGTGGCGCCCATGGCCAGCGCTGCCTCTTCGTGGAGCTTGGGGGTCTGCAGGAAGATCTCGCGGGTCAGCGAGGTGATGATCGGCAGCACCATCACGGATAGCACTATGCCGGCGGTGAGCATGGTCTTGCCCGTCTGGCTGGCGGGCCCGGCAAATATCGGGATCCAGCCGGCGTTCTCCGCCAGCCAGTTGTACGGCCCTACCAGCGCCGGGGCCAGCACCGTCATGCCCCAGGCACCGTAAACCACGGACGGGATCGCGGCGAGCAGGTCCACCAGGTAGCCAAGCCCCTGCGCGAGCCGGCGCGGAGCGTAGTGGGAGATGAACAGGGCGACGCCGATCCCCACGGGGGTGGCGATCAGCAGGGCGATGGCGGCGGCAATCACTGTTCCGACGACCAGCGGCAGGATGTATTTGCCGAACCCGCCGCCGGAGATCTCGGCGGGGTCGGCGGCGAAAGTCGGCAGGGCCTGCCACAGCAGGAACACGGCCACGCAGAAGAGCACAAAAAGGATCAGGCAGCCGGCGGCAACGGTTACGCCGGAGAAAACCTTGTCTCCTGCACGGCCGGTGCCGCTTTCACCTGTTATTGACTTGCTCGACACTGCTCAAACCCTTCGACGTGATGGCGGGGCTTCTTCTATCAGTTTAAGTACTGCACCGCGGAAGCGGAGGGTGCCTGCCCTCCCCGCCCGCATAGGAGGAAGGCAGGCGTGCCTGCGTTGCTAGGGACCGACCTTGATGGTCTCCAGCGCTGCTCGAGCCCGGCCGCGCAGGTCCTCGGACAGGGGTGCGCTGCCGGCAGCGTCAGCCGCCGCGTCCTGGCCTTCGGTACTGATGACATAGTTTCCGAAGGCCTTCACCAGGTCCACCGTGCCCTGGTCCGGGTAGGCCGTGCAGAAGACGTGGTAGCTCACCAGCACCACCGGGTAGGCACCGGACTGCGCGGTGTCCCGCTCCAGGTCCATGGCCATGTCCGCTTCCGGCCGCCCCGGCCCGGTGACGTCGGTGGAGGATTCGACGGCGAGCGCAGCCGCCTCGGCGCTGACGGGAACGTAGTCCCCGCCCACTTGGACGTGCACCAGTCCCAGGTCCCCGACGGCGGAGGCATCGGCGTAGGTCACGGCGCCTTCGGTTGCGGTGACGGTGGAAATGACGCCGCCGGTCCCCGACGCATTTTCACCTGCCGGCACCTCTGCGGGCCATTCGCCCGAGGCCTTGTCCGGCCAGGCATCCGGTGCCGCCTTGGCCAGGTAGTCGGTGAAGTTCTTGGTGGTGCCGGATTCATCGCCCCGGTGCACGGCCGTGATGGGGGTGGCAGGCAGGTCGACGCCCGGGTTCTGGGCCGTGATGGCCGGATCGTTCCAAACCGTGATTTCGCCGCGGAAGATTTTCGCGATGGTGGCCGCGTCCAGGTTCAACTCCTTGACGCCGTCCAGCCGGAAGGCCACCGCGATGGGAGAAATGTAGACGGGCACGTGGATGGCGCCCTCCGGGCCGCAGACCTCTGCAGCGGCGGCGGCTTCGTCATCGTCGAGATACGCGTCGGTGCCGGCGAACTGCACACCGCCGGCCAGCAGCGCTTCCCGGCCGGCACCGGAGCCGTCCGGGGAGTACTGCACGGATGCCTGCGGGTTGGCGGCACTGAAACCGGCAATCCATGCCTGCATGGCTGAATCCTGGGAGGTGGCGCCGGCACCCGAGAGCGTGCCGGCAACGGTGCTTTCGGTGCCACCGGAGGGTGTGGCGGCCGGCGCCGCGGTATCCGTGCCGCAGGCGGCCAGGCCCAGCACGGCCGCAAGGGAAATACTCAGTACGGAGGCATAGCGGCGTGGATGTGAAACCTTCACCATCGTGTCCCTTTCAAGGGGTTGTCCGGCACCGATGTGCCGGAAGCTGTTCGCATGGACTTGCTGGAACCACGAACACGTTCCTGTCCCAGCGTGGCGAAGCAAGGTGAACGGAAAGTTAACGCCGTCAGGGCATCCGGGGAACATCCCATTGCCTGTCGGAGGTGACGCCGGATACAGCTTGCCTGTCCCTCCCCCTAGACTGGATCCATGCCCCAACGCAGCTCCTTCGCCAAAAGCCGGGGTTTCCTGCGGAACCGGGCCCGGGTAGGTCTGCAGCGCAGCCGAAACTCCGTGGTTCCGGCCCTGCAGATGACGGTCTGCGCCGTGGGTGCGTATGCCTTCGCGGAATACGTCCTGGGCCACCAGGGCCCGCTCTTCGCGGCCACAGCCGCCCTGATCTCGCTCGGCTTTTCCCGGGAACCGCGCACCCGCCGCGTCCTGGAAGTCGGGGTGGGCTGCACCTTGGGCATCACGGTGGGGGAAATCCTGCTGACGCTGCTGGGCAACGGGCTGATTCAGGCCGCAGTGGTCCTGTTTGTATCCGTGATGCTGGCGCGTTTCCTGGACCGGGGCGTCATCTTCACCACGCAGCTTGGCCTGCAGTCCCTGCTGGTGGTTCTGCTGCCTCCACCGGACGGCGGCGTTTTCACCCGCAGTGTTGATGCCATTGTGGGCGGGGTGTTTGCCCTGCTGGTAACCATGCTGGCGCCGCGGGATCCGCGCCGCGAACCCAAATCCAATATCCGCGAACTGCTGAACGAGCTCTCCGCCGTGCTGCGCCAGTGTTCCGAAGCGATCGCCAAGAGCGATTCCACCATTGCCTGGCATGCGCTGGTCCGGGCCCGCAACACCCAGCCGCAGCTGGACACCTTGGCCCGCAGCGTCCGGGACGCCCGCGAAGTGGCACGGATTTCGCCGGCTTACCGGCGGTACTTGGCGGAACTGGGAGATCTGCGCGGATCCATCGGTTACCTGGACCTGGCGGTCCGCAACAGCCGGGTCTTCGCCCGCCGCACGACGTCGGCCATCAACCATGCCTCGCTCAACGACGACGCGATCGAGAACGTGGCGGAGATCCTGACCGACACGGCCGACGCCGTCGACATCCTTGCCCGGGCACTGGGCGGCGGGGAAAGCGGAGACGCACGGCTGCGGCACCTGCGGCAGGCACGCAACGAACTGGCCGTCGTCGGATCGCGGCTGCATCCCGCGGCCCTGGGTATTACTGACCTGCAGGGCGATGCGCTGATCATGCTGTTCCGGCCGTTGGTGGTGGACCTGCTCGAGTCCACCGGCCTCACCCACGAAGAAGCGGTCGGCTACCTTTCCGAGGTCTGACCCGCGCTGGTGGCCGGCCATGCCCGCTTCTGCCCGCAGGCAGGACTGTCAGTGCCCCGGGATAGCCTGAGGTCATGGCAACAAAGACTGCACGGCCGAAGACCGCCAATTTCCGCTGCTCGGAATGCGGCTGGACCACGGCCAAATGGGTGGGACGCTGCGGCGAGTGCCAGGCGTGGGGAACGGTGGAGGAATCCGGCGAGGTCCTGGCCCGCACCACAGCCGCCACCGTGGTGGCCCGTCCGGCGCAGCGGATCGGCGAGGTGGATGCCACCACCGCTGCCTACCAGGCCACCGGTGTGGGCGAACTGGACCGGGTGCTGGGCGGCGGCTTGGTGCCCGGCGCCGTCATCCTCCTGGCCGGCGAGCCGGGGGTGGGCAAGTCCACACTGCTCCTGGATGTGGCCTCGCGCGTGGCAGGCGCCGGCCGCGACGTCCTGTACGTGACGGGCGAGGAATCCACGGCGCAGGTGAAGCTGCGCGCCGAGCGCATCGGTGCGGTATCGGACAACCTCTACCTCAGTGCCGAAACAGACCTGGGCCAGGCGCTGGGGCAGGTGGAGCAGGTGGCTCCGGGGCTGCTGATCGTGGACTCGGTCCAGACCCTGAGCAGCACCGCGGTGGACGGCAGCGCAGGCGGCGTCAGCCAGGTCCGTGAAGTTGCCGCGTCACTTATCAATGCCGCCAAGACCCGCAACATGACAACCCTGCTGGTTGGGCACGTCACCAAGGATGGTTCCATTGCCGGCCCGCGGCTGCTGGAACACCTCGTGGACGTTGTATGCCAGTTCGACGGTGACCGGCACTCCCGGCTCCGCCTGCTGCGGGCGGTCAAGAACCGGTACGGACCCACCGACGAGGTCGGCTGCTTCGACCTGACCGAAGACGGCATCGAGGGGCTGGCCGATCCCAGCGGCCTGTTCGTATCGCGCACCAAGGACCCCGTGTCCGGCACCTGCATCACCGTTACCCTCGAGGGCAAGCGGCCTCTGGTCGCCGAGGTGCAGTCCCTCGTGGCTGAAACCGGGAACGCCCAGGCCCGGCGTGCCACCAGCGGCGTGGACGCCTCCCGGGTGGCCATGCTCCTGGCCGTCCTGCAGCAGCGGGCTTCCATGAGCCTGGCCAAGGATGACAGTTACGTGTCCACCGTGGGCGGCGTGAAACTGGGCGAGCCCGCCACGGACCTCGCAGTGGCCCTGGCCGTTGCCTCGGCAAAAATGAACAAACCGCTGCCGGCGCAGCTCATAGCCTTCGGCGAGGTCGGCCTGGCCGGCGAGGTCCGCCCCGTCCCGGGCATCGGACGCCGCATCAACGAGGCTGAGCGCCTTGGTTTTACGCACGCCGTGGTTCCCGCTTCCCCCAACGGACCGGGAAACGTGCCCGCCGGGTTCAAGGTCCGCGAGGTCTCCACCCTGGCCGAGGCACTGGAGTTGCTGTTCTAGCCCCTGGCCGGACCTGACTGAAGCGACCGGACGTGACCGGACCTGCCGGTGGCGGTGCCGGTGCGGCTGACCCTTGCCAACTCGCACTAGTATAGGGACGGGCAAGCCTTGCCCAGGATCGTCCAGGGCCCCCGGGCCGGAAGGAAGTGACCATGGCCCGCAGCCCGGAAGACGCGCTGAAAGCAACACTGGCGCGGGTTGCACCCGGAACCGAACTGCGCGACGGGCTGGAACGCATCCTGCGCGGACGCACCGGCGCCCTGATTGTGCTCGGCTTTGACCGGACCGTGGATTCCATCTGCTCCGGCGGTTTCGACATCGGCATTGACTTCTCCCCCACCCGGCTTCGTGAGCTCGCCAAGATGGACGGCGCGATTGTATGCGACCGCGATGCCAAGAACATCCTCCGGGCGGCAGTGCAGCTGGTCCCGGACCACACCATCGAAACGCATGAGTCCGGCACCAGGCACCGGACCGCCGAACGGGTGGCCATCCAGACCGGATTCCCCGTGATTTCGGTCAGCCAGTCAATGCAGATCATCCAGCTATACGTGGGCGGGCTCCGGCACGTCCTGGAGGGTTCGGAACCGGTCCTGGCTCGTGCCAACCAGGCGCTGGCCACCCTGGAACGCTACCGGGCACGGCTGGACCAGGTCACCAATTCCCTCTCCGCACTGGAAATCGAAGCCATGGTCACCGTCCGCGACGTCGCGGTTACGCTCCAGCGCCAGGAAATGGTCCGCCGGATCTCCGAGGAAATTTCCCAGTACGTCCTGGAACTCGGCCTGGATGGCCGGTTGCTCTCCCTCCAGCTCGAGGAACTGACCACCGGGCTCGGCCCCGGCAGCGAAATGATCCTGCGGGACTATGCCGACCTCAACAACGGCCAGCGGAACATCGAGGAGCAGATTGCCACTCTGCAGAACATGAGTTCCTCGGAAATGGTTGATCTGGGCAGGATCGCCTCGGTAGTTGGTTTCCATCCCGGCCAGGACTCCCTGGAAGCAGTGGTTCAGCCGCGCGGTTACCGCCTGCTGAGCAACATCAAATCCGTGCCGCCGGCAGTGTCCAACCGCCTTGTGGACCACTTCGGCGGTCTCCAGAACCTGATGGCCGCCAACATTGATGACCTGATGACCGTCGACGGCATCGGTGAGCAGCGGGCGCGCACCGTACGCGAGGGACTGTCCCGGATCGCCGAGACCAGCCTGCTGGACCGGTTCATGTAGCCGGCCGCCGGGCTACTCCAGCTGGAAAACGGCGTTTTCGCTGCTGGTCTGCCCCAGCCGGGCGGTGAAGATGTAGTACCCCGGGTTGGGGTTGGAGGCCACGGCGGCACAGCCCGGTGCGGACCGGTTGCGCTCCCACGGGAAGTTGGCCGTCTCCGAAGCGCCCGGCTCCACCTTCTTGACGTAGTCCTGGGCCCCGTCCTGGCAGTCCATTGACGAGAAGATCCGGTCGGATCCGCTGGCAACGATGAACTCCATCTGCGTGGTGCCGACGTTGATCTCGCACGCCGTGTCACTGGTGTTGGTCACGGTCATGGTCAGCAATGGGCTGGAGCCGGCCGGATAGACCACCGCGTCGGTGGAGGCGCTCACCTTCACCTTGTCGGCCGGGCAGGCGGACCCCGCCGGCTTCGCGGCCGTCGGGGTGGCAGAGGGCGTTGCCGGGGCGGGCGCCGCGGCAACGGGTGTTCCGGCGGGTACGCTGCCTGCCGGACTCTGGGTTGGTCCGGGAACGGTTGCAGGGACGGACTGTTCATCCGGGGACAGGGCCCTGACCACCGAGGTCACGGCGAGGATCAGCCCGACCAGGACCAGCACGGCAAGAACGCCGGCCACCAGCCTGCGCCGGCGGTAGACCGCCGGGCTTGGCCGCCTGGGCGCACCCGGGCGCTGCAGCTGCTCAGTTCCTTTCCCGTCCATGCTTCAAGGCTAGGTATTAGGGGTGCGATTACTGGGCACACCACGCCGATCAGTAGAGTATTGCTGGTCATAACAAGGGAGCGCCGGATGGATCCGCAGGCAGAAACGCTGCGCCGCAGTATTACTGAGTGGTTCGCGGCCAATGCCCGCACGCTGCCGTGGCGGGATCCCGAATGCAGCCCTTGGGGCGTATTGGTCAGCGAAATCATGCTCCAGCAGACACCTGTGGTCCGTGTCCTGCCCGTCTGGGAGGAATGGATGCGGCGCTGGCCCACCCCCGCAGCTCTGGCCGCCGAGCCCAGCGGTGAGGCCGTGCGGGCCTGGGGCCGGCTCGGTTATCCGCGCCGCGCGCTGCGCCTGCATGCCGCGGCCACCGCCATTACCGCGGATTCCGCCGGCGAGGTTCCCTCCACGCACGCCGCACTGCTGGCCCTCCCCGGCGTCGGGGACTACACCGCGGCGGCGGTGGCGGCTTTCGCCTTCGGCAGGCGCGAGTGCGTGGTGGACACCAATATCCGACGGGTGCATGCCCGCGCCGTGACCGGCGACGCCCTGCCCTCGCCTTCCCTCACTGCTGCGGAAATGCGGCTGGCCCGTTCCCTCCTGCCCGCCGACCGCGTCGAATCAGTAGCCTGGAACGCGGCGGTGATGGAACTGGGCGCGCTGATCTGCACCGCCCGCAGCCCGCAGTGCGCCGAATGTCCGGTCCTGGACCGCTGCGCATGGGTGGCCGCCGGCCGTCCCGAACCGCACTTTACGGCCAAAGGCCAGGCCTGGGCGGGAACGGACCGGCAGGTACGCGGCGCCATGATGGCCGTGCTGCGGCACGCGACGGAACCGGTACGCCGGGAACTGCTGCTGCACGCTCCCGTTGACCTGGCAACGGAGCCGCGGGCGGCAGCGGAACTGTCTCCGCTGCAGGCCCTGCACCGGCTGCAGGCGCCCCAGGAGCAGCTGGAACGTGCCTTGGCCGGGTTGATCAAGGACCGGCTCGCCGCCGAAGATCACCACGGAGTGTCGCTTCCGCTGTGATGCCGGCTGCGGCGGCCGGCCCCGCGCTACATTTCTCCGAAACCGTTGCGGACCTCTGCACCGAGCAGCTCAATGGCCCGGTCAGCGTCCGGTCCCGTTGCGGTGGCACTGAGCGTTTCACCCGGTTTCAGCCCGAGGGTCATCAGCATCATGACGGATTTTCCGTCCACGCCGTTGATGGTAATTTCCGCATCGAGATCCGCCAGCAGCTGCGCCACCGCAGCGGCCGGGCGCGCATGCAGGCCCATCGGGTTCACCAGCGTCCACGAACCGCTGGCTTCATCCGCCGCAGCGGTTCCGGCGTCAGTCCCGGCCGCCTCGGTCCCGGAGTCAGTCCCGGCTGCCTGCCCGGCGTCAGTGCCGGGCGCCGCAGGCTGCACAGCTGCTTCGGCGGCAGCCAGCACCTCGGGCAATGGCTTTCCGGTCTGCGCGGCGACGGCGGCGGCCACGGTACCTTCCACCAACGCGGCGTCGGCCATCCGCACCCGCTTCTGCTGATCCGGGTCGAGGAACTCCAACGCCATCTCCGCAGTCATCACTGCCGAACCCAGGTCCGTGAGCAGGAGCACCCCGTCACCGGTGTCGGCCGAGGCGATGCCGGCCTGGATTTTCTCCAGGCTGGTGCCGATGCCGTCGTCGTCGGTACCGCCGGCGGCCGCAAGATGCACGTCCGCCGCCATTTGCGCTGCCAATTCGCACACTCCTTCGGCCAATTTCCGGCTGTGCGAAACAACCACCAGCCCCACGCTCATGCCGCGGCCTCCGCCGCTTGCACGGCCGCCTGCAGGATCAGGGCCGTGGATGCCGCCCCCGGATCCAGGTGCCCGGCGCTCCGCTCACCCAGATAGCTGGCCCTACCCTTGCGGGCAACCAGCGGCTCGGTTCCGGCCAGGCCGGCCTCCGCGGCATTGGCGGCGGCAATCAGGATCCCAACGGGCGTGGCATCGGCCGCTTGCGCCGTGGCCGCGGCATCCACCGCGGGCGTCCAGGCATCGATCATCGTTTTATCGCCGGTTTCCGCCTTCCCGCGTGCCACAATGCCATCGCGGGCGGCAGTCAGGACGGCCACCAGCTCCTGCGGCCCCAGGGCGGCAGAGCTTCCCGCGGCCGTGGAGGCTCGCAGGAAGGCAGTTCCGTACAGCGGCCCCGCCGCCCCGCCCACCTTCGACATCAGCGTCATGGCAGCGGTCTTGAACACCTCCCCCGGAGTGTCCGGCGTGCCGTCGGTATCCATCTTCTCCACAATGGCGGTGAAGCCGCGTTCCATGTTCTCCCCGTGGTCCGCGTCTCCGATTTCCCGGTCCAGGGTGGTCAGGCGCTGACGGTTTTCGGTCATGGCCTGCGCGCTCAAACGCATCCAGCGGTCTGCCCATGCTGCGTCCAGTTCCATCCCCTACACTCCCCACCGCATGGCCGGCGTGTTGACCGGCGAGTCCCACAGCTCCGTCAGCTCATCATCCAAACGCAGGACAGTGACTGAGGCCCCCTCCATTTCCAGGGCGGTGATGTAGTTGCCCACCAGGGACCGTTGAATGTCCACCCCGCGTTCTGCCAGGATCTGGGCGGCGCGGCGGTACACGATGTAGAGCTCGCTCAGGGGTGTTCCGCCCATCCCGTTCACAAAGAGCAGCACCTTGTCCGAACCGGTGATGCCCAGGTCGCTCAGCACGGGTTCCATCAGCTGGTCGGTTATCGAATCCGCATTGGTCATGGGCACCCGGTGCCGGCCCGGTTCCCCGTGAATGCCCACCCCCATCTCGATCTCGTCCTCGGCGAGGGTGAAACTCGGCTCACCGGCATGGGGCACCGTGCACGGGGCAAGGGCCACACCCATGGACCGGACATTCGCGTTGACCCGTTCGGCAACCTCCGCCACCTTCGCCAAATCATCCCCGCGGTCCGCCGACCCGCCGGCTATCCGCTCCAGCAGCACGGTGCCGGCCACCCCGCGCCGTCCGGCGGTGTAGGTGGAGTCCTCCACTGCGACGTCGTCGTTCACCACCACGGTACGGACGTCGATGCCTTCCACGCCGGCCAGTTCGGCGGCGGTTTCGAAGTTCAGGATGTCCCCGGTGTAATTCTTGACCACGAGCAGCACACCCGAACCCGAGTCACTCTTCACGATGGCGGGAAGGATCTGGTCCGGTGTGGGTGAGGTAAACACAGCGCCGGGAACCGCCGCTGTGAGCATGCCCGCCCCAACGTATCCGCTGTGCAGCGGTTCGTGGCCGCTGCCGCCGCCCGAGACCAGGGCCACCTTGCCCTGCACCGGCGCGTCCCGCCGCACCACATAGTCGGGATCCAGGTGGACTTCCACCAGGTCCCGGTGGGCCTGCCCGAACCCCTCCAGCGATTCCGCAACCACGGATCGGGGGTTGTTGATCAGTTTCTTCATGGCGCTGGAACTCCTTCGTAGAACTTCCTCCGGCACAGAACGACCCCCACGTCCGGTCTCGACCCTACCCGCGCCGGGCGCGGTGCAACAGGGTCAGCGCGGACAGCCCGCCCGGGCGTCCGGACAACAAAAACATCCGGACAACAAAAAGCGGGAGGGGTTACCCCTCCCGCTTTCCATGCCTTGGCGCCCGCTTCAGCGGGCCGGCTACGCTACTTGCCCTTGAAGGCGTCCTTCACGTTTTCGCCGGCATCCTTGAGCTTGGACTTGGCCTGGTCGCCGTGGCCCTCGGCCTCCATGCGCTCGTTGCCGGTGGCCTTGCCAACGCCTTCCTTCACCTTGCCGCCAAGGTTCTCAGCCTTATTCTGCATCTTGTCATCTGCGCCCATTACTGAACTCGCTTTCTGATCGGCTTCCGGAATTACCTGCCGCGAAGGTCCATAGTGCGGCTGGCTTTCCGTCGGCATCGGATGATGCTAAGTACCCTTACACTATCGCGTAAGCCGCCCAATCGCCACCGGAGGCCGGCCGGGACTTACGGCAGCGGACACTAGAGCCAGCGGATCATCCGCGTATTTCCAAGGGTGTTGGGCTTCACCCGGGCCAAATCCAGGAACTCCGCAACACCCTCGTCATGGGAGCGCAGCAGCTCGGAGTACACCACTGGATCCACCGCATTCTGGTTCTCCATGACCTTGAAACCGTGCCGCTCGAAGAACTCCACCTCGAAGGTCAGGCAGAAGACGCGCGCCACTCCAATATCCAGGGCATCCCCCAGCAAGGTCTCCAGCAGGGCATGCCCCACCCCTTGTCCGCGGGCCGCGGGATCGGTCGCCAGTGTGCGCACCTCGGCAAGGTCTTCCCACATCACGTGCAACGCTCCGCAGCCGATGACGTTGCCGTCGCCGTCCTCCGCGATCCGGAATTCCTGCAGCCCTTCGTAGTAGGCAACCGCTTCCTTCGCAATCAGGACCCGCTCGCGGGCCAGCGGCGCCACGAGCCGTCGGATGTCATGGACATCTGCGGTTCGGGCACGGCGGACGGTGATTTGCGAAGCGGACATCATCGGACCAGTCTAGGACTTCCAACCGAGCCTGCCGCCGCGCGGCCGTAACAGGCGGACTCGCGGCGGTGGACCGGGTTCCGGGTCGGGAGCCTGCCGGGAACACAAAGGGAGCCCCGGATTGCTCCGGGGCTCCCTTTGGTGGAACCTTGCGCCTGCAGGGCGGGCTTAGGGGTTACTCCCCGACGCCGGCCTCGATGGCAGGATTAGCTTCCTCGATGGCCTTCGGCACGCCGTGGCCAACAAAGGTGAACTGTGCTTCGTCACCTTCACCCTCGACGTCCACCGAAATCAGCTCGCCGGGCTTGATCTCCCCGAAGAGGATCTTCTCGGACAGCTGGTCCTCGATTTCGCGCTGGATGGTCCGGCGCAACGGACGGGCACCCATGGCGGGATCGTAGCCGCGGGTGGCCAACAGCACCTTGGCCGCCGGGGTGAGCTCGATGCTCATGCCCTTCTCGGCCAGGCGCTTGCCCAGGCGGTCCAGGAAGAGGTCCACAATCTGGACAATCTCGTCCTGGGTCAGCTGCGGGAACACCACGGTGTCATCCACACGGTTGAGGAACTCGGGGCGGAAGTGCTGGCGCAGCTCTTCCGTGACCCGGGCCCGCATCCGGTCGTAACCGGTCTTGGTGTCCGTGCCGGACTGGAAGCCGGTCATGACGCCCTTGGAAATGTCCTTGGTGCCAAGGTTGGTCGTCATGATGATGATGGTGTTCTTGAAGTCCACCATCCGGCCCTGTGCATCCGTCAGGCGGCCGTCTTCGAGGATCTGCAGCAGCGAGTTGAACAGGTCCGAGTGGGCCTTTTCAACTTCGTCGAACAGCACCACGGAGAAGGGCTTGCGGCGGACCTTTTCGGTCAGCTGGCCACCCTCTTCGTAGCCCACATATCCCGGAGGGGCACCGAACAGGCGGGACACAGTGTGCTTCTCCGCGTACTCGGACATATCCAGGGTGATCAGGGCGTCTTCGTCTCCGAACAGGAACTCCGCGAGTGCCTTGGCCAGCTCGGTCTTGCCGACGCCGGTGGGGCCGGCGAAGATGAACGAGCCGCCCGGACGCTTGGGGTCCTTCAGCCCGGCCCGCGTGCGGCGCATGGCCTGCGAGATGGACTTGATGGCCTGGTCCTGGCCGATGACGCGCTTGTGCAGTTCGTCTTCCATCCGCAGCAGTCGGGTGGACTCTTCCTCGTTCAGCTTGACGACGGGGATGCCGGTGGAGTTGGCAAGCACCTCGGCAATGAGTTCTTCATCCACCTCGGCAATGTCATCCAGGCCGCCGGACTTCCACTGGCGTTCCTTCTCGGCGCGCTGGTCCTGGAGCTTCTGCTCCTTGTCGCGCAGCGAGGCGGCACCTTCGAAGTCCTGGGAGTCGATTGCCGACTCCTTCTCCATCTTCAGGGCGGAGATCCGCTCATCGATTTCCTTCAGCTCCGGCGGCGCAGTCATCCGGCGGATGCGCAGGCGGGCACCGGCTTCATCGATCAGGTCGATCGCCTTGTCCGGGAGGAAGCGGTCACTGATGTACCGTTCCGCCAGGGTTGCGGCCGAGGCCAGCGCAGCGTCGGTGATGGATACCCGGTGGTGCGCTTCGTAGCGGTCACGCAGGCCCTTGAGGATCTCGATGGCGTGTGCCACCGAGGGCTCGGCAACCTGGATCGGCTGGAAGCGGCGCTCGAGGGCTGCATCCTTTTCGATGTGCTTGCGGTATTCGTCCAGCGTGGTCGCACCGATGGTCTGCAGCTCGCCGCGGGCCAGCATTGGCTTCAGGATGGAAGCGGCATCGATTGCGCCCTCGGCGGCACCGGCACCTACAAGGGTGTGGATTTCGTCGATGAACAGGATGATGTCGCCGCGGGTGCGGATTTCCTTGAGGACCTTCTTCAGGCGTTCCTCGAAGTCGCCGCGGTAACGCGAGCCGGCAACGAGGGAACCCAGGTCCAGGGTGTAAAGCTGCTTGTCCTTCAGGGTCTCGGGCACGTCGCCGCGCACGATCGCCTGGGCGAGCCCTTCAACGACGGCGGTCTTGCCGACGCCGGGCTCACCGATCAGGACCGGGTTGTTCTTGGTCCGGCGCGAGAGCACCTGCATCACGCGTTCCATTTCATGCTCGCGCCCGATAACCGGGTCGAGCTTGGCTTCGCGCGCCGCCTGGGTGAGGTTGCGGCCGAACTGGTCCAGCACCACGGATCCGGCGGGCTGGCCTTCCTGCTGCTGGCCGCCGGTGGAGACGGGCTCCTTGCCCTGGTAGCCGGACAGCAGCTGGATGACCTGCTGGCGCACACGGTTCAGGTCGGCACCGAGCTTGACCAGGACCTGCGCGGCAACACCTTCACCTTCGCGGATCAGGCCGAGCAGGATGTGTTCGGTACCGATGTAGTTGTGGCCGAGCTGCAGGGCTTCACGGAGCGAGAGCTCCAGCACCTTCTTGGCCCGCGGGGTGAAGGGGATGTGGCCGGTCGGGGCCTGCTGGCCCTGACCGATGATCTCCTGCACCTGCTCACGGACAGCACCAAGCGAGATGCCCAGGGATTCAAGGGCCTTAGCTGCAACACCTTCGCCCTCATGAATGAGGCCAAGCAAAATATGCTCGGTGCCGATGTAGTTGTGGTTGAGCATGCGGGCCTCTTCTTGGGCAAGCACGACAACGCGACGGGCACGGTCGGTAAATCTTTCAAACATGAGGCACACTCCTAGCTAACGCGTAATTCGATGCTACGTGCCTGAGGGGTGCAATAGGGGCTTGTTCGCCGTCGGCGTGAGACCTGCGCGGAAACCCGCCTGTGCAGGCCTAGCCCTGGGCGGCGCGGTAGGCGTCGATGATCTCGCTGTTGACGCGGCCGCGCTCGGAAACGTTGTATCCGTTCTTGCGGGCCCATTCGCGGATCTGCGCCGCTTCGTTGCTGCGGGCGGAGCCGGCGCTGCGCGGACGGCCGGTGCGGCCACCCACCTTGCGGCCTGCATCTACATAGGTCTTCAGCGCATCGCGGAGACTTTTCGCATTGTCCTTCGACAGATCAATCTCGTACTGTGACCCGTCGAGGGCGAACCGAACGGTCTCATCCGCACTTCCACCGTCGAGGTCGTCCACGAGAATGATTTTTACCTTTTGTGCCATGACAGGCTCCTAAGCAGCTAAAAACGGGAAGACTTAATATGAGACCACTTAGAGTATGGCGCAATTAGCAAAGCCCCGTCAAAGCACTCGGGTATTAATTCTCTTCTTCACCTGTTTTCTTCAAAGGTTGCTGGTCTACACTCTGGTCAACTTCACGTTCCGCCTCGGCCAGCGCCTTCCGTTCGGCGCGGTCCGAGTTCAGGAGAGCCTTCATCACGAAATAAAAGAGAGCTGCAACACAAACTGACGGCAAGAGTACTTCTACATATTCCATGTCTAACCCATTTCCGGCTTAAGGAGGGGAAACAGAATTGTTTCCCTGATTCCGGTATTCGTGAAAAGCATCACAAGGCGGTCAATTCCCAGGCCAATGCCACCCATGGGAGGAGCGCCGTATTCCAGTGCCCGCAGGAAGTCCTCGTCCAATGCCATGGCCTCGTCATCGCCGTTGGCGGCAAGACGTGACTGCTCGGTGAGGCGCTCCCGCTGGATTACCGGGTCAATCAGCTCCGAGAACGCCGTACCCCGTTCCATGCCCCCGATGATCAGGTCCCAAGCTTCAATCAGCCGGGGATCGTCCCGGTTGGGACGGGCCAGCGGCTGGGCTGAGGGCGGGTAGTCATAAACGAAGGTGGGCTGGAGCAGCGTCGGTTCAACAATTTCGCCGAACAGCTCAATGACAAGCTTTTCCGCATCCCACTTGGGATCCACCTTCACGCCGTGCTTATCGGCAATCTCCCGCAGCTGCGCAGCGTCGGTGTCAGGGGTGATTTCGGTGCCTACGGCTTCGGACAGGCCGGGGTAGACGCTCAGCCAGCGCCATTCGCCGTCGAGGTCGATGGTTCCCGCAGCGGTCTCGATCTGCCTGCTGCCCATCAGGTCGGCGCAGTGCAGGATGATTTCCTTCATCCGGTCGGCCATCACGTACTGGTCGGCATAGGCCTCGTAGCATTCAAGCGTTGTGAATTCCGGGGAATGGGTGGAGTCCACGCCCTCGTTGCGGAATATGCGCCCGATTTCGAAGACGCGCTCGATACCGCCCACCACGGCACGCTTGAGGTACAGCTCGGTGGCGATGCGCAGGGTCATTTTCTGGTCAAAGGCATTCAGGTGCGTCTCGAACGGCCTGGCAGCGGCACCGCCGTGCACCAGCTGCAGCATGGGGGTTTCCACTTCCACGTAGCCGTGGCCGTGCAGGGTGTCGCGGACCCCGCGGATGATGGCGGCGCGGTTGTAGACCATGTCCCGCGCCTCATCGCGGACCATCAGGTCCACGTAGCGCTGCCGGACGCGGGTTTCCTCATTCAATCCGGCATGCAGCACGGGCAGCGGCCGCAAGGCCTTGGAGGCCATGGACCAGGACTGGGCCATCACGGAGAGTTCACCTCGGCGGGAGGAAATAACTTCGCCGCGGATGAAAACAATGTCGCCCAGATCCACCAGGGACTTCCAGTCCGCCAGGGACTCCTCGCCCACCACCGAGAGGCTGAGCATGGCCTGCAGCCGGGTGCCGTTGCCCTCCTGGAGCGTTGCAAAGCAGAGCTTGCCGGTGTTGCGGATAAACACAACGCGGCCGGTGACTCCCACCGTCTCCCCGCTGGCTTCATCAGCCTGCAGGTGTCCGAACTTTTCCCGGACCTCTTTGAGTGAGGACGTGCGTTCCACCCCTACCGGGTATGCCTGGTCTCCGCGGTCAATGAGCCGCGAACGCTTTTCGGCGCGGATGCGCATCTGCTCGGAGGTATCAGCGGCTTCGGGAACGGAGTTAGATGTGGTCACGGTTATTAAGTTTACAGAGCAAAGCGCCGCTGCCTCTCCCGCACTCCGGGCACCCCGTCGGGATGCGTGCGGAGCACGGGAGAAATGCCCGGGTATTCCTCCAGGACCACGGCCCGCGGGCCCTGCTCAGGCCAGGACGGCATTGTCGATCAGCCGGACCGGGCCCACCCGTGCGGCCAGCAGGGCCAGGGCCGGCCCAGCCAGGGGTTCGTCCGCGGCGAGCGGTTCCAGCGTGCGCGGATCCACTACTTCGAAATAGTCCAGGTCCACGCCGGGCTGGGAGCGGACCAGGTCGACGGCGGCTGCCAGGTCCAACGCTTCGCCGGCGGCAGCCCGGTCCTTCAACATGGTCAGGGCCTTGGACAGCACCAGTGCTGCCTGCCGCTGGCCGGCGTCCAGGAACCGGTTGCGGCTGGACTCGGCCAGGCCGTCCGCGGCCCGGACAATGGGCACCGCGGTGATTTCGACCGGGAAGTCCAGGTCGGCGACCATCCGGCGGATCAGGGCAACCTGCTGGGCGTCCTTCTGCCCAAAGTAGGCCCGGAAGCGGGCGGGCACCGGCGGGGCGGCGTAGTGGAAGAGCTTGGCCACCACGGTGAGCACTCCGTCGAAGTGTCCGGGCCGGGATGCTCCCTCCCAGCGGGTGCCCATGGTGCCGGCGCTGAGCCGCACCTGCGGCACCCCGTCGGGATACACCTCCTCCACGGAAGGGGCGAACACCAGGTCCACCCCGGCCCGGCCCAGCAGTTCCAGGTCCGCGTCGAGGGTGCGGGGGTAGCGCTCAAGGTCGGCGGGGTCGTCGAACTGGAGCGGGTTGACGAAGACCGAGGCGGTGACGACGTCGTTGTCCGCCCGGGCGGCGGACATCAGGGAGGCGTGGCCTTCGTGCAGGGCACCCATGGTGGGCACCAGGGCGAGGCTGGGCAGACGGGCGGGATTCGCGGCCGCCGCCCGGGTGAGCAGCTCCGCAGTGGCGGAGCGCAGTTCTGCAGCAGTGGTGACGAGGCGGGGGGTGTTCAACGCTGTCCTTCTGGGTTTGGTTCTTGTGGGTTTGGGCTTCTGGAACTTATTCTTCCGGACTTATTCTTCCGGGCCCGGCAGTTCCGGCTGCAATGCCTTGAGGATCGCATCACGCTGTTCGGTACTGAGCAGGCCTCGGTCCGCAGCCCGGGAGGCGGTGGCCGCTGAAAGCGCGCCGTATGCGGCGCGGAAGTCTTCGGTGCCGGCATCGGCAAGGGCACGGGTGTGCGCCTCAACGGTGCCGACATCGCCGCGGGCCACCGGCCCGGTCAGTGCACCTTCACCGGAGGCGAGGGCATTTTCCAGCGACGCGCGCATCAGCGGTCCCAGCAGGCGGTCCGGGTGTTCGACGCCGAGGGACGCCAGCAGCTGGGTGGACTGGGCGGCGAGCGTGACCAGGTGGTTTGAAGCATGGGCCAGGGCCGCGTGGTAGAGCACCCGGTCTTCGTCGTCGATGACCACCGGCTCGGCGCCCATTTCCACCACCAGCGCCTGGGCAATGGGCAGGACGGCCGCCGGGGCGCTGATGCCGAAGGAGCAGTCCGCCAGCCGGGTCAGGTCCAGGCTCATGCCGGTGAAGGTCATGGCGGGGTGCAGGGCCAGCGGGATGGCCCCGGCCGCCCGGGCAGGCGCCAGGATCTCGGTGCCGAACCGGCCGGACGTGTGGGCCACCAGCTGGCCGGGCTGCCATGCACCGGTTTTGGCCAGCCCGGAAACAAGCGGGCCCAGGGCGTCGTCCGGGACGGCCAGGAGCACGAGCTCGGACCGTTCCACAATGTCGGGAATGTCCAGGATCGGCACCCCGGGCAGCAGGTTCTCGGCCCGCTCCCGGCTGGCTTCGGACACGGCGGAGACGCCGACGACGGCGTGTTCGGCAGCTCGCAGGGCGGCACCGAGCACGGCACCGACGCGGCCCGCGCCGATCACCCCGATACCCAGCCGGCCGCGGCGCCGTCGTTCTTCTGCGCTGTGGGACTCAGGGGTGTTCATGCTCCTCCTTGGAGAGGGATAGCGGGTAGTTGGGGTTGTGCCGCAGCCACTGTTCGGGCAGGTCGCGGTGCCGGGCCGCACGGGCCCGGGCCGCCTGTTCGTCCAGCAGCGCCAGGGCGGTGCCGGCGTCGAGCTCCACCACTTTGGGGGACACCGGGCCGGGCGTGGAATGCAGCACCAGGCTGGCCAGCCGCAGCCGGCGCTGCACCGGACCCTGTTCCAGCGCCAGGGACTGGGTGCGGCTGTGCGGAACCACGTCCAGGGAGCGCCAGAAATAGCCGCGGCGCGCCAGCAGCGCGGAACCGGTCACCAGGAAACCGTTCCGGCGGCGGGACAAAGGGGACAGCCAGCGTGCCCGCCGCGGAGAGACGGTATATCCGGCACGTTCCCCGCTGCCGTTCATTCCGGCCGTGAAAACTTCCACGGGGTCCTTGGTCCCGGGATCGGGAAGCACCAGGGCAAGCATGCGGAACACCTCCTCGGCTGTGCCCACCGGCAGGAGCCGGGTACGGGCGGCGCTGTCCCCGGTGGAGGAACCTGCACCGTAACCGGCCACGTTCACTGACACCGAGTACCAGCCGGCGAGCCGCCACAGCGGTGACTGCCGCACGGCCACAGCCTGGATGCGGCCCGGGGGAACCGTTTGGGCCCGCGTGTCCAGCAGGCCCGAGCGGATCCGGATCCCGTCACGGGACACGGAGGCCCGGAAGTTGAAGGAAGAACTGAACATGCCCCAGTAGGCACTGCCAAAACCGAAGATGATCGGGACCATCGCGGCCACTGAGCCGAGCTCGCCGGTGACTTTGGTCAGGATAACCACGGCAGCCACGGCCAGCAGCAGCAGCACCGTGGTGCTGGAGAGCACGGCCGAGCCGATGACCCGCCCGGCGGAAAGGGACAGCACCTCCTGCTCACCGGGCACTGTGGACGCACTGCCGCCGGCGGCGGCCTCCTCCGGATCTTCACCGGCGCCGGACGCCCCCCGGAGGATCCGTTCCCGCAGTGCCTGCGCATCCGGAAGCCGGAGGTAAGCCAGGCGCACTGCGGATTCGCCGGCGTCGGCCACCTCGAAACGCAGTTCGGCCAGGCCGAAGATGCGCGCCAACAGCGGCTGGACAATGTCTATGGCCTGGACGCGGTCCAGCCGGGCCTGGCGCTGCTGGCGGAAAAGCACGCCCGAATGTACCCGGATGTGTTCGGAAGCGAGCTGGTAGCGCGTGAACCACCAGGACAGGAAAAAAGCGCCGGCAATCAGGACCAGCACCGCGCCCAGGATCAGCAGGGTCCAGAACAGTGCTTCGCCATGCGGGAGCCGCATGCCGCCGCCCGAGAACCAGCCTTCGGCCTGGTCGCGGCCCACGAAGTAGGCCACGGCAGCCAGTGCTATCCAGCCGTGGACCAGCGGGGATACCGGATGCACCCGGTTCCAGGCCGGTTCCGCGGCGGTACCCGCCGGTTCAGGGGCGTCCGGCGGCCCGTCCGGGACGGGAGCTGCTTCTCCCTCGGTCACAGTCCGGCCAGCTGCGCTTCGCCGCGCGCGGACAGGTGCTCACGCAGGCGGGCGCCCTCGGCGGCGGGCAGTCCGGCGATGGAGGCGTTGGTGCCCGGTGAGGCGGTGTGCAGTTTGAGGGTACACAGGCCGAACGCCCGCTCCAGCGGACCCACCGCCACATCCACGTACTGCATGCGGCCGTACGGGACCACCAGGGTGCGCTGGAAAAAGATGCCGCGGCGCAGCAGCAGGTCCTCGTTGCGTTCGGCATAGCCGATGGCCCGGACCTGGCGCGGCAGCAGCAGTCCGCGCCACAGCAGGGTCACGGCGAAAAAGACCGGCAGGGCCCAGGCCAGCCAGGTAGGGTATCCAGGCCAGATCCCGGTCAGCAACAGCACCAGCGGCACGCCGGTCACCAAGAGGGTGATGACGGTTTCCAGGCCCCAGCCCAGCAGCCGCAGCCGCAGGTACCGGGGCGAGACCCGCTGCCATTGAAGTGCCGGCGGGTCAATGGCTTCGCTAGGCAAGTTGTCCTCCGCCTTCTGAGCCGCCGTCTTCCCCGGTGCCGCTCCCGGACGCAGGTCCGGTGCCGTTCCGGTCATCGGGCGGCAATTTGCAGAACCGCTCCACGGTCAGCCCGGTCGCCACCATCAGGATCCCGCCCGCGGTGACGGCCAGGGAAGCCAAGGTGGCGGCATGGCCCGGCCGCAGCTGCCACAGCGGCAGCAGGTCCAGGAAAACGCCCGCGTGCCAACCCAGCAGCAGGGCACCGGCGTAGGCCACGGCCTGCGCCAGGACCACTGTCCGGGCAGCGGCCAGCGGGTCCAGTTCACGGTCCCGCCGGCCGTTGCGCCACCGCCGCACCCGCAGTCCCAGGACAAGCGTGGCAGCCGTCACCAGGATCATGGCCACCAGCGCCACCGGGTTGAGGACGGGCGAGGGGTAACCGTTGTCCGCGAGGAAGGTGTTCACGGCCCAGCCCACAATCCCGGCGGCAAGGGCAATCACGGCCAGCCACCGGTAGCGGATGGTGATCACGGGCTCATTCTCCTTCGAAGATTTCCAGTCCGGGGAGATCCTCGGCTTTGGCGGCCAGTTCGGCCACCGGCACCCCGTTCAGCACGGCGTCCGGCTCCATCCAGGCCCAGGGCTGCAGGACAAAAGCGCGTGAGGCCGCGCGCGGGTGCGGAATGGTGAGATCTTCATCCTCAAGGCGCAGGTCACCGTAGGCAATGATGTCGACGTCGAGCGTGCGCGGGCCCCACCGTACTATCCGTTCGCGGTGATGGCGTGCCTCAACCGCTTGGCAGTGTGCCAGCAGGGCGTGCGGTTCCAGGCCTGTTTCCACCGCCACCACCAGGTTCAGGTAGTCCGGCTGCTCGGGCCCGCCCACCGGGCGGGTGCGGACCACCGGTGAAACGGCGGTCAGTACTACCTGCGGATGGTCGGCCAGCTCGGCGACGGCGCTGGAAAGGGTGTCCCGGCTTTCGCCCAAATTGCTGCCCATGGCCAGGATGGCGTGCACGGTGCTCATGGGCGCTCCCGGTAGATGGTGACAGCGACGTCGCCGAACTCCACGGCGATGGGCGCCTTCGGTTTGTGTACGGTGACTTCCACTGCTGCGAGGACACTGAAGGACGTGAGAACGGCACCGGCGATGCGGCCGGCCAGGGCCTCGATGAGGTTCAGGGGTTCGCCCGTAATGACCTGGACCACCAGTTCGGCCACCTCGCCGTAATGCGCGGTCTTGGTCAGGTCATCGCTTTGGGCTGCCGGGGCAAGGTCGGTGAACAGCACCAGGTCCACCACAAACGGCTGGCCGTCACGCCGTTCCTCAGGGAAGACGCCGTGGTAGCCGGTGGCCGTGATCCCGCGCAGTGAGATCCGGTCCAAACCCGTGGTTTCCGGTGTTTGCCGCAGTGCGGGCCGCCCCGGAGCCGTGCCGGTCATCCCTTAGCCTTTCCAGGCAGCGGCGACTTTGACCGCGTCCAGATTGGCGGGCACGTTGTGCACGCGCACCGCCCAGGCGCCGGAGCGGGCGGCCAGGGCGGATACAGCGGCCGTTGCGTTGTCGCGTTCCAGCGGCGGGGCAGCCTTGCCGAAAGATGTGAGCAGCGAACCCAGGAAACGCTTGCGGGAGGCACCCACCAGGACACGGTGGCCGAGGGACCCCAGCCGGTCGAGGCCGCGCAGCAGCTGCCAGTCATGCTCAGCATTCTTGGAGAAGCCCAGCCCGGGGTCAACAATGATCTGCTCGGGGGCTACCCCTGCGGCATAGAACCGGTCACGCACCTTCGCCAGTTCAGCGACCACTTCCTCGACGACGTCGTCGTAGCTGGCATTGGGATCATCGCTGCGTACACTGCCGCGGCTGTGCATCAGCACATAGGACACGCCTGTGCGGGCCACCAGTGCGGGCATGTCAGAATCGATTTCAGTGCCGGACACGTCATTGACTATCGCCGCGCCGGCATCGATGGCCTGCTGGGCAGTGGAGGCGTTCATGGTGTCAACGCTGACCAGGGCGCCGGCCCGGACCAGGGCCTGAACCACGGGCAGCACGCGTGCCTGCTCTTCTTCGGGCGGAACCCGGACGGCGTCCGGCCTGGTGGATTCGCCGCCGACGTCGATGATGTCCGCACCCTCGTAGTGCATTTTGAGTCCGGCGCGGATGGCCGCGTCAGTATCGGCGAACTGTCCGCCGTCGCTGAAGGAATCGGGCGTGACGTTCAGGATGCCCATCACCAGGGTGCGGTCCGTCGGCAGGTCCGCCAGCTTCCGCGGCGAACGGGCGGGGCGCAGTACGGGCAGCGGCGACGTGGCCGGTCCGGTGCCGGGCGCGGCAGCGAGTGAATCCATGGTGGTCCTATCGTCCGAGTATCAGGCTCATTGCTTCGGCGCGGGTCGCGGTCTCGCGCAGCTGGCCGCGCACCGCCGAAGTCACGGTTTTGGCGCCCGGCTTGCGGACCCCGCGCATCGACATGCACAGGTGCTCGCATTCAATAACCACTATGGCACCGCGGGGGGAAAGATTAGTCATCAGTGCGTCCACGATCTGGGTAGTCAGCCGCTCCTGCACCTGCGGACGGCGGGCGTAGACCTCCACCAGGCGGGCCAGCTTGGACAGGCCCGTCACCTTGCCCTCGTGGGAGGGGATGTAGCCAATGTGCGCCGTGCCGTGGAAAGGCACCAGATGGTGCTCGCACGTGGAGTAGAAGGCAATGTCCTTCACCAGGACCATTTCCTCATGGTCCAGGTCAAAGGTGGTGGCCAGCAGGTCCGAGGGACTCTCGTGCAGCCCGGCGAAGATTTCCGTGTAGGACTTCGCCACCCGGCTGGGGGTGTCCTTCAGTCCGTCCCGGTCCGGGTCCTCCCCGATGGCGATGAGTATCTCCCGGACCGCCCGTTCGATGCGGGGCTGGTCCACCGGGGAGTCTTCTGCCGCGGGCAGTAGTTCGTCGTCGAAATCCGTCACTGGTCGATCCTATCGCGCCCGGGCATGCGTCCCGGCGGACGGCAGACGAAAGCGGGCGGCCCCGAAGGACCGCCCGCACTGTGGTATTTCCCGGTGCCTACGCTTCCGGTGCCGAGCTGCCGGAGCTTCCGCCGCGGCCGGAATGGCTGCCCTGGCCGCTGCTTTCGGGCTGCGGCAGGCCGTTGCCGGAGACATCGAAGTCCTGCGGCAGGTCGGCGTCGGCAATCTGGTCCTGCGGAGCAACCGATGCAGGGTCCGGAGCGCCGAGCTCCTTGGCTTCGCGCCGTTCCTTCGGGGACACCACGGGCGGCATGCTGTGCACCGGGCGGGTGGGCTTGGACAGCCAGACCTCGCGGACGTCGCGCTTGCGCACGTCGGAGAAGACCTCGGCGATTTCCTGCTGGTTCAGCGTCTCGCGTTCCAGCAGTTCCAGGGCCAGCCGGTCCAGCACGTCGCGGTTCTCCGTGAGGATCTGGTACGCCTCGTCATGGGCGTTGTCCAGCAGGCGCCGGACTTCTTCATCCACCACGTAGGCCACCTGGTCGGAGTAGTTCCGTTCCTGGCTCATGTCCCGGCCCAGGAACGGTTCGCCGCCGCCGGAACCCAGCTTGACGGAGCCGATCCGCTCGCTCATGCCGTACTGGGTGACCATCTTGCGGGCCGTGGAGGTGGCCTTTTCGATGTCGTTGGAGGCACCGGTGGAAGGATCGTGGAAAACGATCTCCTCCGCTACCCGGCCACCCATCGCGTAGGCCAGCTGGTCCAGCAGTTCGTTGCGCGTGACCGAGTACTTGTCGTCCTGCGGCAGCACCATGGTGTAGCCCAGGGCCCGGCCGCGCGGCAGGATGGTCACCTTGGTGACCGGGTCCGTGTTCCGCAGCGCCGCCGCCACCAGGGCGTGTCCACCCTCGTGGTACGCGGTGATCTTGCGTTCCAGTTCCTTCATCACGCGGCTGCGCTTCTGCGGCCCGGCAACCACGCGGTCGATCGCTTCGTCCAGGGCGCGGTCGTCAATGAGGTCCGCGTTGGAGCGGGCGGTCAGCAGCGCGGCTTCGTTGAGTACGTTGGCCAGGTCCGCGCCGGTGAAGCCCGGGGTCTTGCGGGCCACGGTCTCCAGATCCACGCCGTCGGCCATGGGCTTGCCCTTGGCGTGGACCTGCAGGATGCGCAGGCGCCCCTGCATGTCCGGCGCCTCGACGCCGATCTGCCGGTCGAAACGGCCCGGGCGCAGCAGGGCCGGGTCCAGGACGTCGGGCCGGTTGGTGGCGGCAATCAGGATGACGTTGGTGTTGCCGTCAAAACCGTCCATTTCCACCAGCAGCTGGTTCAGCGTCTGCTCGCGTTCGTCATTGCCGCCGCCCACGCCGGCACCGCGGTGGCGGCCGACGGCGTCAATTTCGTCCACGAAGATAATGGCCGGGGAGTTGGACTTCGCCTGCTCAAAAAGATCGCGGACACGGGAGGCGCCCACGCCAACGAACATTTCCACGAAGTCGGAGCCGGAAATCGAGTAGAACGGCACGCCGGCCTCACCGGCAACGGCGCGTGCCAGCAGGGTCTTGCCGGTACCGGGAGGACCGTACAGCAGCACGCCCTTGGGAATCTTGGCACCCACGGCCTGGAACTTGCCCGGGTCCTGCAGGAACTCCTTGATTTCGTGCAGTTCCTCCACGGCCTCATCGGCACCGGCGACGTCGTCGAACGTCACCTGCGGCATGTCCTTATTGGTCAGCTTGGCCTTGGACTTGCCGAACTTCATGACCTGGGAACCGCCGCCCTGCATGCGGGACATCAGGAACCAGAAAATCAGGCCAATAATGATGAACGGCAGGAACAGACCCAGGAAACTGGTGAACCAGTTGGTCTGCACCGGCTGGTCCGTGTAGTTCGCACCGGAATTATTGACGGCCTGGACTATTTCCTCGCCGCGCGCAGTGCTGAAGTAGAACTGGACGTCGCTGGTGCCCTGTTCCTTGACGGCGTCGTCCTTGAGGGTCAGATCGACCCGCTGCTCGCCGTCGTAAATCTTGGCCTGGGACACGTCCGGACCCCTGAGCAGATCCAGGCCCTCCTTGGTATCCACCTGTTTGGTGTTCCCTGCAGAAAGGCTGGGCAGGATGATCAAAAGAGCGGCCAAGGCCAGCACGATCCATATCAGCGGACCCTTGAAGAAGTTCTTGGATTTCATTCGTCGTCAGGGCTTGTGCCCCGTCCCTCCTGATCAACAACGCTGCTTTGCGCGGAATTTACCTACTAGCTATACACCGTCCCCCAGAAGAACACGGTCCAAGGCGGGGTTTAGTTCCCTGTGGGCGTAGCGGTATTTCCGTGACGGTCATCGCTTTTGCGAGGCCGCGGGACGGGGAGTCCGGCGTTTACTCGTAGACGTGCGGTGCCAGCGTGCCGATGAAGTCCAGGTTGCGGTAGCGCTCGGCAAAGTCCAGGCCGAAGCCCACCACGAATTCGTTGGGGATTTCGTAGCCGACGTACTTGACGTCGATTTCCACCTTCGCAGCGTCCGGCTTGCGCAGCAGGGTGCAGATTTCCACGCTGGCCGGGCCGCGGGATTCCAGGTTCGTGCGCAGCCAGGACAGCGTGAGGCCGGAGTCGATGATGTCTTCGACAATGAGCACGTGCTTGCCCAGCAGGTCCGTTTCCAGGTCCTTGAGAATGCGGACGACGCCGGAGGACTGGGTGCCGGAGCCGTACGAGGACACTGCCATCCAGTCCATGGTGACGTGGCTGTGCAGGGCCCGGGAGAGATCGGCCATCACCATGACGGCGCCCTTGAGGACACCCACAAGGAGGACGTCGCGGCCGGCGTAGTCGCGGTCAATTTCGGCCGCCAGTTCCGTGATCCGGGTTTGGATCTGTTCCTTGGTGTAGAGAACGTGCTTGAGGTCTGACTGGACGTCGTGTGAATCCACGAATGACTCCCGGGTGCGCAGTGTTGCAGCTTTGGATGTTAGGTGCTGCTCTTTTTCCTAAAAACAAGATTGCCATAGCTTGCGGTGCCGTGGTGAACCGATGTAGAGCGGGGCTGGCGGTACACACTGACTTTGCCCACCAGCTGCACGGGCCCGGCCGAGCCGGTCCGGCGCAGCAGCGACTCCACGGCGGCGAGCCGCTCATAGCTGGGCTGCGCACCGCCCAGGGCGAGCGCGGCGAGCGCCAGGACGCGCTGCCGCACGGCAGGAGCGAGCCCGCGAAGCTGTGCTTCGGGCAGCAGCAGCTCTTCGGCTCCGGCACCCTCGCCGGCCGGCGGAGCGGCCCGCAGTTCCTCGAAGGTACGCGCAGCCACGGCATCCATATAGTCGGCGTCGGCGGAGAGGATACGTGAGGAACGGAACAGCGCCTCGGCGATGCCGGGCCCGAGTTTCTCCTCCAGGAACGGCAGCACCTCGGTGCGTACCCGCGACCGGGCGTAGGCCGGGTCGCTGTTGCTGGGATCCTGCCACGGGTCCAGCCCGGTGTGCGCGCAGATTTCCAGGGTCTGTTCCCGGCGCAGCCCCAGGAAGGGCCGCAGGTAGATGCCGCGCACCGCGGGCATCCCGGCCAGGGAACGGGTGCCGGAGCCCCGCATCAGCCCCAGCAGCACCTGCTCGGCCTGGTCATCCAGCGTGTGCCCCAGCAGGACGGCGGAGGCGCCCAGCTCGGCTGCGGCGGCATCCAGGGCGGCGTACCGGACCGTACGGGCGGCCGCTTCCGGTCCCATCCCGGAGGCGGGCACGGTAACCCGGCGGACCAGCACGGGGTCCAGCCCCATCCGCTCGAGCTTGCCGCGGGCCTGCGCTGCCACCTCGGCGCTGCCTTCCTGCAGTCCGTGGTCCACAACGACGGCGCCCACGCGGTAGTCCCCGCGCCGGGCGAAGAAGGAGGCGGCTTCGGCCAGTGCCAGGGAATCGGGTCCGCCGCTGCAGGCGACCAGGATCAGCGGCGGGCGCTCCCCGCCCGGGGCCAGGCCGGCGTCGCGCAGTGCATCACGGACCGCGTTCCGGGCGTTGCCCAGGGTGGGCAGGAGCCGCTTGCGGACCCTCGGGGCACGCTGGGACATGCCGGACAGGTTTCCGGTTTTATTCTCTTCCAGCACGTTCGGTTACAGTCCCATCCGAGTGATCCAAAGGTCGGCCGAGTGAATTTCCGCCTCGGACGGCAGGTTTTCTGCGCGTTCCCATACCCGGTTGAAGCCCTCCATGCCCACCTGGTCGGTGACGGCGCGGACAAAGCGGGCGCCGTCGCTGTACTGGCGCATCTTGGCGTCCAGGCCCAGGACCTGGCGGAGGAACCGGTCGATCCAGCCGCGCTTGGCACCGCGGTTGTTGAACCGCTGCCGGATGGTCTTGACGCTGGGCACAATGCTCGAGTCGACGGCGTCCATCACAACGTTGGCATGGCCCTCCAGCAGGGACATCACCGCGGTCAGGTGCGATAGCCGTTCCTTGTCCTCCGGGTCCTGCAGCAGGGACAGCAGGTCCGCCGGCTTCTGCGGCACGCCGTCGCCGTCGTTGCCGTCCTTTCCGTCCTTGCGGGCAGTCAGGGCCTTGACTGCGGTGCCCAGGCGTTCGGAGAGGGTTTCCGCCTTGTCCATCATGCCGTTGGAAAGCTGGCTGATCTGCTCCAGCATGTGTTCGCGCAGCCAGGGGGCAGCGGCAAACTGAACCCGGTGGGTCTGCTCGTGCAGGCAGACCCACAGCCGGAAGTCGTCCGGGTCTACGTTGAGTTCCCGCTCCAGGGTGATGATGTTCGGTGCCACGAGCAGCAGGCGCCCGCCGGGCTTGCCCACGCCGCCCAGCGCGGCAAACGGATCATACTGGCCCAGGACCTTGCTCGAAAGGAAAGCCAGGACAGCACCGAGCTGCGCGCCGGTCAGGGTGCCGCCCAGGGCTGTATTGGCTGCTTCCAGCTGCTCCGGACGTGTGGTGGCCAGGTGCTCCAGGGCCGGACCCATCAGCACGGAGAAACTCTGCGAGTTCGCGCGGGCCCAGGACGCACGGTCCACAATCAGCACGTCGGAGTCGCGCAGGTCCCGTGCTGCTTCGAGGCCGGTAATCCGGTGCACGTGGGCCACTGATGCGTCGGCGGCGGCACGCAGGTCGGCCACGGCATCGCGGATTTCACGGGCGGACATCTTCGGGCCGGGCGCCACCATGGCTGCTGCGGTGGACGCGGCAAGGTCCCAGTTCACCAGGGACGGAACGGAGGATGCGGACGGAGACTTCTCGGTGGACGGACTGTGGTCAGGTGCCAGGCTTCGATCGTTGCTCTCCATTGGTCCATTCGACCACATGAGGACAATGTCCACACCTCCTCCGCAGGCGGGCGGAAGCTGATGCGGGTCAGCGGCAGCCGCAGCCGGCGAGAACCGCGGCGGCCGCATCCACGGCATCACGGGCCGCCATGGTGTTCCCGTCCAGCCCGGTGGCCACGAAGGTGAAGACCAGGACCCTTCCGTCCGCGTCAGTGGCGTAGCCGCTCAGCGCCGTGACGGCCAGCAGGGTGCCGGTCTTGGCCCGGACAATACCGGCGGCACCGGAGTCGGCGGCCTCGTCGTAGCGTCCAGCCAGCGTCCCGCTCAGCGCGGCAACGGGCAGGCCGCCGGCCACCGAGCGCAGATCCGGATCCGAAGTGGTCAGCAGGATCCGCATCAGCGAGGTCAGCTGGGCCGCCGAAACGGAGGTTTCGGCGGACAGTCCGTTGGTGTCGCCGAGCACCATGGCCGAAGTGTCCACTCCCAGTTCGGCTATTTCCGCCTGGACGGCCTCGATGCCCCCGGCAAAGGAGGCGTCCCTGCCGGTGGCGGAAGCGGTCAGCCGGGCCAGTGCTTCGGCCAGGTAGTTGTCGGAGTTCAGCAGCATGTAATCCACCTGCTCGGCGAGCGGTGCCGAGCGGACCTCTGCCAGGGCTGCGGCGTCGGCGGGGGCGGTGCCGCGTTCCGCCACGGGTTCCACGTCGATGCCGGCCGGGGCCAGGGCCTCGGCGAGGGCGTCCCGGTAGGACTGTGCGGCGGCCAGCGCGGCGTCGTCCACCCGCGGCCCTGGACCGGTGCCTTCCTCCGCCCACGCGGAGCTGACGGCAAGGGCATGGACGGGGGCAATTTCGCCGGCTTCCACGTCAGCGGCTCCCCACGCGTCGGACAGTGCGGGCCCGGTGAACAGCGTGTCATCAACGCGGACCCGCACCGGCGAACCGGTGCCGTCTGCGGTGAGGGCGGCAGCGGTCCGCTGCGCCAGGGTCGCCAGGCCGGCGCGGCCGGCCACCGTGTCCGGGCTGGAGGCCCCGGCCGTCAGCAGCACATCGCCGCCGCCGCGCAGCACCACGGTGCCGGGCTCTTCCCCGGCCAGCACGGTGGTGGCAAAGCGGGTGTCGGCATCCATGGCGGACAGTGCGGCCGCAGCGGTGAGGACCTTCAGGTTCGACGCCGGTGCGAGACCCGTGCTCCCCCCGCGCTCATATAGCACCGTGCCGGTCAGCGCATCCGAAACCACCGCATGGAAACTGCCGCTGCCCTCGATGGACAGCTCCTCGTCCAGCAGCTGGCCCAGCCGCACTGCGTCCGGCATCGGGTCTTCGGGGCGCGGTGCGGACACCGGGCCGGTGCCTTCGAGCTCCGACGGCGGCTCCTGGTAGTCCGGCACCGCCTCGGCCCGCTCCACCCCGGACCCGGCCATGGACTCGGCAACGGGAGGCAGGACATAGCAGGCCAGAGGAACCAGCAACACCGCAAAGGCAAGCGCCAGCAGCGCGCCGGAGAACACCCGAGACATGTCCTCACCGACTCTTTCCGTCCGCCGGTTTCCCCGGCCCGTCCGCCCCCATGCACCGTTCAGCGCACAGGACATATATCTTTAAGACTAGACCGACGCCGGCGTCTTCCCTGACCCCGCCCCGCGGGCCGTCCACGGACGCGTCGGCGCATGATCCTTTAGCAAGTCTTTCCAGTGGTTCCTCCGCGGGCCACGCCAGTGAGGAGTCGCAATTATGAAGCTCGACGTAACCATCGAGATCCCCAAGGGATCCCGGGTCAAGTACGAAATTGACCACGAAACCCACCGCCTGCGCCTGGACCGGGTCCTGTTCACGTCCATGGCCTACCCCACGCACTACGGGTTCTTCGAGAACACCCTGGGTGAAGACGGCGATCCGCTGGACGCCCTGGTGATGCTGCAGGACTTCGACCTGATGCCCGGCGTCCTGGTGGAATCCCGCCCCATCGGTGTATTCAATATGGTGGATGACGGCGGCGGAGACGCCAAGGTCCTCTGCGTGCCGGTGGATCCGCGCTTCGACCACATCCAGGACCTCTCCGACGTGTCCGACTTCCTGCTGGACGAAATCAAGCACTTCTTCACCAAGTACAAGGACCTGGAGCCCGGCAAGTGGGTTGAAGCCGCTGACTGGGCCGGCCGCGAAGCAGCCGAAGCTGAGGTTGAGGCTTCCCTCGCCCGCTTCAAGGCGCTTGGCGAAGGCCACGAAGAGGACCAGTCCCAGGGCCGCGACGTCGACGCCAACCCGGTCAACAACTAGCGTTTCCTTCCACCGGCCCGGCCGGTACGACGGCGGCTGTTCCCTTTCGGGGGGCGGCCGCCGTCGGCGTTTAACCCGGCTTCTGCTGCCGCCTCCGGTGTCTGCTGCCGCATGGAACGGGCAGCAGATGTTTGGCAGCGGATCCCCGAAAGAGGCCTTACCCCCGGCGGTCCTGCCGCCGGGCCCAGGCACGCACATCCGAGGCGTGGGTCCGTGCAGGGAAAAGGGCCACGGCAACCGCAACCGCAAGGACCACCCAGCTCGAAGTCAACCACGCCGCCCAGAGGCCCAACAGGATGACCCCGCAGGCAAACAGCAGGGGCAGCAGCGGGGAGCGGTTCGATCCAGGGCGGTTCGGTCCAGGGCGGTTCGGTCCGGTGTGCTCCGGCGGGGTGCTGGTCATGCGGCAGACTCTACCCGCGTCCGGTTCCTCCGGGCCGGGCTGCAGGAACCAGGCTTCCCAGCCTCCGGTACGCATGGGGCTGATGGGACCCCGCCAGCCCCATCTGTAACGAAGCGTGGGAAGTCCGGCAGACAGCGGCACGGCTCGGGCGCGCCGCAACCGCATTCGGTTGTTTGTGCACGGGGTCTGCGATGCTGATGCCATGCATTTTGTGCTGACCATCAACCAGCGGGACTCCCGCGAGGCAGGGGACCTGGTCCCGCAGCTGATCCGCTCACTGCGGCACCTGCCGGCGGCCCTCCCCTTCCAGCGCACAGTGGGCGACGAGGCTTCCGGTGTGCTGAACGACGCGTCCGCGGCGGTGGCTGCCGCGCTGTCCGCAGTTAGGGAACGCCGCTGGCACGTGGGCATCGGCGTCGGGGAACTGCATGTTCCATTGCCCGCCGACCTCACGGACGCCCGCGGCTACGGACTGGTTTATGCCCGGCGCGCCGTAGAACGGGCCCAGCGCAGCGGCGACCGGGTTCCGCTGGCCGTCGAGGGACCGGACGCGGAACTGGCCGCAGAAGCCGAAGCGGTGCTCCGGCTGCTGGGCCTGATCGTGGCGGCACGGACCGAAGCGGAATGGAAGGTACTGGACCTGATGACCCCCGGCGCCCGCGGGCAGCAGAAATTCGTGGCCCAGGAACTGGGCATCACCGCCCAGGCGGTGAGCAAGGCGGTGGTCCGCTCGCATTGGAACGAGGAATGGGCCACGCGCCCCGCGGCCGCCCGGTTGCTGGGACTGGCCTACGGCCCGGCGTCGCTGCCGCCGGCCGTGCTGCCCTACCGTGCCTGAGCGGACTAGACGCCGCGTTCCAGCACACTGTTGAGCACGCTCGCGGCGCCGTCTTCGTAAACCGTTCCGGTTACCTCGGCAGCCACAGCGAGCACTTCGTCCGGCGCCTGGCCCATGGCGACCCCGCGCCCGGCCCAGCCCAGCATCTCAATGTCATTCCGCCCGTCGCCAAGGGCAACGGTCAGGGCGGGATCCACCTCAAGCCGGGAGCGGACCTGCTCCAGCGCGCTGGCCTTGGTAACACCGGCGGCGGCGATATCCAGCCATGCCGTCCAGCCCACGGAATACGTCACCCCGTGCAAGCCGATTGAAGCCACTGCGGAGCCAAACTGCTCCGCCGTGCTGTCGGTGCTGAAAACCACCACGCGCACAGCGCGGGCATCCAGCAGGGACTCGAAATCCACGGCGTGGGCTTCGGCCCCGAAACTCGCGTCCTGGAAGCGTTCAGTGGACAGGAAACGCCCCTCCGCATCTTCCAGGGCGAACTTGGCCGTGGGGAGTTTGTCGCGCAGCGCGGCCAGCGCAGGTTTCGGATCGAACACCACGCGGTCCACCACTTCGTAGCCGTCCTCCAGCGCCGGATCCAGGCGCAGGGTCACAGCGCCGTTGGAGCAGACGCAGTAGCCCTCGGTCAGTCCGAGCAGCTCAAGGATGGGCAGGGCCGCCCCGTAGGACCGTCCGGTGGCAATGACCAAGTGGTGCCCGGCGGCGATGGCGTCCCGCGCGGCACGGCGCACGCCCGGGGACATGTGTCCGTCGTGGTCCACGAGGGTCCCGTCAACGTCCAGTGCAACAAGGTGTCTTTTGTCAGGAATTTGCTGGTCTTCGATGCCAGCAGTACTCAGAGTTGTCATCGTTTTATCTAAGCAGATTCCGGGCAAAGGCGGCTAGGACGCAGACCACGCGCGGTTCTCAGGCCGCACAGAAGACCCCTTACAGAACCGGCAGGACTTCCAAGCCGCCAAGGTAGGGCTGCAGCGCAGCCGGCACGTTGACGGAGCCGTCCGGGTTCTGGTGGTGCTCCAGGATGGCCACAATCCAGCGGGTGGTGGCCAGCGTTCCGTTCAGGGTAGCGACGGCGCGGGTTCCCTTGCCTTCGGCCTGGCGTTCGCGGATGTTCAGGCGCCGGGCCTGGAACGTGGTGCAGTTGGAGGTTGAGGTCAGCTCGCGGTACGCGTTCTGGGTGGGAACCCAGGCTTCGCAGTCGAACTTCCGGGCGGCGGACATGCCCAGATCACCCGCGGCCGTGTCGATGACCCGGTACGGCAGTTCCACCTTGGCCAGCATTTCCTCTTCCCAGGCGAGCAGCCGCTTGTGCTCTTCAGCAGCATCCTCGGGGCGGGTGTAGACGAACATTTCCACTTTGTTGAACTGGTGGACGCGGATAATGCCGCGGGTGTCCTTGCCGTGCGAGCCGGCTTCCCGGCGGTAGCAGGAGGACCAGCCGGCGTAACGGACAGGGCCGCCGTCGAGCTCAAGGATTTCATCGGCGTGGTAGCCGGCCAGCGGCACCTCGGACGTGCCCACCAGGTACAGGTCGTCTTCAGCCAGGCGGTAGATCTCGGCGTCGTGGGCCACGTCGAAGCCGGTGCCCTGCATGGTTTCCGGGCGGACCAGGGTGGGGGTGATCATGGGAACGAAGCCGGCCTTCACGGCCTGGTCCATGGCCATGTTCAGCAGGGCCAGTTCCAGGCGCGCTCCGACGCCGCGCAGGAAGTAGAAGCGGGAGCCGGAGACCTTGGCGCCGCGCTCCATGTCGATGGCGCCCAGCATCTCGCCCAGTTCCAGGTGGTCGCGGGGCGCAAAACCCTCGGCCTCGAAGTTCCGCGGCGTGCCGACCATCTTGACAACCTCGAAGTCGTCTTCGCCGCCGGTGGGAACGCCGTCGGACACCAGGTTCGGGATCCGGCGCAGGAGGGCATCGGATTCGGCCTGGATGGTGTCGGCTTCGGCGCCGGCAGCCTTGACGGCTGCGGCCAGTTCCTTCACCTCGGCCAGCAGGGCCTGCTTTTCCTCGCCCTTGGCCTGCGCCACGCGCTTGCCGAAGGCGTTCTGCTCGGCGCGCAGGGTTTCGTAGCGGGTCCGGGCGTCACGGCGGGCAGTGTCGGCGGAAATGATCGCGTCCACAATGCTCTCGTCGGCCAGCCGGGCGCGCTGCGAGGCTCGGAATTTTTCGGGGTTTTCGCGGAGCTCATTTACATCGATCACGTCTCAAGAGTACCGAAAAGCGGCCGGGCCTTTGGTTCGCCGGGCGGGGACTATTCTGGGAAGCATCATGCCCGTAGAAATTACCCTCCTCCTTGTGCTGTTCGCGGCCCTGCTGGCCTCCGCGGCAACCTGGGCCATCCTTGCAAAGCGAAGCCGACGGCGGCTTGCGGCCGAGGCGGCCGTCTTCGCCCCGCGCGGGGCAGCCCACCAGCGGGTGGCGATGGTCATTAACCCGATCAAGGCGCAGGCAGACGAGGCCCGGGCACTGCTGGAAGCGGCCTGCGAGCTGGCCGGCTGGGACGCTCCCCTGATCCTGGAGACCACCGTGGATTCTCCCGGCTACCTGCAGGCGGTGCGGGCACTGGAAGCCGGTGCCGATGTCGTTGTGGCGGCAGGCGGGGACGGTACCATCCGCGAGGTCTCCCGGGCCGCGGCGCATTCCAACGCCTCGCTGGGGCTGGTGCCGCTGGGCACCGGCAACCTGCTGGCGCGGAACCTCGACATTTCGGTGGCCGACCTGACGGGCAATGTCCGCAACGCACTGCACGGGGATACCCGCCGGATCGACATGGCCACCATCCAACTGGAGGATTCAACCGCCGGAACGGCCTCCCGCAACGCTTTCCTGGTGATGGGCGGCATCGGCTTGGATGCCGAAGTCATTGCCGCGACGCGCGACGAGCTGAAAAAGCGGGTCGGCTGGCTGGCCTACAGCGAAGCCGGTGTGCGCCTGCTGCCGGGGCGCCGCACCCGCATGAACATCAGCATTGACGACGCCCCGGTCCATTCGCAGAAAGTGCACAGCGTGCTGGTGGCCAATACCGGACGGCTGCCTGCTGGAATCGACTTCATCCCGGATGCCGTGGTGGATGACGGGTTGCTGGACATCATCATCATGAGTCCGCGCAGCGTCCTGGGCTGGGCCTGGGTGGCCGGCAAGGTGATGACGCGCTACCCCAAGGACCTGCCGGTCATCCACCACCACCGGGCCCGGAAAGTGACCGTGTCGGTGGCCGAACCCACGCAGACCCAGCTCGACGGGGACCTGACCGGGGCTGCCACGTCCATCACCGTCCAGGTGGATCCCGGGGCCTTGCTCGTGCGGGTACCGCAGGCCCCCGCGCTGCCTGTACCGAAGAACCGCAGCAACGCCGCCGCAACGGCCTAGCCAGGGAATATGCAACGGGGCCGCACCCTTTCGGATGCGGCCCCGTTGTTACCGGAGTTGATGCCGGCGGCGGAACCGGGACGGACTACTTCCCGTCCTGGGTTCCCTCGGAATCGGTGTAGCCGCCTTCGCGGTTGCGGTCCGTCCGGGCGCCGTCGGCGTCGGTGTACTCGCCTTCTTCCTTAGGCAGGGAGGATCCGGAGGACTGTTCCCGGATCAGTGCCTCTTCCTCGGCAAAGCGGATGTCGTTGCCCTGGTCGCCGACATCGCCGCGGTAGTTGTCATCATTGGTGGAAACACCGCTGGGCTTCGGGTCCTTGAGCTGTTCTTCTTCATTGGGGTACTCGCTCATGCCGGCACCTTCCTTCTTGGGGTGGTTGTCCAGTGCGCCAATACTGCGCGCGCCTTCCATCAGCATACTTATTGCCGGGCGCCGCGGAAACCCGGTTAGTCCTCGAGCATCAGGCGCACCGCGGTCTCCGACGCCGAAAACCCGGTAACCGGGATGACGTCGCCGTCAAAGAACCGGTCCACCACGCGGGGATCAATGTAGGACTTGCGGGCGATAGCCGGCGTGTTGCCCAGGTGGTCCGCGACGTCCCGGGCGGTTGCCGCCACGGCCTTCAGCTTGGCCCGTTTAGTGACGGCTTCGGGCGCGAGCCGGGCCAGGGACATTGCAGCAACTACCGTGGCCTGCCAGGTGCGGAAGTCCTTGGCGCTGAAATCCCCGCCGGTTACTTCCTTCAGGAAAGCGTTCAGCGCTGCGGCGTCCACACTGTGCCAGCTGCCGTCCGAGCCGATGTAGGCCAGGGCCGTGTCGGCGCCGGGCCGTTCGAGCATGGGCTCCAGCGCTGCGGCGAGGTCCTCGTCATTGATGGACGTGTGCCATTCCTGGCCGCTCTTGCCCGGGAAATCGAAGCGGACCTCGGTGCCGGCCAGATTCACGTGCTCAATGCGCAGGGTGGTCGTGCCGTAGGAACCGTTGGCCTCGGCATACCGGGTGCCGCCCACCCGCAGGGCACCGGCGTCGACAATGCGCAGCGCGGCGGCGAGGGCACGTTCGGGACCCACCCCTTCGGCACGCAAATGCTTGGTAATCAGGCGGCGGGCCGGCGGAAGGGACTGCGCAAAGGCCAAGGCGCGGTCGAACTTTTCCCGGTCCTTCATTTCCCGCCAGTGCGGATGATAGATGTACTGCTTCCGCCCGGCCCCGTCCGTGCCGGTGGCCTGGATGTGGCCGTTGGCGTAGGGGCTGATCCAGACGCTGGTCCACGCCGGCGGGATCGCCAGCGAACGGATGCGTGCCAGCACCTGCCGGTCAGTGATCACCCCGCCGCGGATGTCCCGGTAGCTGAAGCCTTTTCCCCAGCGCCGCCGGGAGTAGCCGGGATGCTCGCAGTTGCTGCGCCTCAGTCGAGCCATGGTGCTTCCCTTTCACCCGGCGCCGCAGCCGGTCCGGCCGCGGCATGCTTCCAGCCCTAGTATCCGTTCAGCAGGGATTCGAGCCAAATATCCGCGTCCCGGAAAGCTTCGTCGCTGGTGTGCCGGGAGACCTCGGGCTCCCGGCGGTCCGCCCGGGGGTAGGAGCCCAGGAAACGCATTTCCGGGCTGATCCGGTGCAGGCCCTTCAACGCATCCGCCATCCGGGCATCGGCCACGTGTCCGTCGGCGTCAATGCTGAAGAAGTAGTCGCCGAGGAACATGCCGGTGGGGCGGGACTCGATCCGGCTCAGGTTTACCCCGCGGGTGGAGAACTGCTCAAGGATTTCCATCAGGGCACCCGGGTGGTCCTCCGGCAGCGGGATCACCAGGGTGGTCTTGTCCGATCCGGTGGGTTCGGGCAGCAGGCCAGGCTGGCTGATCATCACGAACCGGGTCACGGCGTCGCGCACGTCTCCGATGTCTTCCCGCAGCACCGTCAGCCCCAGCCGTTCGGCGACCAGCGGCGCGCAGATAGCAGCGTCGAAGGAGGGCTCTGCACCGCTAAGTTCCACGGCGGCTGCGGCAGTGGAGGACGCAGGGAGATATTCCGCTTCGGGAATATTCGCCGCGGCCCATTCGCGGCACTGGGCCCAGGCATGCGAGTGGGTAGACACCGTGCGGACATCCTCAAGCGCCACTCCCGGCCGGGCTGCCAGCACAAAGGTAATAGGTACCAGGATTTCGCGCAGGATCCGCAGAGTGGCGCCGGCCGAAAGCGCATCGAGGGTGGCGCTGACGCCGCCCTCCACCGAGTTCTCGATCGGAACCACGGCGGCATTGGCCTGACCGGAGCGGACCATTTCCAATGCGGTGTTCACGCTGGCGGACGGAACACGGACGGCATCCTTCGCGCCGGGCACCTGCAGCAGGGCCGCTTCCGTGAACGTTCCTTCCGGGCCGAGATAGGTGTACACCACGGTCTCGCCCGACGGGCCGGAATGGTGCGGAGCAGCTTGGGCGTGCGCCGTGTGCGTCATCGAACGGTCGGCTCCTGGCCATTGTCCGAAACCATGGGCTTGCCCGCTTCCAGCCAGGCGCCCATTCCGCCGTTGACGTTAACGGCCGAGTAGCCCTGTGCGTCCAGCCACGCAGTGGCGCGGGCGCTGCGGCCGCCGGTGCGGCAGATAACGGCCAGATCCTGGTCGGGGTCCAGGCTGTCAAGGCTTTCGGGCAGCTGGTCCAGCGGGATATGGACGGCGCCGTCCACGTGACCGGCCTCCCATTCATAGTCCTCCCGCACATCGAGGATTTTTGCGCCCGCCGGAATGCTGTCTACGGATACGCTCTGCATCTCACTCATTGCTGCCCTCACTGTTGAACCGGGTTGTTCCGCGCCGCCGCCGCACCCGGGCTTCCGGGGCCGCGGCGTTCGTTTTGTCCAGCCTATAGTGGGACGCGGCCCGAAGAAATAAACGTCCAGGTCCCATGCACCGGAGGTACAAATTGCCCGCTCCCCACGAGATGACCGCCGTCGAGCTGCGGGATGAACTGGCAGCCGGCCGGCTCGGCGCCGAAGAGGTGACCACCCACTACCTGCAGCGGATCGAAGAGCTCAACCCCGCGCTGGGCGCCTTCCTCACGCCCACCCCTGAGCTTGCCGTGGCCGAGGCGCGGGCCGCTGATGCGCGGCGCGCCCGGGGAGAAAAGCTGGGCATGCTGCACGGCATGCCGCTGGCCCACAAAGACCTGACCGATGTGGCCGGCGTCCGTACCACCATGGGCAGCGCCGCGTTGAAGCCGTGGACGGCGGACACCGACGGCCCGCTCCCGGCCGTACTGCGCCGGGCCGGAGCCATCAGCCTCGGCAAAACCCAGGTGCCGGAATTCGGGCTGAGCAGCTACAGCGAAAACCTGGTGGGCCCGCCGGCGCGGAACCCGCGGGATCTGCGGTTGAGCCCCGGCGGATCCTCCGGTGGCAGCGCAGCGGCCGTAGCTGCCGGGCTGATTCCCTTCGCACCGGGCACCGACGGCGGCGGTTCGGTACGCATCCCCGCCGCCGCCACCGGGCTGGTAGGGCTTAAGCCCAACCGCGGCAGGGTCCCCTCCGGCTCCGCCCAGCAGGATTTGGGCCAGTTTGTGGTGGCCGGTCCACTGGCCCGAACCGCGGCCGACGCCGGACTGCTGCTGGACGCCATGGTTGCCGGGCCGAACCACCGCGCCACCAGCGCACCGCCGTCCACGGACGGCTTCCTGGCCGCTGCGCAGCGGGCCGAAGGCACATTCCGGATAGGCGTCAGCACCCTCTCACCTTTCGAGTCCAGGCTGGAGATCCGCCTTGATCCCGAGGCGCTTCAGGCGCTCGACGCCGGGTCGGCCGCGCTAACTGCGGCAGGCCACGACTTGGTGGACACGGACCTGCGCTACGACGAACGGTATCCGGATGCGTTCGAGGCGGTGTGGACGGCGTTCCTGGCTACGGCTGTGCTGGAGCCGGGGGCCGAATCGGAACTCACCGGCATTGCAGCGTCCAAGCGGCAGCGGGCACTGGGCCGAAGCGCTGCGGACCTGGTCACGGCCATTGACATCCTGCGCACCTTCGAAACTGACACCATCCGGCAGTTCGGTGCCTATGACATGATCCTCACGCCGTCCCTGGGCATGACGCCGCGGCCCATCGGCTGGTACACGGACGGCGGCGGGGAGGAAGACTATGTACGGCAGTGCCTCTACTCGCCGTTCACGTCCATGGTTAATGTGTGCGGACTTCCCGCCATCTCCGTCCCCGTGTACAACACGGAGGCCGGACTGCCGATGGGTATCCAGCTCATCGGCCGTCCGGGGGCCGAAGCCGACCTGCTCGCCGTCGCCGCGCAGCTTGGCTACTGACCCCGGTTCCCCATCCAGGCGGGGCCGCTAATCCGTGAACAGGCCGGCGAGCAGCCGGTCGGACTCCCGTTGGCCCGCGAGGTCATAGGCTCCCCCGGTGGCCAGGAGTTCATCGGCACCGGTTGCGGCCACGAGCCCACCCAGCTTCTCGCGGACCTGGTCCGGGGTGCCGTGGATGGAATTGGCCAGTGATTCCCGGATAAGTTCCTGCCGGCGTTCCGGGCCTTCCGCAGCGCTGCCGCTCCCGGCCAGGGCGGGGAACACACCCTTGGTACGTGAATCGGCCAGGGCCGCGGCCTCGGGGAGGAGCAGTTCAGCGGCTGCCCTTTCCGTGCCGGCAACCGCCACGTTCACCGCGGCCAGCACGTAGGGGCGCGGGAACCGGTCCGAGGGTCGGAAGGATGTCCGGTACCGTTCCAGCACCTGCCCGGGGTTGTTTCGGAACAGGCCCGGCCCGCCGAAGACCAGGCCCAGGCCCGCACGCGCAGCGATATCGGCACCGGCTCCGGTGGCCAGCACAAAAACCGGGGTTTGGCCGGAGTCCCGCGGCCGCGCCGTGATCGGTGCCGTGCCGTCGAGGTAGGCCAGCAGTTCCGCCAGGTCCGCTTCGAACCGTTCGGCCTCAGCCTTTCCTGCCTTTAGTGCCCGCCGCACCGCCTGCGTGAAACCCACCGAACGGCCCAGCCCCAGGTCAATGCGGTCCGGGTAGAGGGCGGACAGGGTGGCGGCCTGCTCGGCGACCAGCAGCGGCGGATGGTTGGGCAGCATGATGCCGCCGGAACCGATGCGGATGCTGCTGGTCCGGGCGGCAAGGGCGGCCATCAGCACCGCCGGTGCTGAACCGGCAATACCGGCCACGGCATGGTGTTCGGCCACCCAGAAGCGCCGGTACCCCAGCGCTTCAGCAGCTTCGGCACGCTCGAGGACTGCCTGCAGGGCATGGGCCTCGGAAAAGCCCAGCCGTGAGTTGGCGCGGTCAAGGATCGAGAGGGGGACGCGGGTGGGCATACCGGTGGCAACCCTGCACACTCCCCCGGAATTCCGGCTGCTTGTAGGCAGCGCCCCGGGTTTGCGCAAAATCCGGGCGTAACGGGGGCCCTATTGCACGTAATCTCGCGGAAATCGACCTGCAAACGGGTGACCTTCAGCACATGGTTAAGGGAAACCTGCCCGGTTCGGGGCGGAATACGCCGGTTTTCCCGGCGCTTACCCCCGCGGGGAGTGGGACCATTAATCCGTGAGCCATACCCCCAGTAACCCAGGCGTCCAAGAAGCGCGTAAAACCTTCTTCGGCCATCCCCGGATGTTGGCCAATCTTTTCAGTGTCGAGTTGTGGGAACGCTTCTCGTTCTACGGCATGCAGGGCATCCTGCTGTACTACATGTACTACAGCGTCACCGAGGGCGGCCTTGGCATCGATAAAGCCATCGCCACCTCACTGGTGGGCGCATACGGCGGTGGTGTGTACCTGTCCACCATCATTGGTGCGTGGCTTGCGGACCGGGTCCTCGGATCCGAACGCGTGCTCTTCTACTCCGCCGCGATTGTTGTGCTCGGCCACATTTCGCTGGCCGTGCTCCCGGGCGCAGTGGGGCTGGCCGCCGGCCTGATCCTGATTGCCCTGGGTTCCGGCGGCGTCAAAGCCAACGCCACTTCGCTGGTGGGGACCCTGTACGACGAAAAGGATGAACGGCGCGACGCTGGTTTCTCCCTCTTCTACATGGGCATCAACCTCGGCGCCCTGGTCGGCCCCCTCCTCACCGGCCTGCTCCAGGTGAAGCTCGGCTTCCACTACGGCTTCGGCCTGGCTGCCATTGGCATGGCCATCGGCCTCGTCCAGTACGGCCTGACCCGCAAGTACCTGCCCGAGGCTGCCCACCAGGTGACCAACCCGCTGCCGCGCCGCAAGTACGCCACCATGGGCGGCGTTGCCGCCGGCGTTGTGGTCATCGTTGCCCTGGCCGTGGTCTTCGGCCTGCTCAAGGCGGAGAACCTCGCAGTGGTCATGGCGACCGTGGCCATCCTTGCCTCGATCGCATACTTCGTGATCATCCTGCGCAGCCCGAAGGTGGGCGCCGTCGAACGCCGCCGCGTGTACTCCTTCATGCCGCTGTTCATCGCCAGCGCCGCTTTCTGGGCCCTGTTCCAGCAGCAGTTCACCGTGGTGGCGCTGTACGCGGACACCTCGCTGGACCGGTCCATCTTCGGCTTCACCATGCCGGCGGCCTGGGTGCAGTCCATCAACCCGATCTTCATCATCATCTTCGCGGCCGTCTTCGCCGCGGTCTGGACCAAGCTGGGCGACCGGCAGCCGTCCTCGCCGCTGAAGTTCTCCCTGGGACTTGCCGTAATGGGCCTGGCCTTCCTGGCCTTCATCCCGTTCTCCGGCGGCGGCCCCAACAGCACCCCGCTGCTGGCAATTGTCGGCATCCTGCTGCTGTTCACCTTCGCTGAGCTGTTTATCTCCCCGATCGGCCTGTCCGTGGCAACCAAGCTGGCGCCGGAAATTTTCCGGACCCAGATGGTGGCGCTGTTCTTCCTTTCGGTCTCCCTGGGCACCACGCTGGCCGGCTGGCTGGCACAGTTCTACGACCCCGAAACCGAGGTCAGCTACTTCCTGTTCAGCGGCGGAACCGCCATTGTCCTGGGCATCGCCCTGGCAGCGGCGACCCCGGCCATCAAGAAGCTGATGAGCGGCGTGCGCTAACCGGCACAACAGTTTCAGTTCCACCAGGACGGCGGCACCGGGCAACCCCGGGGCCGCCGTTCTTTTTGCCTGCCGTCACATGCTTGGCCTGCGCCCGGCGTCGTGGTTAGGATGGGCACCAGCTTCAGGAGACACGGCCGCCAAGCTCCGACTTGGCCGTGCACCAACCCCATGCTTCGCGGGTGGTTCGGATGACGAAGCGGCCTGCACCGCCTTTTCCAGGCATCCGGTGCAGGCAAGAGCACGTGAATCCCAAGGATTATTTCCATGCGCAAAAGCACCGACCGTATCCTGGCCACCCATGCCGGTTCCCTGCCCCGCACCCCCGAACTCCTCGCGGCCAACGCGGCTCGGGACGCGGACCCCTCCGACACCGGGGGCTATGCCGAACTGCTCAGCGACGCCGTCGCCGACCTGGTGCTGCGCCAGCAGCGGGCCGGCATCGACATCCCCAACGACGGCGAGTACGGGCATTCAATGTCCGCCGAGGTGGACTACGGGGCCTGGTGGTCCTATTCCTTTGCCCGGCTCAGCGGCCTGACCGTGGCGGAGACCGGCATCTGGGAGATGGAGCCCGTCCGTTCCGAGCCGGGAAAACCGGTCCTCACCAGCTTCGGTGACCGCCGCGACCGGGGGCGCTTCCGCGAGGCCTACACCGACCCGTCGTCGAGCATCACCACCGGCGCCCAGAAGGTCTTCCCGAAGGTCACCGGCAAGGTGGAATACACCGGGTACGACGCCGTTGCCGGCGACATCCGCAACCTCAAGTCAGGGCTGGCGGCGGCGGGGCTGGAGGAAGGTTTCCTCGCCTCGCTTTCCCCCGGTTCCTGTTCACGCATCGCCAACGAGTACTACGCCACCGAGGAGGAGTTCATCTACGCCTGCGCGGACGCGATGCGGGAGGAATACAAGGCGATTATCGACGCCGGCCTGATTGTGCAGATCGACGATCCGTCCATTGCGGAGAACTGGGACCAGATCAATCCCGAGCCGTCCGTCGAGGACTACCTGCGCTTCACCGAAATCCGGGTTGAGGCCCTGAATTACGCACTGCGCGGCCTTCCCGAGGAGCAGATCCGCTTCCACCTGTGCTGGGGCTCCTGGCACGGACCGCACACGACGGACATCGAGTTCCGGCACCTGGCGGACACCCTGCTGAAGATCAACGCCGGCGGTTACAGCTTCGAAGCCGGCAACGTACGGCACGAGCACGAATGGCGGGTCTGGGAAGACACCAAGCTGCCGGACGGCAAGGTGATCATTCCCGGCGTCGTCTCCCATGCAACGAACGTAGTGGAGCATCCGGAGTTGGTGGCGGACCGGATTGAGCGCTTCGCCCGGCTGGTCGGCCGCGAAAACGTGATTGCGTCTACGGACTGCGGGCTGGGCGGCCGCGTGCACCCGCAGATCGCGGCGGCCAAGCTCGAAGCCCTCGGCGAAGGTGCGCGGCTGGCCAGCAGCCGTCTATGGTGACCCGGTGCGGGCAGGCTTGGTGTGCCCTAGAGTGGGATTCGTAAGGCTACTGATGAATTACCTTCAAGGAGCTGATGATGACTGATCCGAAAGCCGGCGACCCTAAGAACGAGTCCGCGAATCCGATTGAGAACGCGGTGGAAAACCTGATGTCCACCTCCGCGGAAGTTCCCGACGGCAGCGGCAGCCAGGACCACTCCGACCCGCGCACGGAGGTCCACTCCAACCTTGCGCAGGGCCTGAACTCCGACAACGAGAATTTCAAGGCCAAGCACAACGACAAGTGAGGGCTTCCTAGCTGTCCAGCCCGGCGGCGGCCAGCGCCAGCATTCCGCTGGCCGCCGCCAGCAGGCCCAGGCCGCCCAGGGTGCTAAAGGCGCTGCCGCCGTCTTGGCGCCGGCCCCGGCTAAACAGGACCGCTGCGCTCAGCCAAGCTGCCAGGAACACCAGGACCGGCAGGACACCGGCGGCGAATCCGGCGGCCTGCTCGGCCCAGGCCGGGAGGTCGAACTGCCGGCGCTGGCTCCAAAAGAACCAGAAAACCGGGGCGGCGCATACGTAGATGATGTTCAGGACCGCCATGGCTGCCCGGGTGCCGCGGCGCATTCCGGGCTGAAGCTGCGCCGGTACCGCACTGGCCGCCATGGTGTTCCCCTCTCCGCCGCGCCCTCGCGGCTGTCCGATCGAGCATACGGCCGGACGGGCAGCTTTACACGTAGGCGGGTGTCTGCCGCACCTGCCGTTTCTTTGGCATGCTTAGGGGTATGTCTAATCGTGCAGGAAAACCCGCTGAACCATCCGACCTTGTAGATCTCACCGCGCTGTTGGACGCCTATTACGACGTCGCGCCGGATCCTTCGAACGTGGCGCAGCGCGTTGCGTTCGGTACTTCCGGGCACCGGGGATCATCGCTGAACGGCGCCTTCAACGAGCAGCACATTGCCGCCATCACCCAGGCGATCGTTGAGTACCGCCGTTCTGCGGGCATCACCGGACCCCTGTTCATGGGCAAAGATACCCATGCACTTTCCGAACCGGCGCAGAACACCGCACTGGAGGTCCTGGCGGCCAACGGCGTGAACGTGCTCATTGATGCGCGGAACGGCTTCACCCCCACCCCGGCCGTCAGCCACGCCATCCTGAAGTACAACGCCTCACGGACGGACCAGTCCGACGGCATTGTGGTGACGCCCTCGCACAATCCCCCCGCTGACGGCGGCTTCAAGTACAACCCGCCCACGGGCGGGCCTGCCGGTTCGGACATCACCAACTGGATTGCCGACCGCGCCAACGAACTGCTGGAAGCCGGCCTGAACGGAGTGAAGCGCATTCCGCTGGGCGAAGCACGCCTGGCCGATTCCGTGGGCACGTACGACTTCCTGCAGAACTACGTCGAAGACCTCCCCTCGGTGCTGAACCTGGATGCGATCCGCAGCGCCGGCCTGCACATCGGCGCCGATCCGCTGGGCGGTGCTTCTGTGGACTACTGGGGCGCCATTGCGGAGCAGCACCAGCTGAACCTGACCGTAGTGAACCCCAACGTGGATCCGCAGTGGGCATTCATGACCCTGGACTGGGACGAGAAGATCCGCATGGACTGCTCCTCCCCGTACGCCATGGCCTCCTTGATTGCCCGCGCCGACGAATACGACATAGCCACGGGCAACGACGCCGACGCCGACCGGCACGGCATTGTCACCCCCGACGGCGGGTTGATGAACCCGAACCACTACCTGGCCACGGCCATCGACTACCTTTACCGCAACCGCTCGGGCTGGAGCGCAGACGCCATGGTGGGCAAGACCCTGGTGTCCTCCTCCATGATCGACCGCGTGACGGCGGACCTGGGCCGGGTGCTGATGGAGGTTCCCGTGGGCTTCAAGTGGTTTGTCCCGGGCCTGCTCTCCGGCGAGACCGCTTTCGGCGGCGAGGAATCCGCCGGCGCTTCCTTCCTGCGCCTGGATGCCAGCCCGTGGAGCACCGACAAGGACGGTCTCCTGCTGGCCCTGCTCGCCTCGGAAATGACCGCAGTGACCGGCAAGACCCCGTCCCAGCGGTACCGCGAACTGACCAACAGGTTCGGCGACCCGGAATATGCCCGGGTGGACGCCCCGGCCACCCGGGAGCAGAAGGCGGCGTTGGCCAAGCTCTCGCCGTCGGACGTCACCGCCACCACCGTGGCCGGCGAGGAAATCACCGCCCGCCTGACTGAAGCTCCCGGCAACGGTGCACCCATCGGCGGACTGAAAGTGACCACGGAAAACGCCTGGTTCGCCGCGCGCCCCTCCGGAACGGAGGACGTATACAAAATCTATGCCGAGTCCTTCAAGGGGTTGGAGCACCTGCACCAGGTGCAGGCTGAAGCCAAGGCCATTGTTGACGGCGTCATCTCCTAGCGATACCGCGTTAACGGCAAAAGGGCGGACCAGGAGGTCCGCCCTTTTGCCGTTAACGGGCGCTAGAGCAGCCGGCGCAGGATCTGTTTCTTCACTCCGTTGTACGGCGGGTACGCGAACCGGAGCGTATCCAGCAAGGTGCCCTTGCTGAAGACCGGGCGCAGCTGGCTGAACGTATCGAAGGAGTACTTGCCGTGGTACGCGCCGGTTCCGCTGGCCCCGGCGCCGCCGAACGGCAGCCCCGGCACGGCCAGCTGCACGGTGCTGGCGTTGTGGTTGATGCTGCCTGCCCGTACGCCGGCCTCGAACGCCTGCCGCGCAGCTGCCGAATTGGTGTACAGGTAGGCGGAGAGCGGAACCGGGCGGGCGTTGATGAACTCCATCGCCTCGTCCAGGTCCTTCACAGTCAGCACGGGCAGGATGGGTCCGAAAATCTCTTCCTGCATCACCGGCGACTGCGGATCCACGTCCGTAAGGATGGTCGGTTCAAGATACAGGCCGGCACGGTCGCTGCGGCCGCCGGCCAGGATTGTCCCGCTGTCCAGCAGCCCCACCAGCCGCTCCCAGTGCTGTTCATTCACGATCCGGCCGAAGTCCCTGCTCTTGGCCGGGTCCTTCCCGAACAGTTCCGCCACGGCCTTGACGAGGTGTTTGCGCAGTGCGGGCGCGGCTTCCTCGGTGACCAGCACGTAGTCCGGCGCCACGCAGGTCTGTCCGGCGTTGAGCAGCTTGCCGAACACCAGACGCCGGGCGACGCCGGCCCAGTTGCCGTCCAGCACCACGGCTGGGGATTTGCCGCCCAGCTCCAAGGTGACCGGAGTCAGGTGCTCGGCTGCTGCCTGCAGCACAATCCGTCCCACACGCTCCCCGCCGGTGAAGAAGATGGAATCAAAGCGTTCCCGAAGCAGTGCGGTGCTGATGTCCTGCCCGCCCTCGACCACCGCGACGGCGTCGGAATCCAGGTAACGCGGTACCAGGTCGGCGAGTACCGCAGAGGTGGCCGGGGCCAGTTCACTGGGCTTGAGCACGGCCGCGTTACCGGCCGCCAAGGCGCCCACCAGCGGGGCCAGCACCAGCTGCACCGGATAGTTCCACGGCCCGATGATCAGCACCACGCCCAGCGGCTGCGGCTCTGTTTTGGCCGACGCAGGCAGCAGCCCCAGCGGCACCGGAACCCGGCGGCTGCGGGTCCACTTGTCCAGGTGCTTCAGCGCATGCTCGGCCTCGGCCCGGACCAGCGAGAGTTCCGTGACGTAGCTTTCCAGCGGGTTCTTGCCCAGGTCCGCTGCCAGTGCGTCCGCCAGTTCCTGTTCGCGTTCCCGGAACAGGCGGATGAGGCCCGTGAGCTGGGCACGCCGCCAGGCCGGCGGACGGGTACGCCCGGATGCGTAGGCCTTCCGGACCCGTGCCAGGACGGCCGGCACCAATGCCGCTGATTCGGCGGACAGGGAGGATTCCGGGTCCGAAAAGGCGGAAACCATTTCGCTCATGCCTTGGCCTCTTCCTTCGCGCCATCGTCCGCCGGTTTCCGTCCGGTGAAGTGGTCCATGGACTGGTAGACCTTGAAAACACGGCCGGCAACCACGTCCCAGGCCGGCTGCGGCAGCACATTGCGCAGGGCACTGCCCAGGGCCACGGTCCACGGCAGCTGGATCCGTGCCTTGCCGGCCAGCATCGCCCTCCAGGCCCGGTCCACCACGTGCTGCGGTTCCATCAGCGGGGTCAGCAGCGGCCCCCGGGCACCTTCGAACATCCCGGTCTTGATGTAGCTGGGGATCAGGGTGGTGACGGCCACATGGCCGTTGCCGGATTCGTTCAGCTCCAGGCGCATGGAGTCGCTCCAGCCGATCACGGCCCATTTCGACGCCGTGTACACACTCATCTTGGGCACGGACAGTGTGCCTGAGGCGGAGGCAACGTTGAGGATCCGGGCCGGGGTGCGGCGTTCGATCATCCCGGGCAGGAAGGCCCGGGTCACCTGCATGGGTGCCAGGGTGTTCACGGCCATCACGGCGTTGATGTCTGCCTTCGGGGCGTGCTCCCAGAAGTATTTGCCGCGCACAATGCCCGCGTTGTTGATGAGGATGTCCGGAACGCCGGCGTCGCGGATCACCTTTTCCGCCGCAGCCTCAATGTCCGGCAGTGAACTGACGTCCACCGCATAGGGGTAGACAGCCGATGCGCCCTGCTCGCGCAGTTCGGCGGCGGTGCCTTCCAAGGCCTCGGCGTTGAGGTCCCACAGCACCACCGCGGCCGCGCCTTCGCGGACGGCGCGTTCGGCATAAAGCCTGCCCATGCCCATTGCCGCGCCCGTGATAAGGACCACCCGTCCTGAAACTGAAATGCTCATGCTGCTCCATCGTCTAGCGGTACGGATTCAACGTTGTGACCGGTCCGCGCGGCGCGCGGGTCTTATTGCAACGTAACATCCCGGCAATCGTTGCCGGTTAGAATTTTGGTAAAACCCCCTGTCTTCGGAAGGCACAACCATGAGCAGATTCGGTACGGCCTGGACCCTCCATGGAGACGGTAAGACCATCAAGCCCGGCGCCTATGTTGCCCCTGAGGAGCGCCTGAGCTGGCCGCGCACCATCGGCATTGGTTCCCAGCACGTTGTGGCGATGTTCGGCGCGACGTTCCTGGTTCCGCTGCTGACCGGCTTCCCGCCTGCCACCACCCTGCTGTTCTCCGGTATCGGTACGATCCTGTTCCTGATCATCACCGCCGGGAAAGTTCCCAGCTACCTCGGTTCCTCCTTCGCCTTTATCGCCCCCATCACCGCGGCCACCAGCCAGCACGGGCCCGGCGGTGCGCTGGGCGGCATCATCATGGCCGGCGCGGCGCTGTTCCTCATCGGCCTGGCCGCGCAGGTGGCCGGCACGCGCTGGATCCAGCTCCTGATGCCGCCGGTGGTCACCGGTACCATCGTGGCGCTGATCGGGTTGAACCTGGCCGGCTCGGCCCGGACCAACTTCGAAAAGGGGCCGGTGACGGCTGTGGTCACGGTGGCCGTGATCCTGCTGGCCACGGTCCTCTTCCGCGGCTTCTTCGGCCGGCTGTCCATCCTGATCGGCGTCCTGGCCGGCTACGGGGTGGCCATGCTGCGCGGCGAAGTGGATTTCGAGGCGATCAGTTCCGCGGCCTGGTTCGGCCTGCCGGACTTCCACGCGCCGAGCTTCCACTTCTCCGTGATCGGCTTGTTCGTGCCGGTGGTGCTGGTGCTTGTGGCCGAGAACATCGGGCATGTGAAGTCCGTGGCCGCCATGACCGGCCGGGACCTGGACCCGTACGCGGGCCGGGCGCTGATGGCCGATGGCCTGGCGACCATGCTGGCCGGTTCAGGCGGCGGTTCGGCCACCACCACCTATGCCGAGAACATCGGCGTGATGGCCGCCTCCCGGGTGTACTCCACCGCGGCCTACTGGGTGGCCGGCATTGTGGCCGTCCTGCTCAGCCTGTTCCCGAAGTTCGGTGCGCTCATCGCCACCGTTCCGCCCGGTGTGCTCGGCGGCGCCGGCGTCGTGCTGTACGGCATGATCGGCATCCTGGGTGTGCGGATCTGGGTGGATAACCGGGTGAACTTCTCCAACCCGATCAACCTGTCCGCCGCCGGCCTTGGCCTTATCGTGGCCATCGCGGACTTCACCTGGGTCATTGGGGACCTGACTTTCGGCGGCATTGCCCTGGGCACCGGCGCGACCCTGGTGGCCTACCACGGCATGCAGGCCATCGCCCGCTGGCGGGGCACCGACCCCGACGAGCCGGCGGAGGACGCCGGGGCCACCCCCAGCCGGCTGGGCTAACGGCGGCGGAACGGCGGCCGCCGGCGCTCAGGCGCCTTCGAGGACCTGCCGGGTTGCCCAGGCAACGTATTTTGCCGCCTGGGACATTGCATCCTGCGGCCGCTGCACCACATCCAGCAGGCTGACGGCCGCAACAATCCCGTACTCCTGCAGTTGGTCCGGGGTCAGTGTGATCTGCCCGGCCACCGCAACCACGGGAATACCGGCATCCCGGGCCCGGGCCGCAACTTCCAGCGGAGCCTTCCCGTAGCGGGACTGGTTGTCCAGGGAGCCTTCGCCGGTGAGGACCAGATCGCAGCGGGTCAATGATTCATCAAGTCCGGTGAAGGCCGAGAGCAGTTCGAATCCCGGGTGCAGGGATGCCCCGGTGAAGGCCAGGAACCCCGAGGGGAAGCCGCCGGCCGCACCCGCCCCGGGGACATCGACGTCGACGCCGGTGGCCTCCTTCAGGAGCCGCGCCCAGTTGTCCAGCGCCTCTTCGAGCAGCTGCTGCTCCGCTGCGCCCGCGCCTTTCTGGCCGCTGAAGACCGCCGCCGTTCCTTCATAACCCAGGAGCGGGTTCCGGACGTCGGCGGCAATCCGCAGGTCCACCCCCGCCAGCCGCGGATCCAATCCGGACGCATCCACTGATGCCGCGTTCAGCAACCCCGCGCCGCCGGGCGGCACAGGATTTCCATCCCGGTCCAGGATCTTCAGGCCCAGCGCGCACAGTGCCCCGGATCCGCCGTCGGTCATGGCCGAACCGCCGATGCCCAGGATGATGGTTTTCGCCCCCGCGTCCAGCGCGTGGGCGATCAGCTGTCCGCTGCCGTAGCTGCCTGCAGCCAGTGCCGTCTCCGGGGAAGGATCCAGCAGGACCAGCCCCGAGGCGCGTGCGGTTTCGATCAGGGCCGTGTCGCCGGACAGGGCCCAGACGGCCGTGGTGTCCCGGCCCAGCGGCCCCGTGACGCGGGCCGTGCGGGGTTCGGCACCGGCGCCCAACGCGGCGTCCAAGGTGCCCTCGCCGCCGTCGGCCACCGGAACCACCGTCACGGTGGCCTCGGGGTACACCGCGAGCACTCCCTCAGCCATGGCTGTTGCGGCTTCTGCGGAGGTGAGGGAGCCTTTGAACTTGTCCGGGGCAATAACTACGCGCATGTCTTCATCCTGCCAGCCGGGGGTGACATGGCGGCTACCTGTCTTCGACGCCGCCGCACCCCTACCGCCACTGCCCGCGGTCCTTGAGCACCTTCACCAGGAGGTCTGACCGGTCCGAGACGATGCCGTCCACACCCAGGTCCAGCAACCGGTTCATGGTCTCTTCGTCATTGACGGTCCACACATGGACCTGCAATCCGGCACGGTGGCAGCGGCTCAGGAAGGACGAGGTGACCACGCGGACCGGTCCGAATGCCACCGGCACCTGGATGCATTGGAACCGGCCCAGCCGGGATACCAGGCCGGCGGCGCCCAGCGGCGCCAGCAGCCGCAACAGGACGGTCAGGGCAGTGCCCGCCGAGCTGGCCGCGGGCCGGCCCAGATGCTTCAGTGTGCGGAGGCGGCGTCGGTCCGAGAAGGACGCCACCAGCACCCGGTCCTGCGCCGAGTGTTTTTCGATCAGCGCGGCGAGCAGTTTTGCGCCTGGTGCGTCCTTGACATCCACGTTCAGCCGCATATCCGGCCATTCGGTCAGCAGTTCCTCGAAAGTGGGGATCCGTTCGGAGCCGGCCACCAGGACCTCGTTGAGCTCACGGCTGGTGAGTTGGCTGATCTTTCCCGCCACTCCCCCGGAAATCCGGTCCACCGTCTCGTCGTGGAAGGCCATCAGGACGCCGTCCCGGCTGGTGCGCACGTCCGTTTCCAGGTAGCTGATGCCTAGGTCGGCGGCGGCTCGGAACGCGGCGAGTGTGTTCTCGTACCCGTCCGGAGAAAAGCCGCGGTGCGCCAGGGCAATGGGCTCGGGCCGGTCCGCTGCGCCGGACGGCGGATTGTCACGGGGCGCACGGAAGTACGGATGCATTGCGTTCACGCTCGTACTTTATCCAACCTGCGGCACGCACTGGGCCGGGCAGCACCGCTCCCGGACTCCGCGGCCCTAGAATGGCAGGACCCCGACCCCGGCTGGCTCCGGGCTGATGGAGGTTCCGTGGTTGACGTTCTTCCCGCCCCACGCCGCTTTGAGCGGTTTGTGCACTGGCCGCTGCAGTGGCTTCGGGGCAGTGTCCGGCGGTCGCCGGCCACCTTGGTTTTTATTGCCTCCTTCTGGGTGCTCGGAGCGCTCACTTCCTCGCTGGTTACGGGCCCGGAAGGGCCCCTGCAGGACTGGGCCACCCTTTCCGCGCATACCTTGACCGGGAACCCGGCGGCCCTGCTCCTGTGCTGTCTCTGGGCCAGCGGAATCGGAGGCTATATAGGCGGCACGCTGCTGGCCCTGATGGCCGGTTTGTCCTGCGAGCGGCTGCTGGGCACCGGACGGTTCCTTATGGTTGGTTTCACCGGGCAGATTGTTGGCGCGCTGCTTGCCATCGGTTTCGCGTCTGCCACCAGTGCCTCGATCGGTGACTGGTCCCGCGCATTGGTGTCCGAATCCTATGTTGGTCCGCTTGCCTTCATCGCCGCGGTTGTGGCCGCAGCCAGCGCCCAGGTCAGCACTTTGTGGCGCAGGCGCCTGCGGATCACCATGTTCACCCTGCTGGTATTGCTGGCCCTTTACGCCGGGAGTTTCACAGACCTGATGGTCCTGGGTGCGGCCGTTACGGGTGCGTTCATGGGACCGTTCCTGGCCGGACGGCGGCCCACGGTCCCGGAGCGGCTGGTCACCAGCCGGCGTGAGGCCGCAGTCCTGGTGGCGCTGGTGGTCCTTGCCTCCGCCGTCGGACCCGTTATTGCCGCGCTCAGCACCTCCGCAGTGGGACCGCTTGCAGTGCTGCGGTATCTGTTCACCAGCGTCGAGGTGAATACTCCGAACGAGTTGGCGGAGCTCTGCAATGGATCTGCCGCCGCCCGCGAGTGCGCCGTGGCCCGCATCCAGTTGCGCGCCGGACCGGCCGGGTTCTTCCTGGCCGTCCTGCCCCAGGTCCTGTTGGCCACCTTCTCCGAGGGGCTGCGGCGCGGCCGCCGGTTTGCCTGGCTGGCAGCATTGCTGCTGCAGGGCACCATGACGGTGCTGGCCACCGTCCGGCTCGGGCGGGCCCTCGCCCGAGGTGAGCTTGCCCTCCTGCCGCCGGGACCAGGCATTGTCATTGCGCTGGTACTGCCCATGGTGGTTCCATTGGCGGTCTTTGTGCTGCTGCTTTTCACCCGCCGGTTGTTTCCGGCCCGCGCCCCCGACGGAACCTACCGCCGGGTGGCCGCGGCTGTCGGGACATCCGCGGCGGTGCTGGCCTCTCTGTATCTCGGTGCCGGACTGCTGAACCGCGACGGTTTCAGCCCGGCTGCCACCCTGGGGCTGCTCGCAGCGGACCTGCCCGGGCGGTTTCTTCCCATTGCCGAGGTGGCCTACAGTACGCCTGCCCTTGACCCGGAGAATCTTCCCGCCGTCCTGGTCTACGAAGGCGTGGGCGTGCTGTTCTGGGTATTAACCTGCCTGCTCTTGCTGCGTTCCTTCCTGGTCCCGCCACGGAACCTGACAGCCCGGGATGAAGAGCGGGCCCGTTCGCTGCTGAAGACCCATGGTGGAAGCACCATGGCCTGGATGACCCTCTGGCAGGGCAACACCTATTGGTTTTCCCCCACCGGCAACTCCTATGTGGCCTATCGGGTGGACAGCGGCGTGGCGGTCACGGTGGGAGACCCCGTGGGGCCGCCCGGTGAACTTCAGCAGACGGTGGCGGGCTTTGCTGAGTCCTGCACGGACAACGGCATCACGCCCTGCTTCTACTCGGTGGGCGGGAAGGTGCGTGAGTTGACTGCTGCGCTGGGGTTTTTATCCCTGCAGGTGGCCGAGGAAACCGTGCTTCCGCTGGGCTCACTGGCTTTCAAGGGCAAGAAATTCCAAGACATCCGCACCGCACTGAACGCTGCCCGGAAACAAGGCATCAGCGCGCAGTGGATCAGCTATCCCACCGCTCCCCTGGCCGTGCTGGACCAGTTGCGGGCCATCTCCGAGGAATGGGTGGCAGATAAGAAGATGCCGGAAATGGGCTTCACTTTGGGCGGGCTGCAAGAGTTGGATGATCCGGAAGTCCGCTGCCTGGTGGCCGTCGACAATGACGGAACGGTCCATGCCGTGACATCCTGGCTGCCCGTGTACCGGGACGGGATTGTGGCCGGCTGGACGTTGGACTTCATGCGCCGGCGCGGTACCGGTTTCCGTCTGGGAATGGATTTTCTGATCGCGTCCGCAGCCCTGTCCCTGCAGGATGAAGGGAGCCGGTTCCTGAGCCTTTCCGGAGCACCCCTGGCCCGGGCGGTGGCCCGGGAGCCGGACGTCGACGGTTCACCGGTGATGGACCGTCTGCTGGATCTGCTCGGCGCAACCCTTGAGCCGGTTTACGGCTTCCGTTCCCTTCTGGCCTTCAAGTCCAAGTTCGCCCCGCAGTACGTGCCGCTTTTTATGACCTACCCGGATCCGGCCGCACTGCCGGCCATCGCCAACGCCCTGACCCGGGCCTACCTTCCGGATCTGTCCCTGGGCCAGGGGCTTGTCCTCGCCCGCCGGATCGTGGAACGGACAGGATGATGTCCCTGTCACTGGTCGACGGCATCCTTCCGATCGTCCTGCTGATCCTGGGCGCTGTCTCCCTGGTCTGGCTCGGTGTCAGCGGGCAGCGCCTGGGCTGGAAGCGCGCCCTGGCCGTTGTGCTGGCGGCATGCGCCTTTACCGCGCTGATTTACGTGCTGGCGGAGTATGTATTCCATTGGTGGAATGCTTCCCTGCCGCGGCTGCTCTACCTGTTCAGCGCCCTGACCATCCTCGGGGTCCAGCTGGCGGTGTTGCGCGTGCTCGCGCCGGGCATCCGGATCCGCCGGCGGGTAGCCGGCGTCGCGGCGGGTCTCCTGGTGCTGCTGGCCCTGGCCGGCACGGTGAATATCGCCTACCACCAGTACCCGACGGTAGCCGCACTGTTCACCCCGCCGCCGGTCACGGATGATCCGCTGCCGCGGCCGGCGGAGGTCCGCCGGGACCTGCCTGCGGCGTCGGCGGAAAACTGGACTGCGCCCCCGGGCATGCCTGCCGCCGGCAAGGTGTTCCACCAGCAGATCCCGGGGGGCCGGTCCGGATATGCCTCCAATCCGGCGCTGATCTACCTTCCGCCGGCTTATCTGGCCGATCCGGGCAACGTGAACCTGCCGGTCCTGGTTCTGGTCCACGGGCAGCCGGGGTCCCCGGAGGATTGGCTGGTCAGCGGCGGACTGGCGGAGATCATGGATTCATTTGCCGCGCGGCACCACGGCCTGGCCCCGGTAGTGGTGCTTCCGGACCTCAGCAATGCCGGGAACAGCAACTGGCCGTTGTGCCTGGATACCACGGTCAGCAACTCGGCCACCTATTTGGCCCAGGACCTGCCGGCCTGGGTACAGGACAATCTGGGCACCGGCACCGCGGGGCCGCAGCAGTGGGCGATCGGCGGTTATTCCTACGGCGGCACGTGCGCCGTCCAGCTTGCCGCAAACTATCCGGGGGTTTATCCCACCTTCCTGGATATCGCCGGGGAGGACGAGCCGACCGTCGCCGGCGGCCACCAGGAACTGTTGGACACCTACTTCAACGGTGACGAGGACGCGTTCCGGAAACAGAACGCCGCGGACCTGTTTGCCGCAATGCGGTTTCCGGATACGGCGGGAATCGTCGTCGTCGGCCAGGATGACAAGGTCTACGCGCCGGAGGGAAAGACGGTGTACGACGACGCCACGGCGGCCGGTGCCAATGTGCAGTTCCAGACGCTTCCGGGCGGGCACTCCTGGCAGGTGTGGGGGGCCGGATTGGAAAACAACCTGAGCTGGTTGTGCACCCGGCTTGGGATACTGGAACCATGACCCGCGACCCTGGACCACACACCCGCACCGGCCGGACCGGCGGCGGACCGGGCAGCCGGATCCGGGACCTGCTGCAGTGGATCAGCCGGGTATCCTCCCCGCATGTAACCCTGCTGCTGATCCTGGCCGTGGGTTTGGTGCCCGCACTGGCCCTGACCCTGGTCTCCGCCGAGGTTTACGAATCAGTGGCCGAATCCGACGGTATTGCAGGCCTGGACCGGCCGGTTCTGGAATACGCCCTGACGCTGCGGTCCCCCGGCCTGGACGCCGCCGTCACGGGGTTCACCAACCTGGCCGGCAGCATCGGCATGCCGATCATCGCCGGGCTGATAGTGCTGGGGATGTGCCTGCGCTGGCGGTCCTGGACACCGCTGGTGCTCACTGCAGCGGCGGCGGCCGGCTCCCTCCTGATGACGATTTCCGGGAAGGCGATTATCGGGCGCACCCGCCCGGACCTGGCCGACGCCGTTCCTCCGTATGAGTCCTCCGCCTCATTTCCGAGCGGGCACACCCTGAACTCAATCGTGATCGCCGGGATCCTTGCCTATTTGGTGATCCTGCATGTGCACACCCGCCGCGCGAAGGCCGCTGCGGTGCTGGCGGCCGCCGTGTTTACCCTGGCCGTGGGGCTAAGCCGGGTCTATTTGGGCCACCACTGGCTTACGGACGTTCTGGTTGCCTGGACCCTTGGAGCGGCCTGGCTGGCGGTGGTGATTACCGCACACCAGCTTCTGCGGCGCCTGCACGGTCGCCGAGAAGCCGTTCCAGGATCACCGCCACGCCGTCGTCGTTGAAAGCGGGGGCCGTGAAGTCCGCCGCCGCACGGGCTGCGGCATGGCCGGAGGCCATCGCATAGCCGTGCCCGGCCCAGTCCAGCATCTGGATGTCATTGGGCATGTCGCCGAAGGCCACGGTCTCCTCGGCGGTGATCCCCTTCTGCGCGGCGTAGTCCGCGAGTGTGACGGCCTTGTTCAGCCCTGGCAGGGACATTTCCAGCAAGGGCATGGTGGGTGCGGAGTGGGTGGTGGCCACCAGTGATGAGACCGCCGGTGCCACCCGGTGCAGGAACTCGTCCGGCGAGATCCCGGAGGCACGGGCCAGGAACTTGGCCACGCCGGCCTGGCCGTTCAGGGATTCGTGAAGCGGGCGGGGAACAATGCCGCCGAGGATTTCGGTGGATCCGGTGTCTGAGAAACCGGGTTCCAGATGGATCCCGTCCACGGTTTCGGCTGCGAAGGTGACTGCGGGGAACAGGTCCCGGATGACTTCCGCGGCGGAGAACATCTGCGCAAGCGGAAGCAGGCTGCTGGCCAGCACCTTCCCGGCCCCGAGGTCATACGTGATGGCTCCGTTGGAGCAGATGACGGTACCTGTGTGGCCGATCCGCTCGCGCAGCGGATCCAGCCAGCGGGGCGGGCGTCCGGTGACGAAAACGACGTCGATCCCCGCGTCCCGGCAGGCCTGGAAGGCGCGCACCGTCCGGTCGCTGATACTGTTGCCGGCTCCCACAATGGTGCCGTCCATGTCACTTGCTATCAGCCGCACCGGGCTACGCTGCTCCTGCATGCCTTTTAGCTTACGTCCGGCGCCGGCGTCAGTCCGCGGGGATTTCGGCCGTGCCGACCATGACGGCGCGGCCCAGGGTATGCGTATACAGGGCGAATCCCAGGGCGGCGGGACTGGAGTCAGGGGCCACGTCCAGTTCCTCCGTGTCCACCGCGTGGACCACCACGTAGTAGTGGTGCCGGCCGTGTCCGGCAGGCGGGGCGGCACCCACAAAACCGGCGAACCCGGCGTCGTTGGCCAGCTGCACCGTGCCCCCGGGCATCTGCCCGCTGTTGGCTGCGTCCCCGGCGAGGCCGTTGACGGCCGCGGGGATGTTGAACGCCGCCCAGTGCCAGTAGCCGCTGCCGGTGGGCGCGTCCGGGTCATACATGGTGAGGGCGAAACTGCGCGTCCCTTCCGGGAACCCGGACCAGGCCAGCTGCGGGGAGGCATCCTTGCCTCCGGGCACACCCAGCCTGGCGCTGTACTGGGCGGGCGCGAAGGGACAGCCGCTGGTGAATTCCTCGCTCTCAACGGCGAACTGCGGCACCTGCGGAAGGTCCTTGTACGGGTCTCGGCTTTCCACTGCTTCTCCTCTGGCGGTTCTTGACCGGGCGGCCCGCGGGCCGGAACCGGGGGACTTACGGAAGTTCGTTGCGGTAAGGCGGGTTCGCCCCGGCGCGGGAGACGGTCACTGCGGCGGCCCGGGCGGCGAAGGAGAGCAGCTTCTCGACCTCATCGACGCGGATCCGCGCCAGATCGCTGCGCCGTGCACCGCCGTCGAGCTCCCGGTCCATCAGGCCCACCAGCAGCGCGGACATAAAGGAATCACCGGCGCCCACCGTATCCACCACGGTGACCGTGGGCGCGGGGACAGCGCATTCTCCTGCCGCCGCCACGGCCCACGGCCCCTTGGACCCGCGGGTCAGGACCACTAGGGATGGCCCGGCGGCAAGCCAGCGGCGGGCGGATTCCTCCGGGGACTCATCGGGGTACAGCCATTGCAGGTCCTCGTCCGAGGCCTTGACCACGTCGGCAAGGGCTACGAACTTTTCGGCCTGTTCCCGGGCATAGGAGACGTCGGTGATGATGGAGGGCCGGCAGTTGGGGTCATAGGTGACGGTGGCGGCGGGCCGGGCGTGCTCCACGGCGCGGAGCACATGGTCGGCACCCGGTGAGAGCATGGCGGCGATGGAGCCGGTGTGCAGCATGGTGGTGCCGTCCAGCAGCACCGGCAGGTCCAGGCCAGGCAGTTCCCATTCGAGGTCGAAGGTGTAGCGGGCGCCGCCGGCCGGATCGAGGACCGCGGTGGCCACGCTGGTGGGCAGGTCGTCGGCGGCGAAGGCGGTAAGCACGGAGTTGGCGCGCAGGTGCTCGGCGATCAGGGCGCCGTAACTGTCGGAGCCGAAACGGCCCACAAACTGCACCGGCCGCCCCAGCCGGGCCACGCCCACAGCGACGTTCAGGGGACTGCCGCCCGGGTGGGAGCGCCGCGGCGCAGTGTCGCTGACCACTTCATCCACCAGGGCTTCACCGATCACTGTAAGCATGCTGTCAAACCTAACAGAGCCGGGTACCCGTTTCCTTAAGGAACCCGGTTTCCTGCTGCTTCGTGAAGCGCCTCGACGACGGCGGCCCAGGCGGCGGTGCCGGGGGTGATCATGGCGAAGTGGTCCCCCGGGATGGTGCGCAGCTGCACACGGGTGCCGGCTGCGGCGGCCGCCTGGGCCCAGGAGGTGGAGAATCCTGCCGGAACCGTGGTGTCTTCCGCTCCGTGGAGCACCCAGGCCGGTACGGGCAGCGGCAGCGCCTGCATAGGGTCCGCGTCCACATAGCGTTGCGGGTCCCGGTCCGGTGGGCAGCCCAGGAAGTTTTCCACGGCGCCGTCGCTGAGGCCCAGCCGGTGCGCCGCGGCCAGGTCCAGCACCCCTGACTGGCTCACGACGCCGGTAACGGTTACCGCGGACGGTTCGGCCTTGGCGGCTTTTGCGGCCAGCACGGCCAGGTGGCCGCCGGCCGAGTGGCCCAGCAGGGTGACCCGGGACAGGTCCGCGCCCTCGGCCTCTGCCGCCGGGGACAGGGCGTTGATGCCGGCCAGGACATCTTCGAGCGTTTGCGGCCAGCCGCCGCCGTTCCCGGCCCGCCGGTACTCCATGTTCCAGCAGGCAAAGCCGCGGGCGGCGAGGTCCCGGGCCAGCGGCCGGCCAAGCTCAGCGGTGTATTTGGAGCGCCAGTAGCCACCGTGGATGATCACGACGGTCCCGTTGCGCGGGGCACCCTCCCGGCCGGACGGGCCTGAGGCCGGGAGGGTTAGTTCGGCATACTGTTCCGGCCCGGGACCGTACGAATACTTCATGGCAGGCACGTCATCCTCTTCACGGTCCGGACGGGGCCGGGTCCTAGACGAACTGGTACAGCAGGGCGGCCATTCCGAAGCCCACGAGGGACAGGACCGTTTCCAGCACCGTCCAGGTCTTCAAGGTGTCCTTGACCGACATATTGAAGTACTTCGCGATAATCCAGAAACCGCCGTCGTTCACATGGCTGGCAATGATGGACCCGGAAGAAATCGCCATGGTAATCAGGGCAAGCTGCGGCTGGGAGTACCCGCCTTCCAGCAGGCCCGGCGCGAGGATGCCGCCGGTGGTGACAATGGCAACGGTCGCGGAGCCCTGGGCAATACGCATCCCGGCGCTGATCACAAAGGCCGAAACCAGCAGCGGAAGTCCCGCCGTGGCCAGCGATTCGGCCACTGCGGTGCCAACACCGGTTGCCGTGAGCACGGCTCCGAAGAACGCCCCGGCGCCGACTACCAGCAGGATCATGCCCACCGGGCGAAGCGAGGAGGAGGTGAGCTCCGCCAGTTCGGAGGAGGTCATCCCGCGGTTCGTACCCAGGAGCCACATGGCAATGAGCACAGCCACGGTCAGGGCGATTGCCGGGTTCCCGAAGAACTGCAGGGCGGAGCGGAACGGGCTTTCGGGCAGGAAGATGTTGCCGAAGGTTCCACCCAGGATGAGCAGCATGGGCAGTCCGATGCAGGCCAGCACCACCGCCAGGGACGGAGCCCCGAATCCGCGGTCTTCAGCGGTTTCGGGGACAATGCGGTCTTCGGGCACGTTGATGTGCACGCGCTTGCCGATCCAGGTACCCCACAGGATGCCGGAGGCGAACCATGCGGGAATGCCGCAGGCGAGACCCATGATGATGATCCAGCCCAGTTCCACGTGCAGCAGCCCGGCGGCGGCCACCGGGCCGGGGTGCGGCGGCAGGAAGGCGTGGGTGACCGAGAGGCCCGCCAACAGGGGCAGGGCGTAGAGCAGCAGTGACTTGCCGCCGCGGACCGCCGCAACGTACACCAGCGGAGCCAGGACAAAGATACCGATGTCGAAGAACACCGGGATGCCCAGGACAAACCCGGTAATACCCATGGCCAGCGGGGTGCCCTTCTCCCCGAAGATTTTCACCAGCCGCCCCAGCAGCACTTCTGCGCCGCCGGACCGCTCGAGGATGGCACCCAGAACCGTGCCCAGGCCAATGATCAGGGCAATGTGGCCCAGGATGCCGGCGAAGCCCTTTTCAATGAGGGCGTCGCTGCTCTTGGTCGCTGTGCCCACCAGATCATTGACCGGCACACCGCCGGCCAGAGCCACGAGGACGCCGGTGGCCACCAGTGCAATGAAGGGTTCCAGCTTGATCCTGATGATCAGGAAGAGGAGCAGCGCAATGCCGGCAGCCGCCAGCAGGAGGAGGCCGGCAGTATCTTCGCGCAGCCAGCTAATTACATCTTGCATGAGGTTCTCTCTACTCGGTGTTCGAGACAGGAAGGAAAGGAAAGGTCTAGCGGAGTGTGCCGGTGAAACCGGCTGCACGGACCTGGATGTCCGTCCAGTCACCGGCAGCCACTGCAGCCGGTGGGACGACACTGGTCCCGCAGCACACGGCAATGGCCCCGGCACGGAGGTAATCGGAAGCATTGCCGGCGTCGATGCCGCCGGAGGGAAGCAGCGCAATACCCGGATACGGACCCTGGAGATCCTTCAGGTACGCGGGCCCCAGCTGCCGGGCGGGGAAGATCTTGACGGCGGTAGCGCCCAGGTCCACCGCCTGCGCCACTTCCGTGGGCGTCATGGCGCCAAGGCTGAAGGGAATGCCCGCCTCTGCTGCGACGGCGGCAACCTCCGGCCGCAGTCCGGGAGTCACCAGGAAACCCGCCCCGGCGTCAATGGCAGCACGGGCCTGGTCTGCCGTCAGCACCGTGCCCATGCCCACCAGGGCACCATGGTCGAGGGCGGCGTCCACCGCCGTGCGCAGTTGCTTGAGCGCGTCCGGGATGGTGTAGGTGAGTTCCACGGTGCGGATGCCTCCCGCGACCAGCGCGGTGCACAGCGCCGCCGGGTCGGGGATGCCGGGAGCCCTGACCACGGCCAAGGTGGCGTCCTCGCGGAGCTGGCGGGTGAATTCTTCCGGGGTCATATGCTTGTTTTTCCAATCCGGGTTTTGCCGTCGGGATGGCGGCGGAGGGCACGGCCGGCACGGGCACCGGTCGGCTTTCCGCCGTCAATCGCCGCGGTGCCGTTGACGAATACATAGGGGATGCCGGCAGCCGGCTGGCGCGGCTGGTCGAAAGTGGCCCGGTCCGCAATGGTCCGGGGGTCAAATAACACCAGGTCGGCGGCCCAGCCGGGGCGGACAAGCCCCCGGCGGTCCAGCTTCAACCGGGCAGCAGGACGGCCGGTGAGGTGGTGGACGGTCTCTTCGAGCGTCAATAGCCCCAATTCCCTGCAATAACGGGAAAGGTAACGGGGGAAAGTGCCCCATGACCGGGGATGGGGCTTGTCCCCCACCAGGATGCCGTCGCTGCCGCCCGTGTGGGAGCGGTGGGTCATGATGGTCCGGACGTTCTCCTCGTGTCCCACATGCTGGAGGATGCCGGTACCCAAGCTGTCCGCGCGCAGGATGTGCACGAAAACGTCGAAAGGTGCTGTATCGCTCTCTGCCGCGATGGCGGCGATGGTCCGCCCCACAAAACCGCCCAGAGCCGGGTTGCGGACGCCGCTGATTTCCAGCGTGTCCCATTCCGCCACCACTCCGTGGCATCCGTCGGACCCGTTGACTTCCACATCCTTGCGGATGCGTTCCAGGCTCGCCGGGTCCGCCAGCCGCTGCAGGGTTTGCGCCGTCCCGCCCGATGACGCCCAACTGGGAAGGATCGCCGAAAGCGTCGTAGCGCCCGGCAGGTAGGGATACGTGTCCAACGTGATGTCGACGCCGTCGTCAAGCGCCTCGTCGATCAATGCCAGGAGTTCACCGGCACGCCCCTTGTTTTCGGCAAAGTTCATGGTGGCGTGGGAGAGGTGGAGCGCGCACCCGCTGTCCCGGCACAGGCCGATCATCTCGGCGTAGGCAGCGAGTGCATTTTTCCCGTAGGACCGGTGATGCGGAGCATAAAAGCCGCCGTGCTCAGCTACCACCCGGCACAGGGCCGCCAGTTCCTCGGTGTCGGCGTACATTCCGGGCGTGTATGTCAGGCCCGAGGACATTCCCACGGCCCCCTCCACCAGCCCGGTGCGTACGGCGTCCTCCATCTGCTCCATCTGTGCAGCGGTTGGTGTGCCCTCCGCAAAACCCATCACCATTGCCCGGACCGTGCCCTGCGGGACCAGGTACGCGGCGTTCGTGGCTATGCGGCCGCATGGACCGGCAGCGTCAAGACGGTCCAGATACTCACCGACACTGCGCCAGTCGTAGGCAAATCCCTGCGGGTCGTCGTTCCACCCTGCAATCTTCTGGCGGATGCCCTCCAGGGTTGGAGTGTCCACGGGAGCGTAGGACAGTCCGTCCTGTCCCAGCAGCTCAGTGGTTACCCCTTGGCTGAGCTTGGCGTAGTGGCCCGGCTCCGCGAGCAGCTGGAGGTCGGAATGGGCGTGCATGTCGATGAACCCCGGAGCCAGGACCAGCCCGGAAGCGTCAATAACCCGCTCAGTGCCGGGGGCTGAAGGGTCCGCTTCGCCGGCAGCTGTGACCGCGGCAATTGCGGTTCCCTCCACCACGACGTCGGCGGCACGGCGCTCACTGCCCGTGCCGTCCACCAGGGTTGCGTTGCTGATGAGGATGCTCATGTCCGGCCCCTTAAAAGAATGTCTGGATGAGGTCCACAACCGCGCCGTCGCGGTCCGTGTCGGCCAGCACCGGAATGAGTGTCCATTTGTCCAGGGCCGTGCAGGGGTGGGACAGCCCCAGCCGGACCACGTCCCCCACCCGGATCGATTCCCCCGCATCGACGGCCAGGAAGCAGTGCTGGTCATTGACCGCCGTGATCCGGCCCTTCAGGGGCCGCATCGGACCGCCCAGCGCCAGGCCAACCAGCTGCGGCTCCGGCAACCCTTCGTCCACCGGGAGATCACGTTTGCCGGCATCGAGAATGGCCAGCCCGGGTTCCGGCCGGGACACTACCCGCGCCCAGCCGTGCATACCGGCCGCAAGCGGCGTTCCGCCGTCGCGGGAAAGCGGTGAGATTTCCCGGTAAAACCCGTCATCGTGGATGACGTAGGCTCCGCTGCGGATCATGAGCTGCACGGCGGGTCCGTTGGCATCGCCCGGGGTGCAGAGCGGAGACAGGACCTGGACCACATCGTCGAAATACGCGCTGCCGCCGGCGGTGAGGATTACTCCCGCACCCGGGGTGTACAACCCCTCCTCCAGCACGGCAGCGTGCAGGTGCGCCATCTGCTGCAGGTAACCGCGCACCGCTGCCAGTCCCGCGGCGTCGGCGGTATGCGCCAAGGCGCCTTCGTACCCGGAAATTCCCACCAGGTTCAGGACGGGCGACGAACCCGCCGCTCTGGCAACCTCCAGCGCCGCCTCGACACTCCGGGCTCCGGTCCGCCCGCCATGGCCGCCCAGCTCCACCAGCACATCCAATACGGCACCGTCGTGCCGCTTGGACAGGATCAGTTCGAGGTTTCGGACACTGTCCACGGAGTCCACCCAGGACAGGATGGGCCGCCCGGCGGCCGCTTCATCCGCGGCCCAGCTGATCGCTTCGGGGTCGGCCAGGGTGTTGGCCAGCTGCAGCCGGTGGACGCCAAAGGCACGTGCCACGCGCAGCTGTGCCAGGTTCGCCAGGGTGATTCCCCACGCACCCTCCTCCAACTGCCGGGCCCACAGCTGCGGTGCCATGGTGGTTTTCCCGTGCGGCGCCAGCAGCACATTGTGGTCCCTGCACCACTGGGCAAGCCGGCGCAGGTTGTACTGCACGGCTGTCCCGTCCAGGGTGAGCAGCGGGGTGTGGAAGTCCGAAAGGTGCGGAGCGGACGCCAGGAAGTCCTTTACCGTGCGGCCCTGTGAGCTTGAGGGGGCTGCCTTGTGCCGCCAGCCCAGGACGGTGGACTGCAGGTCTGATACCGCGTCGGCGTTAATGGCCGGCGCCTGGATGGGGGTTGACACCGCTGCGGATCCCTTCAAAGGACTGCGGAGCAGATAGCCACCCCGTTGCGTATTTTGCAACGTTCGTTGCAAATCTGATGGTGATATGTCTAACATGGTGGCGAATCGTGAGTCAAGGAACGCTCAGCAGTGTCCGCCGCATTTTCTCCCGGGCTTCAGTGCCCGGCGATCGCAGGACGACGCAGCCCAGGGTGAGAACAGGAAACAAGTGCTTTCAGCCGTATGCCTAGGCGAGTCAATGGCCATGCTGACTCCTGCAAGCGAACAGACACTCGAGCAGGCAGATGTCCTGCAGGTGGGGCTGGGCGGGGCCGAATCCAACGTCGCCATGGGCCTGGCCGCCATGGGCATCGAGACCCACTGGATAGGCCGGGTGGGCGAGGACGGCTTCGGCTCCCGGATCCTGGCCGACCTCCGCGCCCACTCCGTGGGGACAACAGGCGTCCAGCGCGACCCGCTGCGCCACACCGGGCTCTACGTCAAAGTTCCCGCGAAGGAAGGGCAGAGCGGGTCCGGCAGCTCAATGCTGTATTACCGGCAGGACTCCGCAGCCTCTGCCATGGGACCGGACCTGCTCTCGGACAAAGTGGTCTCCGGCCTGCTGGCTGATGCCCGCCTGATCCACCTCAGCGGCATTACGCCCGCCCTCTCCCCCGACTGCCTGGAATTGTGCCGTGCAGTGCTTTCCCTGCCGAGGAACGGCCGCATCATCAGCTTTGACGTCAACTGGCGGCCCGCCCTTTGGCACGGCAGGGACCACGGCGTCCTCCAGGAGCTCGCGAACCTTGCCGATGTGGTCCTGGTCGGCAGTGACGAAGCCGAACACGCCTTCGGGACCGGCAACGAGCAGGAGCTTCGTGCACTCCTCCCGGACCCGGAGGTACTGGTGATCAAGAACGAGGCCTTCACCGCCGTCGCCTTGGAGCGCAGCGGTGCCCGTGAAGAAGTTCCAGCCTTGTCGGTCGAGGTGCTTGAACCCGTGGGGGCAGGTGATTCCTTCGCTGCCGGATACCTGAGCGGGATGCTGCTGGGGCTCGATTTAAAGGCAAGCCTGCGGCGCGGGCACATCAGCGCCGCCTGCACGCTGACCGTTCCCGGCGACCGCGGCCCGCTCCCGCCGGCGCCGCTGCTGACGGCACTCGTCGGGTGCAGCGACGCGGACTGGGGAAACACCTCCGTGGCTGCGGGCGAAATCCGTTCTCCCGCCGTTGATAACCTTGCAAGTTCGACTATTTCCCCAATCCCTGGAAAGGCGGACCCGTGAGCCAAAGCCTTATACGGGCCATGGACCTGCTGGGCGAGCTTGCCGAGCAGCCTGCAACCCTGGACGAACTGGCATCCCGGGCCACCGTGCACAAAACCACCATCATGCGCCTGCTGCATGCAATGGAAGAGCGGCGTTTCGTGGTCCGCGACAAGGAGCAGCGTTTCCGTCTGGGACCCAAGTTCTTTGAACTGTCCTCGCTGGCACTGGAGCAACGCGACATCCGCGCCGTCGCACGTCCGCACCTGGCCGACCTGAACGCCCGCACCGGACACACGGTCCACCTGGCCGCCTTCGAGGGCAACGACGTCATCTATATCGACAAGTTCGAGTCCCACCACCCGGTCCGGATGTATTCACGGATCGGCCTGACGGCGGCGCTGCATTCGGCGGCGGTGGCGAAGGTCCTGCTGGCAGACCTGCCGCGTGCCGAGCAGGAACACATCGCGGCCGGGCTGGACTACGTCAGGTTCACGCCGAACACCCTGGCCGGCCCGGAAGCGTTGCTGGCCGAACTGGAACAGGTCAAGGCGCAGGGCTGGGCGCATGACAACGCCGAGCACGAATCCTTTGTCCACTGCATTGCCGCCCCCATCCGGGACGGCCGGGGAAACGCCGTTGCTGCCGCGTCCTTCTCCGTACCCATAGTCATGCTCAGCTACGAGGGACTTCTCGGTATGCTGCCGCAGCTCCAAGCCTGCACCGAGGCCATTTCGTCGGACCTCGGCTGGATCAAACCCCGAAAGGACAACCATGAGTGAAAAGACCGTTGTACTGACCGAGAACGCCCCCGCACCCGCGCACGTTTTCTCCCAGGGAGTTCGGAAGGGTGGCTTCCTGCAGGTGTCCGGACAGGGCCCCATGGACCCGGCCACCAACAAATACATTGCCGAAGGGGATGTCCGGGCACAGACCCGCCGGACCCTCGAAAACGTCAAGGCAATCCTTGAAGCCGGCGGCTCCTCCGTGGAGGACGTGCTGATGTTCCGCGTCTACCTCACCACCCGCGGGGATTTCGCGGCCATGAACGAAGCCTACGGCGAGTTCATCAAGGAAAACGTACCCAGCGGCGCCCTTCCGGGGCGGACCACCGTTTTCGTTGACCTTCCGCACGAAGTCATGCTCGTGGAAATCGACGCCCTGGCAATCACCGGCTAGTAGCGGAGCACCGGTGCCGCCCGCAGCGGCACCGGGCCTGCCTGCGCTGCAGCCCCGCTCAGAGCGGAGCGGTCAAGCGCCCGCGTGCACGGCGGGAACCCAGCTTCGCGGAAATCCGCAGGCTGGTTTCCACGGCCATTTGCCCTACTTCCCGCACCCGCCGCGGTGTCATGCGCGAGGAAAGCGCTGAAACGCTCAGCGCGGCCACTACGGTGTCTTCGTGTCCGAAAATGGGCGCCGCCACGCACCGGACGTCCGGTTCGTTTTCCCTGTCGTCAATGGCATAGCCGCGCCGCCGGACCGCTGCCAGTTCCGCCCTAAGGACCTCCGGATCGGTAATGGTCCGGGGAGTGATGGGGTGCAGTGTCTTCGCAAGGATTGGGGCAACAACATCCTCGCGGCTGTAGGCCAGCATGGCCTTTCCCACCGCCGTGCAGTACGCCGGCATGGTTGCCCCCACCCGTGAAGCCATGCGGACGGTGGCTTCATCCTCCACCTTGTCCAGGTAAACAACGTCCTCTCCGGACAGCACCACCAAGTGGCAGGTGCTGTGAACCGAACGCATCAGGAGCCGCAGCTCGGCATTTGCCGCGCTGCGCAGGTCCAGCCTGTCCACGTAGGACTGGCCAAGCTGGAGGCAACCGTGGCCCAACCGGAAACGGCCGCTTTCATGGTCGCGGTCCAGCAGGTTCTCTTCGAGCAGCGGCGCGGCCAGGCGCAGGACAGTACTTTTGTTCAGGCCGGACGCCTGGCTCAGTTCATTCAGCGCCAGGCCTTCCGCATTGTCCGAAAGCTCCGAAACCACCCGCAGGAGCGTCAGCGCCTTGCGCAGCGAGGCGGAGGAATTCCGTCCTTCCTGCCCATCAACCGCTACCACCATCAGCCTCCCATTTCTGCGGGCTCATCGGCATGATCCCGGATCCACCCTGCCACGCCGGGACGCTGTTGCCACGGATGCGGACCCTCCAGCGGACGATATTCCACCCCCATGGCGCCCAGCCGTGCCAAGTGGGACGGTTCCAGGCGCTGCAGGAACCCTGCATAATTGCGGCGGTCCTGCGGCGACCACAGAACCTCCGCCAGCGCACACAGCCGGGGATAGGCGGCAAACTGTACCCGTCGGGGCGAGTCAAGGTGTTCGGTCCAGATATTGGCCTGGGCCCCCAGCAGCCGTCCCGAAGAAGCACCGGCAACGGATGCAGGAAGCGGCTCGAACCCGTAGACGGATTCCAGTGTGGTCAGGAATCCGACGGGAACGGGCTCTTGGTCCCCGTCGGCCTGCCGATGGTCCAGGTATAGGTGCTGCTCCGGGCACATCACCACGTCATACCCCTTCGCCAGCGCGTCCAGGCCGCCCTGGAAGCCCCGCCAGGAGCTGACCAGGGCGCCGTCGGGCAGGCCGCCGTCGCCCACCTCGTCCCAGACTGCGGCAGTGCGCCCCCGCCGGGACAGGTGCTGCGCCAGCTGGCCGACGAACCAGCTGTGCAGGCCCGCCACGCCGTCCAGTCCCAGGTCCCGGGCCTTGGCCCGCGCAGTTTCGCTTCGTTCCCACTGGACCACGGGCACCTCGTCACCGCCCAGGCTGATCCACTGTGCCGGAAATACCTCCAGCACCTCGTCAAGCACGTTGCGGTAAAAATCCAGTGACGCTTCGGAGATGTCCAGAACCGTCTCGTTGATGCCCCACCGCGTCCACACCTCCGGGACAGCCGTACCGGATCCCAGCTCCGGATACGCGGCGATGGCTGCCTGGCTGTGGCCGGGAACGTCAATCTCGGGAATGACCGTGATGTGGCGTTCAGCAGCAAATGCCACGATTTCCCGCAGATCCGCCTGCGTGTAGTACCCGCCGTGCGGCACGCCGTCGTAAACCCCGGCCCGCCATGTTCCCCGCGAAGACTCGCGCCGCCAGGCCCCGGTCCTGGTCAGTTCCGGGTAGCGGCGGATTTCCATCCGCCACCCCTGGTCATCGGTCAGGTGCAGGTGCAGCACGTTCAATTTGTGCAGCGCCATCACGTCCAGGAAACGGAAAATGTTGTCCTTGGGCATGAAGTGCCGAGCGACGTCGAGCATGACGCCCCGGTACCCGTAGCGGGGGCCGTCCGCCACGCTGCCCTGCGGAACCCGGTGGGTGACCGGCCCCGCCGTGGCCGGCGCCTGCCGCAGCGCGTCCGGGCCCATCAGCTGCAATAGTGTCTGGGCGCCGTAGAAGGCACCCGCTGCTCCAGCGGCGCGGATGACGATCCGGTCCTCAATGTCCAGCCGGTACTCTTCCGCCGCGAGGGAAGGATCCAGCAGAAGCTCGAGGGTGGGATTTTCCGCTGCGGGCAGCAGCTCCCAGCCGGTGGCCGATCCCAGTGCCGAGGCGAGCCAGCGGCGGACGGATCGCAGTCCGGGGTCGGCGGACAACGTTGCCTCCGGGCCCACTTCCAGGTCCCCGCCCCCAAACTCCGTGCTCCGCGGCAGGGGAATAAGCGTATGGTTCTCTGCGGTCATGCGGCCTCCGTCGGATGGCATCTGCACTCAGCCCTTCACTGCCCCGGCAAGACCGGATACCAGCCTGCGTTGCACGGCTATAAAGAAGATCAGCACCGGAATGGTCATGATCACGGAACCGGCCATGATGGCACCCCAGTCATTCTGGTCGGGTTTGAAGAAGGTCAGCAGGGCCATGGGCAGCGTTTGGTTCTCCTGCGCGGAAATGATGAAGGTTTTGGCGAACAGGAAGTCGTTCCAGGTGGAGATAAAGGAGAACACGGAACAGGCCACCACGCCCGGCGCTACCAGCGGGAAAAGGATGGAGCGCACAAAGCGGAAGCTGCCGGCGCCGTCGATCCGGGCGGCTTCTTCGATTTCCACCGGCACCGCAGCCACGAATCCGCGCAGCATCCAGATGGCAAACGGAATGCTGAAGCCAACGTGCACGAGGACCAGGGAGCCCAGGTGGTTCAACCCGACCAGGGGAATTGCTTCACCCGCATTGCGCAGCAGGAAAAACAGCGGAATGGTCAGTGCTTCCACCGGGACCATTTGGGCCACCAGAATGATAATCAGCAGTTTTGTGCGCAGCTTGAAGCTGTAGCGGGTCAGGGCGACGGCGGCCAGGAACGCCAGGATCGTGGAAATAACCACCACCGCCAGTGCCACAATCACGCTGTTCAGGAAGTACTGGCCGAAGTTGTTGACGGACAACACCCTGCCGAACGAGTCCAGGGACGGTTCCAGCGTGTAGGGCGCGGAATCGCCCGCATCCAGTGCGGTCCGCGGTTTCAATGCGGAGAGCACCATCCAGAAAAGCGGAAAAGCCACGCAGGCGGCTATCGCCAGCGCAACTGCATCGGCACCGAAACGCGGCCGGCGGCGTGTTCGGGCGGGACGCACTGTGGCCGCTGCTGCGGCGGGCCGTGTGTCGGTAGTGGGAACGGCGGTCACAGGACCTCACCTGACTTCCGTAGAAGACGCAGATAAACCAGGGTAACCACCATCAACAGGACGGTCATGATGACCCCCAAGGCTGACCCGAGCCCGTACAGGCTCGCGGCGAAGGCCTGCTGATAGCCGTAGACGTTGAGCACAAGGTTCTGCCCGGCTATGCCGCCGCCCCCGGTCATGATGTAGATCTGCGAGAAGATTTTGAAATTCCAGATAATCGACTGGATTGTCACGATGATGACCACTGGACGCAGCATGGGCAGCATGATGCTCCGGGCAATCCGGGGCATGGACGCTCCGTCAAGGGTGGCGGCCTCCACCAATTCCGCAGGGATCGCCTGGATGCCGGCGTAGATGGTCACGAGCACAAACGGAAAGGAACACCAGACAACTTCGCTGGCTACCAGGCCGAATCCCGACCATTTGTCATACGTCCATGAATGGCCTGCGAACCCGTCAAACCCCACGGAGACCAAGAGCTTGTTGATCAGGCCCAGCGTCGGGTCAAAGAGGAAAAGCCATACCGCACTTCCGGTCACTGCGGGGGTGGCCCATGCGCCGAGCGACACAATAAACAGTACCGAGCGGACCCATGGCCGCAGGCGGGTGGCCAGGACGGCAAGGGCACCTCCCACCGCGAGGGTAAGGACTACGCATGCCGCCGCGAAAACCACGGTGTTGCCCAGGACGGTCCAGAACTGCCGGTCGGCAAACAGCTTCCGGTAGTTTTCCAGGCCGGTGAACCGCAGGGGTGCATTTCCGCTTACCTGCGCCTGGCCGTAGTCATACAGCGAGACATTTACCAGCTGGAAAATCGGGTATGCCAGCAGGGCAGCGAGCACCAGCAGCGCCGGGGCCAGATAAAGCCACGGTTCCAGCCGGCTGCGGTTCATGGCCCGGGGGGGGGGGGGGGGGGGGGGGGGGGCGCCGCGGGGGGGGGGGGGGGGGGGGGGGGGGGCCCCCCCCCCCCCCCCCGCCCCGCCCGCCCCCGGCGG
>NZ_JAJJOC010000007.1:0-251844 GCF_020907365.1 Arthrobacter sp. zg-Y750 | reverse complement strand
CCCCCGGGGCCCGGGGGGGGGGTTTCCGGGCCCGGGCGGCGCCGCGGGGGGCGCCCCCCCCCGCCGGGCGGGGTCTTGGGCAGAACCGGCAGAACCGCGCTCATCCCTGGACCCTGCCCGCAGTGCGGTCAACGGTTTTGTGCATCATTTGGATCCGAATGCCTGGTTCATGGCGTCGGCTGCTTCTTTGGTGGCCGTCTCCACGTCGCTCTTGCCCGTGACGATCTTCTGGTACATCCCGGTGAAGACGCCCTGGGCATCAATGGTGGACCAGGTGTCGGTGACGGGTACGAAATTCGTTCCCGCTTCCAGTGTTGCGATGAACGGGGCCACCTCGGGGTGGGCGTCGGCTACATCCTTCTGCACGTCGCTGAAGGTGGGCAGGTTGCCCATCGCATCGAACATCTGCTGCTGGTATTTCTTGCTGGCGAGCAGCTGGACAAAATCGGTGGCCAGGGTGCGGTGCTCGCTGCTGTTGAAGACGCCCAGGTTGTTGCCGCCGGCAAACGCCGGAGCAATGGATCCTTCGGTGGTACCCGGAAGCGGCACCACGGCAAAGTTGTCCTTCACAGCGCTTTCGGCCACTGCCTTGTAGTTGAAGTCCCCGCCGATGGTCATTGCGGCATTGCCTGCAATGAACTGCTGGACACTGGCGTTGCCGCCGAACTCAGCGCAGGTCTGGGGCGGGCAGATGTCGTCCTGCATCAGCCTGGTGTAGGCGCTGACCCCTTCCCGGGAGGCGGGCGAATCCAGTCCGGAGACGAACCCTGATTCCTCTTCGTCGGCGATGCTGCCGCCGGCCGCCCAGAGGTAGGGCATGGCGGCGAACTGCGCGGCTCCGCCTACCGAAATTCCAAGCATCTGCGGGTTTGCGGCGCGGGCTGCGCGGGCCGTCTCCTCCACTTCCGCGAGGGTTTTGGGCACCTCTGCGCCCAGCTGGTCGAGGATGTCGGTTCGGTAGTACAGGGCCCGCACGCCCACGAACCACGGCACCCCGTAGTTTTTTCCATCAATTTCAGTGGTGGCCAGGACCTTCTCGTCGAGGTCCTTGCCTTCCTCCCACTGCTCTATATCCGAGGTGATGTCCGCGAGGCCTCCGGAGGCCACGTAGCTCGCCAGGTCGGTGTTACCGAATTCGGCGACGTCGGGGGCGCTCGACGGATCGTTGAAGGCGGCTTTGAAGCGTTCGGCCCTGGTGTCCACGGGAATGTACTGGACGTCCACTTCCGCGCCCTCGTGGGCTGCTTCAAATTCTTCGACTGCGGCATCCACCACGGCGGACTTGGGGTCCTGGTTCACCTCGGAGAACAACCAGACGCGGATGGTTCCGGTGTCCTGGTCCTCATTTGCCGCCGCATTGTCAGAAGTGGGCGGGGCGCAGGCAGATAGCGCCATGGTGAGGGAAAGGGCGGCCACCGCCGCAGTGCGTGCAATCTTCAAGGGTCCTCCATAGGTGCGAGCAGTGACGTGCCCTGCCCCCGGTGCGGTCCCGGTCCGGGCATTGGGAAGACCATATAGCGGCGGGAATCGGGCGGAAATATACATCGGCATAAGTTTTGCTCTGCAAAATGCCAATTTGTTTTTGCGCCTATTTCGCGTCAAATCCTTGGAATACCGGGGGTGGTGATCGGCAGGAACCGCTCCGTCCGCCTCGGCCGGTGTCCGCCCGGCCCCGGGTCTGCGGTCCCGTCCGTGCTGGCATAGGCTTGTTGGAGATGCGGTGCCGCCCTCGGCGCCGTTTCGTAAGGACGGGGAGGACATGAGCGCCTGGGACACATTGGATGAGCGGCTGCGGCCGGTTGTCCAAGCCAGTACGGATGAATACGCCCGGGTCCGGCCGGGTCTGGAAGCGGTGACCGCCGAGATGGAGGCGCACCTGCGCAGCGTCTTTGCGGACAGCCCTGTCCAGCCCCTGTTTGTTGCTTCCCGGACCAAGACCGTGGAGTCATTCCGGGCCAAGGCCGCCCGTACGCTGCCGGCGGAGAACCCCGGAGAGCTGCCCACGCTGCTCTTCCCGGACCCGCTGCGCAACCTCACCGACCTGGTGGGGGTCCGCGTGATTATGACCCTCCCGCACGAGGTGGATGAGGCCGCGAACCTCATCAAGCGCCAGCGGGCCGAGTTCGACTGCCGCGGTGACCGTGAGAAGGACATCGGCTCCATCGAGTCCGGCACCTACGGCTATTCCAGCCGGCACCTGATCCTGCGCACCATCCAGAATGAAACGGTGCGCGAATTCCATAAACTGCTGGAACCGGACCAGCGGCCCAACGGCAGCTACCTGTTCGAAGTGCAGATCCGCACCGTGCTGGCCCATGCCTGGTCCGAGATTGAGCACGACATCCGGTTCAAGGCCGGGGATCCGCGGGCCTGGAGCCCCTATTTCGACCGCCAGTTCACCTCCACGGCGGCCATGCTCGAGACCGTGGAAACGGCGTTCGCCGAACTGCACGAGCGCTATGAGACGGTGACCGGGTTCTGGGACGAGGAAGGGGAAGGCAGCGCCCCCCTGACCCCGAACCGGATCCGGCACGTCTGGATGACCCTGCTGCCGCATGTGAACCGGAAGGCCGGCGATGACTGGGGCTGGGCGGCGGAACTGCTGGCTGCGCACGGCATGAAGACCACCATGGACCTGGCCGGGCTGCTGCAGGCCGATGCGATCACCAAGGTCCGCGCGGCCCTGGACCACCGCTACTCCCCCGGCCCGGACCGGCTGCTGGATGACCTGCTGCTCTGGCGCTTCGGCAAAAAGCACATTGACCTCACCGCCGAACCCGAAGACGCACCGGTCAAGCCGCGGCGTGAATCACTGGGCCGGCGGTACCGGCAGATGCAGATGTACCGGGCCCGGGAAGCCGAACAGTCCTAGCCCCTTAGTCGACACCCTTAGGCGGCATCCTCGAGCCGGCACTGTCAGGCCGAGGCCCGCCGGACCAGGCTGACCGGCGGCAGCATGTCCGCCGGTTCCGCCGGTTCCCCGCTCCGGGCACCGGTGTCCGGAGCGGACGGCTCACCCAGCGCCATCCTTGCAAAACGCTCCCCCAGCAGCCGGGCATCCACCCGGACAGTGGTCAGCGGCGGCACGGCGAGCCCGGCCAGGGGAATATCTTCCGCACCCATCACCGCCAGGTCCGCCGGTGCGGACAGTCCGCGCGCGGCAAGGCCTGCCAACAGCGCAAACGCATGGTCGTCGTCGAACGCGCACACTGCCTCTGCCGGCTCCGGCCCCTCCAGCAGGTGCCCGACGGCGGCCCGCGCCTGTTCCGCGTCCAGTTCAAGGTATTCGACGGCGGGCGCCGGCAGCCCGAGCCGCGCGCAGGCATCTTCGATGGCCGCCACGCGCACCCGGACCCGGTAGGCGTACGCCGGACCTGCGGGCACGGCCACCCCGATCCGCCGGTGTCCGGCCGCGGCCAGGTGCGCCACCTGCAGGGCGCCGATGCCCAGGTCCGGCCCCAGCGGATCATCCAGCGCCGGATATAGCGAGGCCACACGCAGCCCGGCAGCTTCCACGCCCGCCAGCTCAGCCTCCTCGAGGGGGGTGATGAGGATCAGCGCAGCGGGGGCCAGCGAATGCACCAGTGACGCGGCGCCGCCCTGCCGCGGCAGCCGGTGTGCAACCAGGCGCAGCCCGTGCTGCTCCACGTATTCGGAGGCGGCATCGATGATGATGGCCAGCGCCCGGCCGAGCGGCTCCGGCGGGAGCAGCATCAGCACCAAGTCGCTGCGGCCGCTGCGCAGTGTGCGGGCAGCGGTGGAGGGAATGTAGCCAAGCTCGCGGGCGGCGGCCAGCACGCGGTCCCTGGTGCCGGCCGAAATGCTCTGCCCGTTCCGCCCGTTCAGCACGTAGCTAACCGTAGCCCGGGAAACCCCCGCCGTCTTAGCGACGTCGTGGGAGGTGGCCCTGCGTTCCACCGGCTGTCCTTTCGCTGTGGACTGCGCCTTAATTGCGCCTTGATCTGCCGGAGAACTCCGGTAGTCTGACCTTACAGGCAACTTACACGTGTAACCCGCGAGATGGTCACACGCGTAGACGCCCGAATATCCCGCGGCCGCGTTGCACGGCCGCCCCATCGAAAGGACCGGCTCGTGGCAAACCAGCCCATCACCGCCCAGAACACCGTCCAGCAGTGGCTCGATCACCCGGCAGGCGGCCCCGCCATCCGCGGCATGCTCGCGCAGGCCGGCAGCGACGAGTCCAGCCTGGGCCCGGCACTGACCCTGAAGCTGCAGCAGCTGGTGGATCTGAGCCAGGGCCAGTTCCCGCAGGCCGCAGTGGATGAACTCGTCAAGGCAGCCAACGGCGGCGTGATGCCGGAGACCGAAGCAACCGTGCTGCCCGCCGTTCCCGGCCGCTTCGAAGGCCGCACCATCATCGTCACCGGTGCCGGCTCCGGCATCGGCCGGGCCACTGCCGCCCGGATCTCCCGCGAGGGAGGGCGCGTCATTGCGGTCGACATTGCCGAGGGCCGGATCAAGGAGCTCGCCGACGAGCTCGGCGAGTCCATCGTTCCGGTGGCAGCTGACCTGACCGACCTGTCCGCCGTCGAGCGCATCATTGCCGCCGCCGGCACCAGCATTGACGGCTTGGCCAACGTGGCCGGCATCAATGACGACTTCTCCCCGCTGCACGAGGTGTCCGATGCCATGTGGCAGAAGATCTTCGCCGTGAACGTGGACGGCCTGGTCCGCCTGACCCGCGCCGTGCTGCCCACCATGCTCGAAGCCGGCAAGGGCTCGATCGTGAACATCACCTCCGAAGCGGGCCTGCGCGGCTCCGCTTCCGGCGTGGCCTACACCGCATCCAAGCACGCCGTTGTTGGCATCACCCGCAGCACCGCGTTTATGTATGCCCGTGAAGGCATACGCGTCAATGCCGTGGCTCCGGGCGGCGTAGCCACGGGCATTCCGATGGGTGGCAAGGTCAGCGAGTACGGCGAAGCCCGCCTCTCCCCGGCCCGCGTGAACATCCCCGGCCTGGCCTCGGCCGAGGACCTGGCAGCATCCATCACGTTCCTGCTCAGCGATGACGGCGTGAACATCAACGGCGCCATCCTGCCCTCCGACGGCGGCTGGTCCGCGGTCTAACCTCCGAACGGCAGTACGACGGCGGCCGGTTCCCTTCGAAAAGGAAACCGGCCGCCGTCGTACTGTTATTTCGTGCTGCTATGCGGACCCGCTACGAACCGGAGACCGCGGCGGCGAGCTTGTTCAGCGATTCCTCCAGGTCATCCTTGGACACCATCGGGAAGGACACCTTTTTCAGGGTTTCCTTGTCCGTGACGTGGGACCAGTCGTAGGTCAGGGTGACTTCGGTGGAGTCGGCACCCTCGGCCTGCAGCTCCCATACCCACTGCCAGCCCTTGGGCTCGGTGCCGGCCGGGGCGGTCTGCCAGGCCAGGATCTTATTGTGGTCGTACCCGGTGACGTGGTTTTCCGTCTGGTAGTCGCCCATTTTTTCGTTGTGCATGTTCATGGTGAACACCTGGCCGGACGCGGTGATGCGGTCGGTCTTCTCATCCGAGACCACCATGCCGGAACCGTCCAGCTCGTGGTGGCGCTCGGGGTTGGACAACAAGTTGAAAATGTCCGCTGCCGAGGCATCGATGACCCGGGAAACTACAATGCTCGTCTGATCAGTGGTCAATGAACTCTCCTTCTGTGGATGGATCGTACTTTTCCACGGCGTGACGCCCGGTGGGGCGCCGCCGAAGCCTTGCTGCCGCCCTACCCCGGGGTGTCCTGCTCGGCTTCCTGCAGGTTCCAGCCGCTGATGTACGGCGGGTCCTGGCCTTCATCCCGGGTGTACTGGCGGGCACGTGCCCGTTCATCCTGCAGGTACTGCCGAAACGGTGCCTGTGTGGATCCCAGCGACGCTACCCGGTCCAGCACGTCTATGGCCAATTGGAACCGGTCAATCTGGTTCAGCATGGCCATGTCGAAGGGCGTGGTGGTGGTGCCCTCTTCCTTGTAGCCGCGCACATGCAGGTTCGCATGGTTGGTGCGCCGGTAGGTCAGCCGGTGAATCAGCCAGGGGTAGCCGTGATAGGCGAAAATGACCGGCTTGTCCGTGGTGAACAGGGTGTCGAAATCGCGGTCTGACAGCCCGTGCGGGTGCTCGCCCGGATCCTGCAGCCGCATCAGGTCCACCACATTGACCACCCGGATTTTCAGCTCCGGCAGTTGCTCCTGCAGCAGCGCCGCGGCGGCCACGGTCTCGAGGGTGGGCACGTCGCCGGCGCACGCCATCACGACGTCGGGGTCGGACTTCGCGCCGGGACTGGTGTCCTCGCTGCCGGCGAAGTCCCAGACGCCGATGCCGCGCTCCACATGCAGGCGTGCGGTCTGCGGGTCCAGCCAGACCGGGGCGGGCTGCTTGCCGGAAACCACCACATTGACCCGGTCGCGGGTGCCCAGGATGTGCTCGGCAACGGCCAGCAGGGTGTTGGCGTCCGGCGGCAGGTAGACCCGGATAACGTCCGCCTTTTTATTCACCACGTGGTCAATGAAGCCGGGGTCCTGGTGCGAGAACCCGTTGTGGTCCTGCTGCCAGACGTGACTGGAGAGCAGGTAGTTCAGGGATGCGACGGGCTGGCGCCAGGACAGCGCGCTGCTGACCTTCAACCACTTGGCGTGCTGGTTGAACATCGAATCCACAATGTGGACAAAGGCTTCATAGCAGTTGAACACCCCGTGCCGGCCGGTCAGCAGGTAGCCCTCCAGCCAGCCCTCGCAGAGGTGTTCGGAGAGCACCTCTGCGACCCGGCCGCTGCGCGCCAGATGCTCGTCCAGCTGATCGATCCGCTGCTGCCAGGCCTTGTCCGTGACGTCGTAGACGGCCTGCAGCCGGTTGGACGCAGTTTCATCCGGGCCGAAGATCCGGAAGTTGGACGGGTTCTTCCGGATGACCTCGCGCAGGTAACCGCCCAGGTTGAACATCGGACTGACCCGTTCTGAGCCCGGATGATCAATCTTCACCGCATGCTGCGCGTACTCGGGCAGGTGCAGGTCCTGCAGCAGCCGGCCGCCGTTGGCGTAGGGAGTGGAACTCATCCGCAGGTCACCGGCAGGTGCCAGGGCGGCGATCTCCGCCGCCAACCGCCCCTCGGCGTCGAACAGTTCCTCCGGCCGGTAGGAGCGCATCCAGTCCTGCAACTGGGCCAGGTGCTCCGGCTTCTCATGGATTTCGGACAACGGCACCTGGTGCGCGCGCCAAGTGCCTTCCACGGGCAGACCGTCCACTTCCTGCGGGCCGGTCCAACCCTTGGGCGAGCGGAACACGATCATGGGCCAGCGCGGGGCGTGCACTTCCCCGGTGTCCGCACCGGGCACATCCGGCGGCACCGCGGTGCGCTCTCCGCTGCGGTACTGCGCCTGGATGGCCGTGATTTCGGCCAGGCAGGTTTCCAGCACGGCCGCGAAGTCCTCGTGTGCCTGCTGCACCGCGGCCGGGTCCTCCACGGTGACCACGTACGGGCGGTAGCCGTAGCCCTCGAGCAGTTTCAGCAGCTGCTCCTCGGGCATCCGGGACAGGATGGTGGGGTTGGCAATTTTGTAGCCGTTCAGGTGCAGGATGGGCAGCACCGCGCCGTCCACGGCCGGGTCCAGGAAGCTGTTGGAATGCCAGCTGGCCGCCAGCGGCCCGGTTTCCGCTTCGCCGTCGCCAATGACGGTGGCCGCAATCAGGTCCGGGTTGTCGAACACCGCCCCGTAGGCGTGCGCCAGCGAATACCCCAACTCGCCGCCCTCGTGGATGGAGCCCGGGGTTTCCGGCGCCGCATGGCTGGGTATTCCCCCCGGGTAGGAGAACTGCTTAAAGAGGGTCCGCAGCCCCTCTTCGTCTTTCCCCACATGGCTGTAGATCTCGGAGTAGGTGCCTTCCAGCCACGCGTTGGCCACATTGGCCGGGCCGCCGTGGCCGGGTCCGGTGATGAACAGGACCTTGCGCTGCTGTTCGCGGATCAGACGGTTCAGGTGCGCGTAGATGAAGTTCAGGCCGGGTGTGGTGCCCCAGTGGCCCAGCAGCCGTGCCTTCACGTCTCCGCTTTCCAGGTCCCGGCGCAGCAGCGGGTTGTCGCGCAGGTAGATCTGCCCGACCGAGAGGTAGTTCGCCGCCCGCCACCAGGCGTCGACGCCGGCGAGGTCGCCGTCGTGGTGCGGTTCGGTGCCGGGGATGCGTTCGCTGCCGGGAACATGCTCCGGTCCGGAAGGATGGTCGGTTCCGGGAATGCTGCTGTCGGTCATGGTGCGGGTCCTTTCACTGGTGGGGAGGGCCGCGGCTACACGGTCTCCACCACGACGTCGGACGGTTTCTTATCCGGGCGCAGGCCGCGCCAGACGGGGTGGCGCAGCTTGCCGCTGCCGGTGCGCTCGGAGAAGGTCACTTCGCCCACCAGGGCCGGGCGCACCCACTGGGCATCCGAGGCATCCGCGCTGGGAACATCATCCAGGGGTGGGGTTTTGCGGGACATTTTCTTCAGCCGCGGGCCAATCAGTGCCAGGTCTTTTTCGCTCAGGCCCGAGCCGACCCGGCCGATGTATTTCAGGTCCACGCCGTCCGGAATGGCCACCAAAAGGGAGCCGACCTTCTTCTGCCGGTTGCCCTGCCCCGGGCGCCAGCCCACCACCACCACTTCCTGGCTGAGCTGGTTTTTCAGCTTCACCCAGTGCTTCGAGCGCCGGCCCGGGGAATACGTACTGCTCCGCCGCTTGGCCATGACCCCTTCCAGGCCCAGTTCCTTGCTGGCGGCCACGGCCTCGTCCATGCCCATCTCCAGGGCCGGGGGTACCTGCAGATGTCCGTCCGGGGTGGCTTCCACGGCGGACTCAAGGATTTCCCGGCGCTGCTCGTAGCTGAGGTCCGCCAGGGACCGGCCGTCCAGCCAGAGCAGGTCGAAAACCATCAGGTGCACCGGCGTACGCTCGGCAGCCGCCCCAATTTCGCGGGGTTTGGTGAGGTGCATGCGCGGCTGCAGCAGCCCGAAGTCCGGGCGTCCGGCTTTGTTGAGTGCCACGATTTCAGCGTCCAGCACTGCCCGCTCCCCGAACAGGTGCGCGCTGAGATCCTGCAGTTCCGGATACGCGGCGGTCATGTCGTTGCCGTTGCGGCTGATCAGCCGGGTGCCTTCGGGAGTAACGGTGACGACGGCGCGGACACCGTCCCACTTCATCTCGAACGCCCAGTCCTCGTCGTCGTTGATTTCGGCGCGGGTACCCAGGGTGGCAAGCATCGGCTCGATAAGCGGGACCGAGGCATCCTCCGCGCCGCTGCCGTCCCCGGCCGGGACCGTCACTGCCGTTTCCGTGCCGGCAGCAGCAGCAGCGGCGACGGCGGCCTGGGGCGTAGCGGGCTGGTCCGTCTCCCCCGGCTCTGCTTGGCCCTTCTCGCCGGGCTTGGGCTGGTCCTTCATCAGGTGGATCAGCCAATTGTTGTCGCCTTTGCCGCCGCCGGACCCGGTGTGGATCAGGGCGTAGCGCCGGTCCGCGGCACCTTCCCGGGCCAGGCCGCCGTCGGGCTGGCCGTGCAGCACCGCGATGACTTCCTTGCCGTCGCGCCATTTTTCCCGCTCGTAGGTGCCGTGATCCCAGATGGTCACATCGCCTCCGCCATATTCCCCTTTGGGAATATGTCCTTCAAAGCTCCCGTAATCCAGCGGATGGTCCTCGGTCTGCACCGCCAGGTTGTTCTTGCCGGACGTGGCAGGCGGCCCCTTGGGCAGTGCCCAGGAGACCAGCACGCCGTCGTGCTCCAATCGGAAGTCCCAGTGCAGCCGGCGGGCGTGGTGTTCCTGGATCACAAAGCTGTTGCCCTCCGACGGCTTGGAGGGTTCCTCGGGAACCGGCTCGGGCGTCTTCGCGGCGTCACGCATGCTGCGGTACTTGGTCAACCGGTCCGCGCCGGCCGCGGATCCGCGGCCGTCGGTTCCCGTCCCGGCTTCTTCGGTGGCCTCTTCCAGCGCCTCCTCGTCGAACGCGCCGCTTTCCATTCCCGCCAGCGGGTCCGGGCCGCTGCGGACCCGTTCCATCACCTGCGCGTAATCCAGCTGCGCCAAGTCCGGATCGTCGAGTTCCGACCAGGTCCGCGGGGCGGCGACCGTCGGATGGAACCGTCCGCGCAGTGAGTAGGGGCAAATGGTGGTTTTGTTGCCGTTGTTTTGGCTCCAGTCCACCAGCACCTTGCCCTTGCGGAGCGTCTTTTTCATGTCGCTGACCACCAGGTCCGGGTGGTCCGCTTCCAGTGCACGGGCCAGCTCATGCGCCACGGCGTTGATCTCGTCGGAGTCCTGGCTGCCGTCCAGGGCCGCATACAGGTGGATGCCCTTGGACCCGCTGGTCACCGGGCGGGCATCCAGGCCCATGTCATTGAGGATGGCCCGCGCCAGCCGCGCCACTTCGGCACATTCGGCCAGCCCTGCGCCGTCGCCGGGGTCAAGGTCCAAAACCATCCGGTCCGCGGCACCGATCTTTCCGCGCGGCCCGAACCGCCACTGCGGTACGTGGATTTCCAGGGCCGCGGACTGCGCCAGCCAGGTCAGTGTGGCCAGATCATTAACCACCGGATAGGTGTTCGTGTGGTCCTTGTGCTCAATCGGAAACCGCTTTACCCAGGATGGTGCGGAGTCTTCAATGTTCTTCTGGAAAAACACCTGCCCGGGATGCTCCGGCGTGCCCACGCCGTGCACCCAGCGTTTGCGGGTGGCGGCGCGGTTGCTCGAATGCGTCAGCATGTATTCGGCTACGGCGGAGTAGTAGGTGAGCACATCCGCCTTGGTGGTTCCCGTTGCGGGATACAGCACCTTATCCAGGTTGGTCAGGCGGAGCCGGTGCCCCTCCACACTGACGGTTTCCTGCTTGTTCCCTCCGCCTGTCGCCATGCCCCCTAGTCTTACCGGGATACGGAACAAACGCCAGTATTTCATCAGGGGGCTTACCAATCTGCCACCGGTTCGGGATGGTTTCGCGCAGAGCGTGCCGCAGCCCTGACTATCCGTGGCGGCCCCTGTGTATGTTGGAAAAATGACTGAACGCCAGCATGTCCTGGTTACCGGCGCCACCGGCTACATCGGCGGCCGCCTGGTGCCGCTGCTGCTTGAAGACGGACACCGGGTCCGGGTGCTGGCCCGCTCCCCGGAAAAGCTCTCCGATGTGCCGTGGGCGTCCGACGTCGAGGTGGTCAAGGGGGACCTCTCGGACCGCGATTCCACCGCCGCCGCGTTCGAGGGCATCGACACCCTGTATTTCCTGGTGCATTCGATGGCCTCCGGGAAGGGGTTCAGCGACCAGGAGTCGGCGATTGCCCATCTGGTGGCCGAGACGGCAGCGGAAGCGGGCGTGAAGCGGATTGTGTACCTCGGCGGCCTGCATCCCGAGGGGGAACTGTCTCCCCACATGAAATCCCGCACCGAGGTGGGGCGGATCCTCCTGGAAGGCGAGGTGCCGGCGGTGGTCTACCAGGCCGGCGTCGTCATCGGCTCAGGCTCCGCGTCCTTCGAGATGATCCGGCACCTGACCGAAACCCTGCCCGTGATGCCGGCGCCCAGCTGGGTGCGGCGCCGGATTGAACCGATTGCCGTCCGGGACGTGCTGCATTACCTGGTGCGGGCCGTGGATATTCCCGCCGAAGTGAACCGGACCTTCGATATCGGCTCGCGCGAGGTCCTCACCTACGCGGAGATCATGAACGGCTACGCCGAAGAGGCCGGGCTGCCCCGCCGGCGCATTTACGCCCTGCCGCTGCCGGCACCGCGGCTGGCGGGTATGTGGGTGGCGCTGGTGACCCCTATTCCACGTGCCATGTCCCTGCCGCTGGTGGAGTCCCTGCAGCACGACGCCGTGGCCAAGGAACACGACATTGACCAGTACGTGCCACAGCCCGACGGCGGGCTGACGAGCTACCGCGACGCCGTGAAACGAGCGCTGGGCAGGGAAAAGCGGGGCGAGGTGGAAACCACGTGGGCCAATGCCTCAGCCTCTGCCGACCTGGCCTCCGACCCCCTCCCCAGCGACCCGGACTGGGCGGGCCAAACGGTGTACGTAGACTCCCGGGAGCGCCGGGCCGCGGTGGACCCGGCAGCGGTGTGGCAGGTCATCGAAGGTGTGGGCGGGCGCAACGGCTGGTATTCGCTGCCCATGGCCTGGGCCATCCGCGGGGTGCTGGACAAAACCGTGGGCGGAGCCGGTTTGACCCGGGGCCGGCGCAATCCGACCACTTTGTACACCGGGGACGTGGTGGACTGGTGGCGGGTGGAACTGCTGGAGCGCGGCACGTTGCTGCGGCTGCGGGCCGAGATGCGGGTACCGGGCCAGGCCTGGCTGGAGATGCGGGTGGACCCGGACGGCCACGGCGGCAGTGTCTACCGGCAGCGCGCCATTTACTTCCCCAAGGGGCTGGCAGGGAAAATGTACTGGTGGCTGATCGCCCCGTTCCACGGACTGATCTTTCCCTCCATGGCCAGGAACATCACCCGGCAGGCCGCCCGGTTGGCCCAGCCTGCGGGACAGCCGGCGGGACAGCCGGCGGGACAGCCGGAACCGGCTTAGGCCGCAGTTCTGTAACGCCGGTCCCGGCGGGGCACGGCATCGAATATCATCGGTAGAACAACGGGCACCGGCCAGCCGGGCCATACTTGTTGGCGCCGCCGGTGACACTTTTGAGCTGACGGCTTTTGACTATGAGGGGACCGCCGCAGTGCAGGAACGCGCCGTGCAGGATAAGAAGAGCCGCAAGTGGGTAATTGCAGCCGCCGTTGCCGGTGTGCTGGTAGTAGGTGGCGGCATCGGCGCTGCCTACGCAAACGGTGTCTTCGACCCGTCTGCCGATGAAAGCTCCCCCGCAGCGGAAAGCCCGGCTTCACCGTCCGCCAGTGCAGCACCGGTATCCATCACAGCCACTCCCGCTGACGGTGCGGTTGCGGTCAATCCTGCAACCGCGGCAACCGTCACGGCCACCAACGCCGAAATTGAGTCGGTCAGCCTGAAGCCGTCCGCGGGCGGCCCGGCCATCCCCGGTGTCCTGTCCGGAGACAACACCGTCTGGACGGCGGACGCCCAGCTGGCGTTCGACACCACCTACGCAATGGATGTGGTGCTGACCGACCAGGCCGGCAAGGAAACCACCCGGTCGCAGAGTTTCGAAACGGTCAAGCCCGCTAATGAGGCCAACGCCTTTATGTACCCGCAGAACGCGGCCGACGTCGGCGTGGGACAGCCAATTGAAATCAACTTCAGCGAACCCGTAACCAACAAGGCCGCCGTGGAGCAGGCCATCAAGGTCAGCAGCACCTCCGGACAGGCCGGCGCCTTCTACTGGATCACCGACAACAAGGTCCGCTACCGTCCCGAGGCCTTCTGGGCCCCCAACAGCTCCATCACGGTGGACATGCAGCTGTTCGGCGTGGACTTTGGCAACGGCATGATCGGCAACTTCAACGAAACCCGCACGTTCACCACGCACAACACCCGCCTGGCCGTGGTGGACAACTTCACCAAGACAATGCAGGTATTCATTGACGGCCAGCTGGTCCGTACTTTCCCCGTGACACTCGGCGAACCCACCTGGCCCTCCCCCAGCGGATACCAGGTAGTGGTCAGCCAACACGAGAAGCTGCCGTTCCGGGCCGAAAGCATCGGGCTGAAGCCGGGCGACCCGGATTACTACGAACCGTTCGATGCGTCTTGGGCCAGCCGCCTGACCAACAGCGGCGTCTTTGTCCACCAGGCGTTGAACGGCGCGGTAGGGGCCCTTGGCCGGATCAACGTTTCCCACGGCTGCGTGGGCATGTCCGCCGAAGGCGCCAAGTACTTCTATGACACCTTCGACGCCGGGGACGTGGTGCAGGTGCTGAACACCGAGGCCGGCCCCGTCTCGATTGATGACGGCTACGGCGACTGGAACATCCCCTGGGACCAGTACGCCGGACAGCCCTAGCTCTGAACCCGCAGGCCCAGCTGGGCCGCGAGGAGCGGAGCGAGCTGCAGCAGCTGCTCCTCATCCACGGTAAAGCCCTTCAGGCCGGCCAGCCCGGTGATGCTCCGCAGGGCGGATCCGCGCAGGTCCGCGTCCACAGCCGAGCCGCCGTTGCCCAGCAGCAGGCTGTCGATGCGGCAATCCCGGAAGGCCACGCGGTTCAGCCGGGCTCCGTCCAGGTCCAGCTCACCGATGATGCAGTTGGTGACCAGCACATTGGTCATGGTGCAGCCGCGCAGGTTCAGGTAGTCGATTTTGCCGCCGTCCACCCGAACGGAGTTCCAGCTGCCGCCGTACAGTTCAGCCGAACCCAGCCGGGGGTTGGTCAGTTCCACGTCCCGGAAAGTCGTCCGCGGCGCCCGGAACACCGGGGCATACAGGTTTTCCAGCAAGGTTTCCAGGAAACGGGCCGCCGTCAGGTCCGCGTCATCCAGGGACACCGAGACCAGGCTGCATTCGGAAAAGACCGCCCCGCGCAGTTCCAGTCCCGCGAACGATTCGCCCGTCCAGGCGGTCGCTTCCTGCTGGCTGCCCGCGGGCACGCCGGTACCGTCGGCCAGATCCTGCAGCCGGAGGGGATCCACCAGCGGCGCTTTGGTTCCCGTACCGCTTCGCTGACGCACCACCGCTAGGCCCTGCGCCGGCCGAAGAGGAAATACGCCGCCGGGCCGGCGAAGTTAATCCCGCAGGCCAGGGTCCACAGGCTGCGGCTGCCGCGGATCAGGTCCGCGGGGCGTCGCCGGATGTCCCAGAGTGCCGCCGCTGCCAGCAGGATCTGGACGCCCGTCAGGACGCTCAACCCCTTTTTCTGCCCGCTGGTCAGGTCCTTCAACTTCTTTTTGGCCATGGCCGTGCCTTCCGTGGTTCGGTCCCGCGCAGGCACTTGCCGGCAGGGTGCTGAACCAATTATCCAGCCTTCCCGCCCGGGGTGGGGTTTACCCCAGGGCCGAGTGCGTGCCCAGGCGGTGGTAGGTGCGGTTGTGATAGACCAGCGGTTCCTGCCCGGGCGCTCCGGGGAGGATCTCGAGGACGGAAGCGGCAATGAGGATGGATCCGCCCACCGGGATCCGCCCGTCGATGCGGCAGCGCAGGGCCACGGGGGCCTCTTCCAGCAGCGGCTCCCCGCTGGGAAGGGTACGGGTACGGGTGGCGCCGAAACGGTCCGCCCCCGGCCGGGCGAACAGGGACGCCAGTTCCGCGTTTTCGGCGCCCAGGAGGTGCACGACGACGGTGCCGGACGAGGCAATGACCCCGGCGGTGCCCTGGGTGGAGGCAAGGGAGAAGGAAAGGATGGGCGGTTCGGCCGATACCGAGGAGACCGAGGAGGCGGTCAGCCCCACCGGGCCGCTGCCGCCGTCGGCCGTAATGATTGCCACGCCCGCAGGGTGCGCCCGGAAGGCGTCCTTGAATGCTTCCGTTACATTCCGCTCGCACAGAGCCGTATTCCGCGTCATTAGTGTCCTTCCGCAGACCAGCCCAGCGAGGGCATACTTCAACGGTAAAACCTCAACCAATGTTGAGGTCAAATCGTCAGACGTCGAAGGCCCTGGCGCCGGTGCCGCTGTCGGCTGAGGCGTCCTTGGGGTTAACGAACCGGCACTCCGCAAGGGAGAGGCAGCCGCAGCCTATGCAGCCGCCCAAGCGGTCGCGCAATGCCTGCAGGTGCCGGATGCGGAAGTCCAGTTCCTGCCGCCACGCGGCGGATAGCCGCTGCCAGTCTGCCTGGTCCGGCACTCCCTCCGGCGGCAGTTCCGCGAACGCACGGTTAATCACGGACAGCGGGATACCCGCCTGCTGGGCAGCCCTGATGACCGCTACGCGGCGCAGCACCGAACGGTCAAAGCGCCGCTGGTTGCCCTGGGTCCGCCTACTGGAGAGCAGGCCTTGGCGCTCATAGAAGTGCAGGGCCGAGACGCTCACGCCGCTGCGTTCAGCTACCTGCCCCACCGACAGTTCGCGGCGTTCCATTCCAGCCTCGGGTGCTCCGTTTTCGGGTGCGGGACTTTCCGCCGGCCCGTGGTTTGCGGTCCCGCTACTTGCCGCTCCGTTGTTGGTCACAGCCTCGCCTTCCTGACTGGATCCATTATCCGCCCCCGTGCGCGGCGGAACGGTTACTGGCGCAGGGGTGCCCTGCGTGTGAAAGTATCCCCAACGCGTGAAAGCATCCGTTCCTCCGCTGTCCGCCCGTTCCCCCGCGGGCCGGCGGGGACGGCTGAAGCCCGGCGCAGCAGAGGAGACCGCCATGGACCCCGTCACCGTAGGACCGGCCGAAAAACCCGGAACCCTCGTTTACCTGCCCGGGACCGGACGGACCAATCCGCAGCTGGCGGACCGGATCCGGGAGCAGCTCGCTGCCGTTCCGGGTTTGTCGGACTACTCCGTGCTGACCGTTGACTGGGCAGCCGATGCCGCAGAGGACGTCAGTTCCGTTCCGGCCCTGCCACCGCGGTACGCCGCGGAAGACCCGCCAGCACAGGCCGATGCCTCCTTGGCGCTGGCGCTGTTCGGCATGCAGGTGGGCGCCGGGGATCCCCTGCGCCGGGCAACGGTTGCCGGGGCGCCGCCGGCTGCACCGGAAGCTGCCCTGCTGGGACATACACTCCAGGACCTGGTACTGGATGTGCTCACCGATGCTGCGGTGCGGCACCGGATTCGACTGACCGATGCGGCCGGTGAATTCTTCAGCAAAATAGCCTTCTACCTGCGCCGGGGGGAAACGGCGCGTGCCGTCACCGCGGAAGCCCTCGGCAGCGTCAGCCAGGACGCGCCCGTGGTGCTGTTCGCCCACAGCCTGGGCTCGGTGGCCGCCGTCGACCTGCTCTGTGCCCCCGAATCCGGCCGCTTCCGGACGGACCTGCTGGTCACTGTGGGGTCGCCGGCACCGTGGTTCTTCCTCCTGGATGCCCTGGCCTATCTGGGGCCCCGGCGCGGCGGCGACGGCCCGGGAATCCCCTGGCTGAATATCTGGGATGAGCGCGACCTGCTCGCCTTTTGCGCCGAACAGGTCTTCGCCGGGCGTGGGATGACGGTCACGGACCGCGAGGTGGGCTCCGGGCAGCCGTTTCCCGAGTCCCACAATGCCTATTTTTCGGACCCCCGGGTGTACCGGCTGATCCGGGAGCATCTTGAGCAGGGACAGCCCGGGCAACCCCGCTCTGGCAACGGCACCGGAGTTTAGTGTTCACTGGACTACATGAGAGCGATCTGGAAAGGCGCCATTGCGTTTGGGCTGGTCAACGTGCCGGTTAAGGTTTATGCCGCCACCGAAGACCACGATGTAAGCCTGCACCAGGTACACGGCAAAGACGGCGGACGCATCCGCTACCAGCGCCGGTGCGAAATATGCGGCGAGGTGGTGGAGTACAAGGACATCGCCAAGGCCTACGACGACGGCGAGCAGACGGTGGTCCTCAGCGACGAGGACCTGGCATCCCTTCCCGTGGAGAAAAGCCGCGAGATCGACGTCGTCGAATTCGTGCCCAGCGAGCAGGTGGATCCCATCCTGTTCGACCGGACGTACTACTTGGAACCGGATTCGAAATCGACCAAGTCCTACGTGCTGCTGCGCCGCACCCTGGAAGACACGGACCGCACGGCCATTGTGCAGTTCTCCCTTCGCCAGAAAAGCAGGCTGGGCGCCCTGCGCGTCCGCGGCGACGTGCTGACCCTGCAGACGCTGCTCTGGGAGGACGAGGTCCGCGAAGCCGCTTTCCCCTCACTGGACGAGAAGGTGCGGATTTCCGCCAAGGAACTCGAGATGTCCTCGGCCCTGGTAGATTCCTTCAGCTCAGACTTCGACCCGTCCGAGTTCACTGACGACTACCAGGAACAGCTCAAGACCCTTATAGATGCCAAGCTCGAACAAGGCGACTCTCTCGACACCGGGGAAACCTTCGGGGAAGAATCCGAAGACGAAGGCGGAAAGGTGCTGGACCTGATGGAAGCCCTGCGCCGCAGCGTGGAGAAAAACCGGGACAAAAAGACCGGCAAGGGCACCAAATCCGACAGTACAAAATCAGCCAGCAACAAGTCCGACAGCGCCGGAAAGGCTCCGGCCAAGGCAAAGTCCCCAACCACCAAGAGCTCTGCTAAAACCAGGAAAGGCGCCTGAATACGATGGCATCGCCCAATTTCTTCACGGATAAGTTCGGCCGGCAGACAGTTTTCGAGGTACCCAACGCTCCGCTGATCGGCTGGGGGGTGTTTGGGCTGGCGTCACTGATGGCGCTGACGCCCCGCAATGCTGATCTGTTCAAGACCCTCAGTAAAGGCAGCCTGGTCCTCTGGGCGCTGGGCGAGGCCCTCCGCGGCCAAAGCGGATTCCGGCGCAGCGTCGGAGCGGCCACCCTGTTCCGGCAGCTGATGCCGGCTTCGAGCGACCATGCGAAAAAGAAGCCGGCTCGCGCGAAGGCCTGAAAGCCTTTACTGCCGGTAGCCCTCAACCTCGCCCACCGGGCGGGCCTGGGCCTCATCCGGGTTCTGCCCGGCGTCCATCTTGGCGCGCCGCTGGCGGAGGAGGTCCCAGCACTGGTCAAGCTGTTCCTCCACCCGGCGCAGTTGCTCGGCGTGCTTCTCCGGTTCTGCGGCGGGGTCCGCTTCGCGCAGGGACTGTTCCTGCTCTACCAGTTCCGCGATCCTGTGCTGAATCTCCAGTGCATCCATGCCCCTACGCTAACCGGCCCGGGCCGTCGAATTCCAGCCCGGACCGGTGCCCGCAAGGGAATAGCGGAGATGCCTAGGATTCGTTGCTGTTGAAGAAGTCCTTGAGGTCAGCGTTGCTCTGAACCGGCTGGCGGTACTCGTCGGAAAGCATCCTCAGGATCGCTTCCTCGTATTCCTCGTTGGTGGAGGCGAGTGCTTCCCGGGCAAAACGGACCCGGAAGTTATTCGCGAAGGCGTCAGCGGCGGTCTGCGCCACACAATTGTGGGTTGCGACGCCGGCCAGCACCAGTGTCTGGACATCCCAGTTCCGCAGGCGCAGCAGGACGTCGGTGCCCACGAAGGCGCTGTCGCGGGTCTTCACCAGCCGCGGCAGGTCGGCGTGATCCAGGCCGGGGACAAAGTCTGCCTGCTCGCTCCCGCTGAAAATGAAGCCCTGGTCATCATCGAGCATGCTCAATGTCCAAGTGGACTTGTCCCGCTCGTGCTCCGTGCAGACCATCAGGACGGGGACCCCGGCAGCTTTCGCCAAGCCAATGAGCTCATTGGTTTTTTCAACAACCCGTTCCTGGTGCTTCTGCAGGGCAGGGCTCTCGAAGTAGGCATTCTGCATGTCAATGACCATTAGTGCGGCGGACAAACCAGGTTCCTTTCGCAACGGGCCGCCCGGTGCGGGCGGTGTCTGCATCCAGTCTGCCAGCACCCCGCCGCCGGGCACCAAATGGCCGCTGCGGTCCCGCCGGGGCCGGTCCTGCCGTTGTCCCTGGGCTGTCCGGATCAGTTCGGGATCGAGCCCTCGCCTGGGTTGCCACTGCTGCGGTACGTCCGGTTGTCGGTCCGCCGGCCAAGGAAGATGCCCAGCAGGATCATCAGCACCGCCAGGATTACGTGCAGCCAGTTGTCCGCGGTGTTAAGGGGGACAAAGTTCGCTGACGTGTCGAACGGAACCAGGAGCCCATAGATAAAGAGCAGGGCGTAGAGGATACCCGCACCGACCAGGTAAAGCTTCGCCGAGGAATTGGACCGGGCCATGGCCAGGCCCGCAAAGCCCAGCAGCATGTGGACTACGTTGTGGAGTACCGACACCTGGAAGATGCCCAGAAGCGTTGCCTCGGAGGTGTAACCGGAAAAGTAGAGCTGGCTGTAATTGGCGGTCAAACCCGGAATGAAGCCCAGGACACCAATCAGCAGGAAAACAATTCCGAAGGCAATTGCCGCTTTCTGCGCGCTGGTCCGGCGGGCCGAAAGACCGCCGCCGGAGCTGTAACTGGGGTATGCCATGATGACTCCTCTGCACCCCGGCACCGGGGACCGGACCGGGAGGATTAGGTAATCAGGACTTTAAACTGTTGCACAATTGGGGCAAGGTGGGAAGCATACTGACTTTCCACGACCACGAGGGGGTACCAATGAGCTTTGAGCCGAAAACGGCCATCGTGACCGGGTCTGATTCCGGGATAGGACGCGCCACGGCTGTCGCGCTGGCCAAAGCCGGAATGGATGTGGGAGTGACCTGGCATTCCGATGAGCAAGGAGCCCGGGACACGGCGGAAGAGATCCGATCGCACGGCCGCAACGCCGTCGTCGCGCGTCTGGACACCACGGACCTGCCCGGCTGCGCCGATGTCGTGGATGCACTGGCGGAGCAGCTGGGCGGGTTGGACGTTTTTGTCAGCAACGCCGGCACCGGTGACGGGCAGAAGTTCCTTGACCTGGCCTATGACGCGTGGCGCACCACCGTGGACACAAACCTCAGCGGGGCCTTTGTGTGCCTGCAGCGGGCAGCGCAGCGGATGGTCGCGGCCGGCAACGGCGGCCGGCTGATAGCTGTCACCAGCGTCCACGAGGTGCAGCCCCGCGTGGGCGCCGCCGCCTACACCGCCTCCAAGCACGGACTGGGCGGCCTGATGAAAACCATCGCGCTGGAACTGGGCAGCTACGGGATTACCGCGAATTCAGTGGAGCCGGGTGAAATCGCCACCCCCATGACGGATCAGGAAGACACCGATCCGCGGAGCGAGGACCGCCCCGGCATTCCCCTCGGCCGTCCCGGTGATGCCCGCGAAATCGCCGACGTTGTCGCTTTCCTGGCTTCGCCGGCGTCGTCCTACGTCACCGGCGCTTCGTGGGCCGTCGACGGCGGCATGCTCCAAATGGGCCCGCAGGGCGGCTCCCACATCACCTCATCAGAATGGCGGGAAGGCTGACATGTTATCCCTTTGGCTCGACTCCGCACCCGCCATCCCCTCCGGCGCGTTTGAACCCGGGGCCGCCTACGACACCGTGGTTGTAGGTGCCGGCCTGACCGGCCTGACCACCGCAGCACTGCTGGCCCGCAGCGGCCAGAAGGTGGTGATCCTGGAAGCCCGGACGGTGGGCGCCGTTACCACCGGCAACACCACGGCAAAGCTCTCACTGCTGCAGGGGACCATCCTCTCGGGGATCACCTCGCATCACAACGCCGAAATTGCCGGGCAGTACGTGGAAGCTAACCGGCAGGGACAGAGCTGGCTGCTGCGCTTCTGCGACGAGAACGGCATCAGGTACGAGACCCGCGACGCGTACACCTATGCCACCACCGAACAGGGGCGGAAGTCCCTGCTCAAGGAACAGGAAGCCGCCCGGGCGGCGGGCCTGGACGTTGAACTGACCGAGGACACCGAGCTGCCCTATGAGGTCACGGGGGCGCTGCGGCTGACCGGCCAGGCGCAGATCCATCCCCTGGAAGTGTTGGCCGGGCTGGCTCAGGATTACCGCGCGCATGGGGGAACACTGGTAGAGGGCGTCCGGGTGACCGGGGCCAAACACCAGGAGGGGGCCGGAATCACGGTACTGACCGGACAGGGCGAGGTTAGTGCCCGGAACCTCGTGCTGGCCACCGGCATTCCAATCCTGGACCGCGGCGGCTACTTCAGTGTCCTGAAGCCCGAACGGTCCTATGCCGCGGCGCTGCCCGTCACCGGCGCGGTGCCCCAGGGTATGTACCTGTCGGTGGATTCCCCCACCCGCTCGCTCCGGACCGCCGAGGTGGACGGCATGTCCTACCTGCTCGCCGGCGGCAACGGACACACCGTGGGGCGGAAGAAAAACACCCAGGAGCTGGTCGATGACCTGGTGGGGTGGACCGTGGAGAACTTCGAAGTGGGCACCGCAGCGAGCTACGCCTGGTCGGCGCAGGACTACGCGCCGGCGCGGAGCCTTCCCTACGTGGGCCAACTGCCGCTGATGGGCGCCAACATCTATGCCGCCACCGGCTACAACAAGTGGGGCATGACCAACGCGGCTGCCGCCTCACTGGCCCTGAGCGCGGAAATCCTGGGCGGCGAGAACCCGTGGGCAAGGGAACTGTACAAGCCCCGGGTCGCACCGCTGGATGCCGCCTCCACCCTGCGGGACAACGCCGAAGTGGGACTGGAGATGCTCACCGGCTGGGCAGCCGGGCTGGCCCGGAGCACGGACACCGCTCCGCCGGAGGGGCAGGGTGTGGTTGCCCGGGAGAACGGCAAGCCCGTGGGCATCTGCACGGTTCGCGGAGAAACCAGCCGGGTATCGGCGGTGTGCCCGCACTTGAAGGGCGTCCTGAACTGGAACGATGCTGAACAGTCCTGGGACTGCCCGCTGCATGGTTCGCGCTTCAGCGCCCAAGGCGCGCTGCTCGAAGGGCCTTCCGTGAAGAATCTTGACCCGGCCTGACCTGTCCGGCCGGTTAAGCCAAAAACTGCGGATGCCGTACCGGCATCCGCAGTTTTTGTGTCCGGCTAGAAGCCGGCGCGGGGACCGCCCGATTCGGGATCGTCCATGGCCGGATCGGCTTCCGGCGCGGCAGCAAGGCGTTCGGTGCTGGTGGAGGTTGCCGGAGCGGCGGGCGCCGCGGCGGGACCACCGGAACCCGTGGCAGCGTTTCCTGGTGCGTCCACGTTGCCGCGCCAGGAACCGGTCTCTGACCCGCGGCTTTCAATGAATTCCTTGAAGCGTTTAAGATCGGACTTCACCTGCCGGTCATCGGCTCCTACGGCGGAGCCCAGCTTTTCGACCAGGGTTTCCGGGTCCCAGTCCAGCTGCACGGTGACCCGGGTCTGGGCATCGCCCAACCGGTGGAACGTGACGACGCCGGCGTGGGACTTGCCGTCCGTGCTCTTCCAGGCGACGCGCTCATCCGGATGCTGTTCGGTGATCTCGGCGTCGAACTCCCGCTCCGTGCCGCCGATCTTGGTCACCCAATGGTTGGTGGTGTCCGAAAGCTGGGTAATCGAGATTACGCCGTTCATGAAGTGCGGGAACGACTCAAACTGGGTCCACTGGTTGTAGGCAGTGGTTACCGGTACTGCTACGTCGATTGACTCTTCTACGGTGGTCATATTGTCCCTCCGGTAGTGCGAATCCTGCCTCTGGCCGGGCCCCTTTACCAGCAGCCCCGTTCTCCTCACCGTACACAGCAGCACCAACCGGTTCAAGCGGAAGGTAAGGTTGCTTATATTGGCATCTGCGGGTTCCGCAGGTTCTGGTCCGGCACGGCGGCCCGGGTTAGGGTGGGAAGCGATCCACCCGCCGGCGCACCGGAACCGGAACCGGCAACCGGCATCCCGGCAGGTGCAGAAGTACTCATTTTTCGTCACCATCGGAGGAAAACATGAAGGCATCAGAAGAGCTGGCCACAAACCTGCAGGCGGTCCTGGTCGATATGATCGAACTGCATCTGCAGGGCAAGCAGGCCCACTGGAACGTGGTGGGCAAGAACTTCCGCGACCTGCACCTGCAGCTGGACGAAATCATCGAAGACGCACGTACCTTTACCGACGAGCTGGCGGAGCGGATGCGCGCACTTTGGGCCGTTCCGGACGGCCGCAGCGCAGCCGTCGCTTCGGGCACCACCCTGCCGCCGTTCCCCGCCGGCCTCGTGGACACCCGCGACACCGTGACGCACGTGGTGGCGATGCTGAACGCCGTCGTCAAGACCATGCGCGACGTCCACGACCAGGTGGATGAAGAGGATCCGACCACCGCCGACATCCTGCACGGCTTCATTGCCAAGCTGGAGCAGTACGCCTGGATGGTGGATGCCGAAAACATCTCCGCCACGGCACAGGTGGTAACGCCCGAGGACAGCAACCTCGAGGCCACCCGCTAAGCACTGGTTCGCTGAGGACCCGCGCCGCCGTTCCCACGGAGGTGCGGGTCTTTTGCATTCCCGGCCGGTCAGCCTGAGACGGCCAGGCGCACTTCCTCCAGCAGTCCGGCCATATGCGCCAGCGCAGCGGCGTCGTCGCCGCCGGCAACCGCTGCGGCCACCAGGGCATGTCCGCTCAACGCTTCCTCGGTGGGGTGCGGCGGCATCATTTTGTGGATGGTGCGGCCGGTCAGGACCGCGGCAACCACTTCCTGCAGCGAAGCGAACATATCGTTGCCGCTGGCGCGCAGCAACAGTGTATGGAATTCAATATCAGCCTGCAGGAAACCTTCCAGTTCCCCGGCTTCGCCCAGCCGGCGCAGCTCTGCCGCGAGTTCCACCAAGCGCGCCCGGTCGACGTCGGAGGCCCGGCGGGCGGCGCCCGCGGCAGCCACTGGTTCCACACCCACCCGCAGTTCAGTCAGGGTCCGGAACTGCTCCGTCCTCCCCGGACCCTGCAGCCGCCACTTAATGACGCGCGGATCAAACACGTTCCACAACCCGGGTTCCAGAACCACAATGCCCACGCGGCGCTTGGAGTACACCAGGTTCATCGATTCGAGGATCCGCATGCAGTCCCGAACCACGGTCCGGGAAACACCGAATTCCTGCTGGAGTCCTTCCAGGGTCAGCCGGTCCCCCGGCATCAGCACGCCGGACACTATGTCCTGCCCCAGCACCTCTATGATTCTGCCGTTCAGGACCACCGCTGCTTGGGGAGCGGGTGCGGCGCGTTCACTCATGTCTGCATCATTCCTGTTATATTCCGTACACGGCATCAATTGGCATTGCGGGCTGCACACAACCCCAAAAGACGGATCGATGCCGCAGACCTCGCTTCACCCTAGTTGTCCAGTGCTCCTCCCCATAGCGTCGCGGCGTTTGGTGATACCTTTGTGACGAATTGCTTTCAGCATTCACAAAACCCTCGACAACGGCGTCCTCCAAGGAGTTGGAAATGGCCTCCACCGCTCAGCACCTCGTGATTATGGGTGTTTCCGGCTCCGGTAAAACCACCATCGCCAATCTGCTCTCCAAGCGGCTCGGCTGGATCGCCGCCGAGGCCGATGAATTCCATCCCCCGGCCAACATTGCCAAGATGTCCGCTGGAACCCCGCTGGACGATGAGGACCGCTGGCCGTGGCTGTATTCGATCAGGGACTGGATGGGCACCCAGGCCGGCAACGGCCGGTGCACCATCGTGACCTGCTCGGCCCTCAAACGGACCTACCGCGACGTGCTCGCCCAGGCGCCCGGCACCGTCCATTTCGTCCATCTGGACGGCAGCAGTGAAGTGCTGGAAGAACGCATGAAAACCCGCAGCGGCCACTTCATGCCGCCCTCTCTGCTGCCGTCCCAGCTGAGCACCCTGGAGCCGCTGGCACCGGACGAAGACGGCCTCCGCCTGGACATCACTTCGTCTCCGGCGGAAATAGTGGACACGGTACTGCGGCACCTGGGGTACGCCGTCGCCTGAGGCGCCATCGTCACGGCGGCGTCGCCGTGAACCGCTGCCGCCCGAAACCGTGGAAAAATAGAAAGCTTTCTATTTTTCCGCCCTTTATCACCGGCGCCTGCTCCGCCCTTTCGAAGGATTTCTTACACCATGATGGGTGGCCACCATGCCGCTAGCGGCGCCGCGGCCTGGGTTGCCGTTGCTTCCACTGCCCCGCACGCCCTTGGCTGGTACCCGGTCACACCGCTGGGCGTGGTGACGGGTGCCCTGTTGACGGCCGGTGCGGCACTGCTGCCGGACCTTGACCACCACAGCGGCACGATAGCCCATTCACTGCCGCCGATTACCAAGATCCTGGCCCGCCTCACCGAAACCATCAGCGGGGGGCACCGGCGCGGGACGCACTCGCTCCTGGGGCTTGCCGTGTTTGTTGCCCTTGCTACTGCGTTGGGCAAGGTGACGGCGGACGTACCCGTCTTCGGTTCGGTGGCGCTGGGTGCGGGCATCCTGTCCGTCCTGCTGATGGGTTTCGCTTTCAAGGCCCTGAAGATCGCCGGCGGACCGGCCCGCAGTTGGTTCCTCGCCTTGGCGTTTTCCGTTTTCATTGCCGTGTACGCACCGGAGAACAATGACTGGCTGCCAGTTGCCGTGGGCCTGGGTGTGGCCGTGCATATCCTGGGTGATCTGCTGACCCACCAGGGCGTGATGGTCCTGTGGCCGCTGCGCATCAAACGTCCGCGTTCCCTGGCCCGCTTCCCGGTGGTCAACAAGCTCTGGCGCAGCAGCGGCAGTTTCTCCCTCCCCCTGATCGGAGCGGCCGGTTCCTGGCGGGAATGGGCCATCATGGTTCCGGTCACTGTCTATGCGATCTTCGGGGTCACCATGGCGGCTCTGAGCGCAGTCACCGGCTGGTCACCGTACACCTAGCCGTCCCGGCTGCAGCCTTCCCTGTGTGCAGGGCTAGGGTTGAAGTGTGGAACTGGCTCTCTTCGCAGTAGTAGGCGTTTCGGTGATTGTGACCGTAGCGGCTTTCTCCAAACGTCTCGGCATCGCGGCTCCCATCATCTTGGTGGTTGTGGGATTTGCCCTGTCCTATACCCCCGGCGTGCCGGCGTTCTCCGTTCCGCATGAGTGGATCCTGATGGGTGTGCTGCCGCCGTTGCTCTACGCGGCGGCTGTCAACGTGCCCGTGGTCGATTTCAGGCGGAACATCGGCGCGATTTCCTCCCTCTCGGTGTTCCTGGTGCTCGTGTCCGCCTTCGCCACCGGGACGGTGCTTTATGTGCTGCTCCCGGACCTGAATTTCGCAGCCGCCGTGGCCCTGGGCGCCGTCGTCAGCCCGCCCGACGCCGTCGCCGCCACTGCGATCGGCAAGCGGCTGGGACTGCCGCCGCGGCTGGTGACCGTCCTGGAGGGCGAAGGGCTGGTCAATGACGCCACGGCGCTGGTGCTGCTGCGCTCCGCCGTGGCTGCCTCGGCCGGTGGGCTGTCGAGTATCTGGGCAGGCATCGGAGACTTCGGATTTGCCGTCATCACGGCCATTGCCGTGGGACTGCTGGTAGGCGCCGCCACAGTCTTTCTCCGTTCCAAGCTGCACGACCCGGTGCTGGACACCGCTATTTCCTTTGTGGTGCCGTTTGTGGCGTTCATTCCCGCCGAAGAAGTGGGCGCCTCGGGTGTGCTGGCCGTGGTGGTTGCCGGGCTATACACGGGACACCGCAGCGCTTCAGCGTTCACGGCGCAGGTGCGGATCAATGACAGCATCAACTGGCGCACCATCTCGTTCCTGCTCGAAAACGGCGTATTCCTGCTGATGGGCCTTGAATTGCGCCATTTGGTGGAAAACGTGGACACGGCACTGCTTTCGGTCTGGGACGCCGTGCTGATCGGACTGATCACCACCGGCCTGCTGGTCCTGGTCCGTTTCGCCTGGGTCACTCCGCTGATCTACGTGCTGCGGGCCAAAGTACGGTACCAGGACCTGCGGACCCAGCGGTTCCGGCTGGGCTTGGACCGCATCAAGGCCGGTGGCTTCACCAATGAGCGCAAACGCAGGCGCCATCGCCGCGCTGAGCTGCTGTATCGACGGCGGCGGGCCGACGTCGAACAGTTGCGCCGCGAGGGTCTGGGCTGGCGCGGCGGCGTAGTGATTTCCTGGTCCGGCATGCGCGGAGTGGTGACGCTGGCCGCCGCCCAGTCCCTGCCGGAACAGACCCCGTACCGCGAACAGCTGGTGCTGATTGCCTTTACCGTGGCTGTGGCCACCCTGCTGCTGCAGGGTGGAACCCTGCCGTGGGTGATCCGGGTCCTGGGTGTCCAGGGACGCGACGTCGCGGCAGACCAGCGGGAACTGGCCAAACTCCTGGATGAACTCAGCGGCGCCGGACTGACGATTCTGGAAGAACCGGCGGAATGCCTGGGTGCGCGGGAGGAAGTTGATCCGGATGTGGTGGAACGGGTCCGGCAGAGCACCTTCCTGCGCAGCGAACTGGCTTGGGAACGGGTACGCGCCTTGGGCATGAGCGAGGAGGCGACGCCGCAGCTGCAGTACCGCCGGCTTCGCCGCGCCGTCGTGGAAGCCGAACGTGACCAGCTGCTGGTGGCCCGGCGCGAAGGGCGTTACGCATCCCGGACGCTGGCGGAGGCGCAGCGCCTGCTGGATCTGGAGGAATCACGGCTGCGCCCGCGGCTGGGCGAACGCTAGGACTTCCGGGGATGGTCAGAGCAGCAACATGGCCAGTTCAGTCTTGGTGCAGCTGGATGTAGTTGCCGCAGCCGTCGTCGAAAACAGCCTGCGTGCCCATTGCATCCAGGGTCGGTTCGCCGATGAACTCCACCCCCAGGCCGCTGAGCCGGTCGTACTCCGCCTGCACATCCCGGACACCAAGCACCAGGACCGGGAGCTGCTGTGCGTACAACCCGGCCCGGTAGGCTTCCGCCACAGGATCTTCGCTGGGTTCAAGCAGGAGCCCTGGCCCTCCCGGTTCCTCCGGGGAGCACACAATGAACAGGTTGTACTCCGGCATGGCCATCAGGGGTTCCATGCCGAGGGTCCCCGTGTAGAACCCGTAGGCCCGCTGCGGGTCCAGCACGTGGATACTGCTCATCTTGATTCGCATCCGCGAAGAGTACCGCCAAATCCGTCCGGAGCGGTACGCGGTACAAGTCAGCGGCTGCGACGCGGTTTGCCGCTCTTGCCTGCACCCTTGGCCGCACCCTTGCCTGTGGCTTTTCCCTTGCCGCCGGCGCCCTTGCCTGCCGTGCGGCCGCCGGACTTGGCCGCCGGCTTGCCCTCGCTGCGGGACTGGCGTGCCTTCGTCCGCTGCCGCGCCGTCGTTTTCTGCTCTTCGAGGACAGAAGGCTGGCGGGAACTGTTGGCAGTGCGCCCCCGCACCACGCCCACAAACTCTTCGACGTCATCGCCGTCCCGTTCCTGCAGCCACGCGATACCGATCCTCGTGGGCGGCACCCCGTTCACGGGGCGGGCCGTGACATCCTTGCGCGAATACAGCCGCGCCACGGACATGGGCAGGATAACGACGCCGCTGCCCGCCGCCACTACTTCCAGGGCGACGGCGGCTCCGCCCATTTCTTCCACGTCCAGGAGGGTTTCGCCGTCCAGATCCGCCAGTTCAACCTCGTCAAAGGCCGTAAGGGGGTGGTCCTTCGCCGCTGCGGCAACCGGCTGCTCCTCATAGAGGGGAATGAGGTTCAGCCCCTCCGGACGCGTGAAGCCGGAAGCGGGAAGGCGTACAAAAGCGAGATCGGCGCGGCCGGAGGACAGTTCCTCCACAGCGGCAGCTTCCTCACACTGGAACGTCCTCAGTTCCTGGTCCTTGCGTTCCTGCCAGCGGGTGATCCATTTGCCCGGGGTCACGCCCGGAACATAGGCCACGGTCAGCGGCCGCGGAGTCGCCCCGTTCTGAAGAGCTGAAGTGTCTGTGGGCATCAGAACACCTTAGCCCACCGGCCCGGGCGGCGGCGTGCGGATACCCTTGGAATATGACCACCGAGAAATCCTCCCAAACCATGAAGCCTGCCACGGCAGCCAAGAAACTGGGCATCTACCTGCCCGCCGCGCCGCAGGACTTCCAGGACGGGCCCATTTCACGCGCCCAGTTTGACGAACTCCAGTCCAACCCGCCGGAGTGGCTCAGCGAACTGCGCCGCAACGGGCCGCACCCGCGGCCGGTGGTGGCCCAGAAGCTCAACATCTCCATTGGCGGCCTGACCCGGTCCGGCATTACGGAGCCGCTCACCACAGAGGAAATCAAGGCACTGCTCGCCCAGCCCCCGGCCTGGCTCGTGGAAGAGCGGGCCAGTTTTGCCGCCGTCCGCGCCGAAACCCAGCGGGTCAAGGACGCAGAGGCGAAGAAGGCCGAACGCTCCTAAATACCGCTCTGCTTCCAAAGGAGGGGACCGCCTGCTGCCAGGCGGTCCCCTCCTTTGTGCTCTGCCTGCGGATGCACCGTTTCTATACGTGCACCCTGCTGGATCAACGCACCCGGGCATAAAAAATGACCCCGGCTGGTGAGCCGGGGTCATTCCTAACTGTGCGCGAGGGGGGATTTGAACCCCCACGCCCTTTCGGACACTGGCACCTGAAGCCAGCGCGTCTGCCGTTCCGCCACTCGCGCAAAATGGTTTCCCTCGGAAGCTATGTGCGAATGATCTCAAATCTTCCTGAGACCATCTGCGTTGCGTTTCCTCGGGAACAGCAGAATCAAGCATACCGGCATTTTGGCGAAACACCTAAACGCCCCTTCGACACCCCTGAAATCCGCGTCATTGCAGGGATGTAGGTGCGGGATGGACCGCAGCCGGCGCCCAGGTGCGCGGCCCGGACACTTCCAATAAATGCACCGCAAAGATCCCGCGGGGGCTTGACGGACACGGAGTACCGGGAGGCGCGGTAAGACATTTATCAGCGCTCCCCAGTAGTATCGAAGTGGACGTATGTACCTGTGACCTGCCGGAACCAGTCCCAACGCAGTCCCGGCGGTTCATTCCGCCCGGCGCCCCGGCGCCGGGAGACGGGTGGCAGGCGTGGCTATTCACCGGACAGGACGCGGAAGGAGACGGACATGGGCTTACTCGACAATGTCGAACGCGGCATCGAAAAGATGGTCCGCGGCGCTTTCACGTCCGGCTCCTCAGGCCGGGTAGAACCGCTGGAACTGGCCATTGCGCTGCGCCGGGAGCTTGATGAGCGCTCCATGGTCCTCGGGCAGGGACGCACCTTGGCTCCCAACGTTTTCACGGTGCGGCTGTCCAGCTCGGACTTCACACAGGCCCAGCAGTGGGGTGCCCCGCTGGCGGAAGAACTGTGCGACGTCGTCATTAAGCACGCGCGCAGCCAGTCCTACAGCCTGCAGGGTCCCGTCCGGGTGTCCTTCACCCGTGACGCCTCATTGAAGTCCGGGGTACTGGAAGTGGATTCCGCCACCGAGAAATCCCCCTCAGCCACGCCCAGGGTTCCGCAGCCGCCGGCACCCCGGCAAGGCCCTTCGGCCCGGGTGCAGCCAGTCCTGGACATTGACGGACAGCGTTATTCCTTGAATGCGCCGTCGGTGGTCCTGGGACGCTCTTCCGAGGCCGACATTCTTGTGGATGACACCGGTGTTTCCCGGCGGCATCTGGAAATACGCACCGAGAACGGTGCAAGCCGCGCCATTGACCTGGGCTCCACCAACGGCAGCTTCGTCAACGGCCAGAAAGTTCAGGGTGAAGCAGTGCTTACCGACGGATCCACCATTGCCATGGGACGTACCCGGATAGTCTTCCGGCTGCTGCCTGTCCGGGCCGGAGGACGTTAGTGCTGGGCGAACTGACCGAAACCCTTTTGCGGTACGGCTTCCTACTGGTCCTGTGGATCATGGTGATCTCCGTAGTGGGCGCCATCCGCCGCGACCTTGCCGTGGGCAGCCGTAACCGGACCGGAACCCCCACCGCCCGGCAGATGCGCCGGAACCCCGAGTTGGAGAAGCGCGCCCCGGCCCCGGCCAAGGTCACGCCGCGGGAACTCGTTGTCACGGAAGGTCCGCTGCGCGGCACCACCCTGGACCTCGCCGCCAGTCCCATCCTGCTCGGCCGCGCACAGGAAGCGACCCTCGTCCTTGAGGACGATTACGCTTCCGGCCGCCACGCACGCCTGTTTCCGCAGGGCAGCCGCTGGTTCATCGAGGACCTGGGTTCCACCAACGGCACCTATCTGGGCGGCAGCCAGCTCACCCGGGCGCTGCCCGTGGAACCCGGCGTACCTGTCCGAATCGGCAAAACGGTCATTGAGCTGAGGCCCTGACCGTGGCTTTGGTCCTTCGATATGCAGCACGTTCCGACGTGGGCATGGTTCGTTTCAAGAACGACGACTCCGCCTATGTGGGGCGGTACCTTGCAGTGGTCGCTGACGGAATGGGCGGCCACGCCGGCGGCAACGTCGCGTCTGCCTCCACCGTGCTGGATTTGGTGCATCTGGACAGCCGGGTCCAGGAGGACGAGCCGCTGACCGTCCTTGCGGACGAAATCCAGGCCGCAAACTCCCTCCTTTCCGAACTGGTGACCACAAGCCCGCAGCTCTCCGGCATGGGCACCACCGTCACGGCACTGCTGCTCCATGACCGGCGGCTGGCCCTGGCCCACATCGGCGATTCCCGCGCCTACCGGCTCAAGAACGGCGAGTTCAGCCAAGTCAGCATCGACCACACATTCGTCCAGCGTCTCATCGACGAGGGCCGGTTGCGGCCCGAAGAAGCTGAAGTCCATCCGCATAAGAACGTCCTGATGCGCGTACTGGGCGACGTCGACGCGAGCCCTGAACTGGACCTGGCCACTTTCGATGTGGAACCGGGCGAACGCTGGCTGCTGTGCTCGGACGGTCTCACCGCCGTGCTCCGCGACTCCGATATCGAGGGCGTCCTGCGGGGCACCTCCAACCTGCAGCAGTGCGTCGACACGCTGGTGGAACTGACCCTCGCCGGCGGCTCCCCGGACAACGTCACTGTTGCAGTGATCGAGATCGACGATGATCCCGACGCCGGGTCCGCTCCGTCCACTGCGGCGATGACAGAGCTTCCTGCCGGGCAGGGCCGTCCCCGTCAGGCAACCGTCTCAGCAGCCCCTGCCGTGAGTACCCCGGCACCGGCCGTGACCGAAGGCAAGGAAGAGGCCGATTCTTCCGGCGAAGATCAAGAAGACGACGAAAGTCTTCAGGAACGCGCGGAGCTGATCCGGCAGGACCTCTCCTCGCGCCCCCATGTCCTGGTAGGTGCAGCATCGCTCGCCACCGAAACCGGCCAGATTCCCATTGTCACTAAGCGCTCGGCCGAGCGCCGCGCCGCCCGCATGCTGACGCACAAGGCCGACGACGCACAGTCCCCGGGACCCGCTCCGGAGGACACCAAGCGGCCCGGTTGGCGCCGCTGGCTGCTCCCGGCTTTCCTGACCGTACTGGCCCTGTTGCTCGCGGCTGTGATGTGGCTCGGGTACACCTGGACCCAAACCCGTTACTACGTGGGCTCCTATGACAACCGGGTGGCCGTCTTCAACGGTGTTTCCCAGACGATCGGCCCCATCCATCTTTCCCACGTCACGGATATCTCTGACATTCCCGTGGACAGCCTTTCCGAGTACCACCGCAACCGGGTGGAAGACACTCTTCCCGCGCGGGACCTTGAGCATGCCGACCAGATCGTAGAGGATCTGCGGGACACTGCCAAGGCTGTCATGTGTCCTCCTGTGGATCCGGCTCCGGGACCCACCTCCACGCCGTCCCCCACTTCCACACCGGCTCCCACTTCCACGGCGCAGCCCGACGCTGCGGCCAACAGTGCCTGCGGAGGTAAGCAGTAATGTCTGATCTCCTGACCGTTGCCAAACCCCGCCGCAACATCGAAGCCCTGCTCCTGCTGGTCGCCCTGCTCGTCGGGGTGGGTGCCAACATGATCGTCGGCCTGGATGAGGACCGCGGGTTCGACTCCGACTTCTGGGTGCAGGGCGGCACGCTGATGGCCCTGGTGGTTGTTTTCCACCTGGTCCTGCGCTTCCGGGCGAAATATGCCGACCCGGTAATACTTCCCATTGTCACCGCCCTCAACGGCATCGGTTTGGCAATGATCCACCGCTTGGACATCACCAACGGCGACACCGCAGCGGACCGGCAGCTGCTGTGGAGCACCGTGGCCGTTGCCGCGGGCATCGCCGTGATGTTCGTGATCAAGGATCATCGGATCCTGCGGCGCTACACCTATATTTCGCTGATCGTCAGTGCCATCCTCCTCCTGCTGCCGCTGACGCCGCTCGGAACCACCATTAACGGTGCACGGATCTGGATCAATGTTGGTGTGGGTACCTTCCAGCCCGGCGAAATCGCCAAGATCACCCTGGCTATATTCTTCGCCGGGTATCTATCCACCAACCGGGATCTGATCCTCCTGGCCGGCCGCAAGGTCGGTCCCCTGCAGTTCCCGCGCATGCAGGACATGGGTCCCATGATCGTGGCGTGGCTGGTCAGCATCGGAGTGCTGGTCTTCCAGCGGGACCTCGGCTCATCCATTCTCTTCTTCGGACTCTTCATGGCGATGATCTACGTCGCCACCAGCCGGGTGAGCTGGGTGGTCATCGGACTGGGCCTGCTCGCCGTAGGCGGGTTTGCTGCCCTGCAGCTGTTCGGCCATGTTCAGCAGCGTATCCACGGCTGGCTCAACGCCTTTGACCCCGAGGTCTACAACGCGGTGGGTGGAAGCTACCAAGTGGTTCAGGGTCTCTTCGGACTGGCGAGCGGCGGACTGATCGGCACCGGTTTGGGCCAGGGCCGCCCGGATCTGGTGACCTTCGCCAACAGCGACATGATCATTGCCGCCCTGGGCGAAGAACTGGGCCTGATCGGCATCTTCGCGATTGTCCTCATGTATGTACTTCTCGTATCCCGGGGCTTCCGTGCCGCTCTGGGGACCAAAGACGGGTTCGGAAAACTGCTGGCGTGCGGGCTCTCGTTCACCATTGCGCTGCAGTGCTTTGTGGTCATTGGCGGTGTTACCCGGTTGATCCCGCTGACCGGCCTAACCACGCCGTTCATGTCCGCCGGCGGTTCGTCGCTGCTGGCGAACTGGATCATTGTGGCGTTGCTGCTGCTGATCTCGGATGCCTCTCGGCGCCCCGTGACCTCCGGTCCGGTGTCCACCGACATGGTTCCGGCCATGAGTGAATCCCCGATCGGCGCCTCCGCACGCGCCCGGCGCACCCCTAAGGAAGGAGTCGAATGAACCAGGCCATCCGGAACAGCTGGGTAGTAGCCCTGGCAATGTTCGCGCTCATTCTCGGCTCGCTGACCTACGTGCAGTTCTTCGCGGCTGAGGACTTGAACAAAAATACTGACAACCGGCGTTCCATTTACCGGGATTTCGGCGAGAACCGCGGCTCCATCCTGGTGGACGGCAAGGCCGTTGCCGAGTCGGTTCCTTCCAATGATGAGTTTAACTACCAGCGGGTCTACAACAACCCTGAGTTGTATTCGCAGCTAACCGGCTTCTTCAACCTCAACGGCACCTCCCAGCTGGAAACGGCGATGAATGAAGAACTTTCCGGCAACAGCCCGCAGCAGTTCTACGACAAGCTGGTCCAGGTCTTTTCCGGGGCCCAGAGTCAGGGCGCTTCAGTGGAGCTGACCATTGATCCGGAACTGCAGCAGCTGGCCTATGACCTCATTCCGGACGGTCAGAAGGGCTCCATCGTGATGATGGACCCGAAGACGGGCGACATCCTCGCCATGGTCTCCAAGCCAACCTATGACACGAATGCACTGGCTGTGCACGACACCGGCCTGATCGAATCGACCATGGCTGAACTCACCTCCATCCCCGGACTGTCTCCGTACATCAATCCGGCCACCGAATCGCTGCTGGCTCCCGGCTCGGTGTTCAAGCTGGTAGACACGGCCGCAGCCCTGGAATCGGGAAAGTACGACGCCGACAGCGTGATTCCGAATCCGCAGGAATTCCTGCTCCCGGGAACCAATACCTACCTGCCGAACTTTGTCACGGGTGCGTGTTCTTCCCGCTCCGAGGCCGACTTCGCATTTGCCCTGGCGCAGTCCTGCAACACGGTCTTTGCCCAGGTGGCCCTTGAACTCGGGCAGGACAACTTGGCGGCACAGGCAGAGAAGTTCGGCTTTGACACTCCGCTGACCATTCCCACACCCGTGGTTCCCAGCCACTTCCCGGATAACGAGGACCAGGCCCAGCTGGCACTATCCTCCATCGGTCAGGGAAGCGTCACGGCCACGCCGCTGCAGGTCGCCATGATCTCCGCTGCCATCGCCAACAACGGCGAGCAAATGACCCCCAATTTGGTCCGCAGCGTCCGTGCCCCGGACCTGTCCGTGATTGACGAGCCGAAGCCCACCAAGCTCAACACCTCCATCAGTCCTGACACTGCTCGGCAACTCACCGAATGGATGGTGGGTGTTGTGGATAACGGCAGCGCCAGTGCCGCCCGTATTCCCGGCGTAAAGGTGGCCGGGAAGACCGGCACTGCCGAGGTGGAGGGCCGGGGCGACAACGCCTGGTTCACTGGCTTCGCACCTGCCGACGATCCCCAAGTTGTCATTTCCGTCGTCATGGAAGACGTGGACTTGACCACCGGTGCCCAATTGACCACTCCAAGCGCGCAGAAACTCCTAGAGGCGGTGTTGAATAAGTGAGGCCTACATCGGGTATCACCTTAGGCGGCAGGTTCCAGCTGACCGACCGTATTGCCATCGGCGGTATGGGCGAGGTCTGGAAGGCACGGGACCTTGTCCTGGGCCGCATTGTTGCCATTAAGATCCTCAAGGAGGAGTACACCGGCGACCCCGGATTCCTCAACCGCTTCCGTGCGGAGGCCCGGCATACGGCGCTGCTGAACCACCCCGGCATTGCCAATGTCTTTGACTACGGCGAGGAAGAGGGCTCCGCTTACCTCGTGATGGAGCTTGTCCCCGGACAGCCGCTTTCCACCATCATCGAACGCGACAAGGTCCTGTCGCCGGACCGGACCCTGTCCATCATCGGCCAGACCGCTACCGCCTTGGCCGTTGCCCACCATCAGGGACTGGTCCACCGCGACGTCAAGCCGGGCAACCTGCTCATCATGCCCGACGGCAAGGTCAAGATCACCGACTTCGGGATTGCCCGCATCGCCGACCAGGTGCCCCTGACGGCCACCGGCCAGGTGATGGGCACCGCCCAGTACCTCGCCCCGGAGCAGGCGACAGGACAGCAGGCCACCGGTTCCAGTGACATCTACGCCCTCGGCGTGATCGGCTATGAACTGCTGGCCGGACGCCGGCCGTTCTCCGGCGAGTCCCAGATCGCCATCGCCCTGGCCCAGGTCAACGACACCCCGCCGCCGCTGCCCGAGTCCATTCCCGAGCCGGTCCGCGCCCTGATCATGTCCATGCTCGCGAAGGACCCGGCGGACCGCCCGGCCGACGCCGAGGCCCTCGCCCTGGCCGTTGCGGCCATCCGACGCGGCGACATCAAGGCAGCTGAGACCGCTGTTCCCGGAATGCTGCTGTTCGCATCCGGTGCCGTGACGGCCCCGGTTCCCACTGCAGGCACCGCTGCCACGCGCGTGGTGGACACGGCACCGTCCACGTCGGCACTGCCCACCGTTGCCGGCGCCACGGTAGCGGGCGATGCCTCCACGGGCCAGCTCGCCGCGTCCCGTGAATGGACCGATGACGACGACGAGGTCGACTACGACGGCGCCGACGACAACGGTGACGTCGAGGAAGAAAAGCGCGGGCGCAGCCCGTGGACCATCCCGCTGATTGCCCTGCTGGTACTCATCCTGGCCGGTGTGGTGGCCTTCTTCGTCCTGACCGGTTCAGACGACAATGCAGACCCGGATCCGGCTGCCAGTTCCTCCGCGGCCAGTCCGTCCAAGAGCGCATTACCCTCCAAGTCGCCGTCCAAATCGCCGTCCGCCACGCCGTCGGAATCCCCCAGCGATGAGGAAATCTTCGTTGACTCCACCGCCTACGCGGGCCGGCCCGTCAATGATGTCTACGCGGAACTGCTGGATCTCGGACTGCAGGTCAACCGGCTCCCGGTTTCCGACGCCGATGTTCCCGAGGGAATGGTCATTGAGGTCAATCCCTCCGGCAGCCTCGTTCCGGGGTCTGCGGTGACCGTCGTCTACTCCTCCGGACCGGAACTTGTTTCGGTACCTTCCCTGACGGGGCTTGACGAAGCGACTGCACGCCAGCGGATTGCCGACGCCGGTTTGGTGGCAAGCAACGGCGGCAGCGAGACTTCAAACGCCAGGGCCGGCACGGTCATTGCGGTGAATCCGAGCGAAGGCACTGCCGTGCCCAAGGGCTCCTCGGTGACCTACACCGTCGCTAAGGCGGCGCCTGCCCCCGCCCCGGCACAGCCATCTCCCCCCGCGCCGTCGCCCTCCACCAACGGCGGCGCCAGCATCGGCGACACCGCCCAGTCCGATCCCGGCACCACGACCGGCAACCAGTAACCATGAGCGCAGATTTCCTTCGAGGGCAACCCACCCTCAACACCGACAACGTCCTGAACGGACGTTACGAGGTCGGTGAACTGATCGGACGCGGCGGCATGGCCGACGTCTACCTTGGCCGGGATATCCGCCTGGGCCGGACGGTCGCCATCAAGGTGCTGCGTCCTGACCTGGCACGGGATCCACTGTTCCAATCCCGTTTCCGGCGCGAAGCGCAGGCAGTCGCGGGGCTGAACCATCCCTCGGTTGTATCCGTTTACGACACCGGGGACCAGGAGTCAGCGTCTACCCGCGACGATGTCCGGCTGCCCTATATCGTGATGGAATACGTGCCGGGCCGGACCCTGCGGGACCTCCTGAAGGCGGACGAGCTCACCATCGACAAATCGGTGGAGTATGTCCTGGGCGTCCTGGCCGCTTTGGATTACAGCCACCGTTCCGGGATTGTCCACCGCGACATCAAGCCAGCCAATGTGATGGTTACGGTCGACGGCGGCGTGAAGGTCATGGACTTCGGCATCGCCCGTGCCATGGCGGATTCAGCTGCCACCATGACGCAGACCCAGGCAGTGATCGGCACCGCCCAGTACCTTTCTCCGGAACAGGCACGCGGTGAAACAGTGGACGCACGCAGCGATCTCTACTCCGCCGCCTGCCTGCTTTTCGAATTGCTCACCGGCAGGCCGCCGTTCACCGGTGACAGCCCGGTGTCAGTTGCCTACCAGCACGTCCGCGAGCTGCCCGTGGCGCCCAGCAGCCTCAACCCCGAGGTTTCAACGGCCCTGGACGACGTATTGGAACGCGGTTTGGCCAAGGACCGGAACCACCGTTACCAAACGGCGCGCGAGTTCCGTGAAGCTCTGCTGGCAGTGCGCGACGGCGGACCCGCCACGGCTGCCACACAGGCGATTGCGGTGCCCCCGCATGCCGTACATCCGGCTGATCCGCAGGATGAGGAACCGCGTACCCGCGCCATGGCCAAGGTTCTGGCGGGCGGCTCGCTTACTGCCGAGGAAGACGCGGATCGTCCGGTCCTGAACATCGGTTCCACGGGGGAGCGCGAGCCGCAGCAAAAGGCACGGCGGCGTGCCTGGACCACCGTTTTCGTCATTCTCCTTGTCCTGGTCCTGGGCGCGGCCGGGGTTGTGGGCTGGAACGTGCTTAACGCCAAGCCCGCGGCTCCCACCACGGCCTCGGTCCCCCTTGTGGAAGCGATGTCGCAATCCGATGCCTTCAACGCGATAGTGGACGCCGGTTTCCGTGCGCCGTCCATCAGCGAGGAGTACAGCGATACCGTGCAGGACGGGCTGGCAATACGAACCTCCCCCGCCGCCGGTGCAATGGCCCATCTGCAAGAGGACATCACGCTCTATATCTCCAAGGGACCCTCCACGGCAGAGATCCCGGGCGACCTGATCGGAATGACCGAGTCCGGTGCCCGTGATGCGCTGCGCGAGCTGGACCTCAAGGGCGGGGCCACCAAAACCGACAACAGTTCCACCATGTCCGAGGGGCGTGTGCTGGGGACGGAACCCGCTGTCGGGGAGCGAGTGCCCGCTGGTACCGAGGTGAACATCATTGTGTCCACCGGCAAAGTGGTGGTCCCGGATCTGGCCGGCCTCACAGGTGAGCAGGCTGAAGCCACGCTGTTGGATCCCACGCTGCTGCTTACGCCGAAGCTGGTGGAGGTGGAGTCCACCGAAGCTGCCCCGGGTATTGTGCTCTCACAGAGCGTTATGCCGGGAACCGAGGTCGCGCCGGGGACAAGCATTGTGGTGAACGTAGCGAAGGCCCCGGCTGAGCCCAGCCCGTCCCCCTCGCCGTCGTCCCCCAGCCCGTCTCCGAGCGCCGCCCAGCGCTAGGCGGCGTTCGGTTCCTGCGCCGGTCGGCCGGTGCGGGAGATCAGCGGGCTGAGGGTCGATGCATGGGCGGCGGCGCCGGCCAGGCCGCAGGACTCCAACCAGTTTCCCAGCATCTGGTAGCCGCCCTCCGTGAGGACGGACTCGGGATGGAACTGAACCCCGGACAAAGGCGCCTCGGTGTGGCGCAGGCCCATGATGATGCCGCTGGCGGTGCGGGCGGTTACCTGCAGCGAAGCCGGCACACTGTCCGCTACGGCCGCCAGGGAATGGTAGCGGGTGGCGGTCAGCGGGCTGTTCAGCCCGGTGAACACATCCTCACCTCCATGTTCCACCAACGAGGTCTTGCCGTGCATGAGTTCCGGAGCGTGCGTTACCGTTCCCCCGAAAGCCTCGGCCAGGGCCTGATGCCCCAGGCAGATGCCGAGCATGGGGGTGCCGGTGGTCCCGCACCAGCGGATCAGGTCAATGGACACACCGGCTTCGGCCGGGGTCCCCGGACCGGGGGACACCAGCACGCCGTTGTGCCCTGCCGCCAGTTCCAGTGCCTGTGCCGCGTCCAAGTCATCGTTGCGGACCACCGTGGTTTCCGCTCCAAGTTCCCGCAGATAACCCACCAGCGTGTATACAAAGCTGTCATAGTTGTCGATCACCAGAATGCGCGTGGTCATAGTGCTAGGAACCGCCAATCGTTGACTCCGTGAAGGATGGAAGAAGGCTGGTCTCTGCAAGCCACGGGAAAACAAACTCCATGAGCACCAGCACAGCTGCGGCAATAAGCACCGCGGAAAGGAAAATCCGGACCCACAGCGGGCCGGGCAGGCGTCGGAAGAGCCATGCATACATTTTAGCGACCTCCTTGCACATTAGCGGCGACGGCGTCTGCTATCTCTGCAGGCGGCCCGGCAGACTGAGGCTGCCACGAGTCCATCAGTGCGTAGGCAATGATCCGTTCCTGTGAGCCAAAGCGGGGATTGCAGCTGGTCAGCGTGAGGAACCGTTCCGTGGGGACCGCCTCCGGTTTTGTAGGCACCGGTGCCAAAACATCAACCTGGTCCGGCAGGACAAACTGCGTGTTGCGGTACACGTAGCTGTAGTACCCGTCCTTTGTCTGCACATAGATCCGGTCTCCGGGTACCAATGTGTGGATGGCGTCCAGGGCCTTGCCGTGGCTCTGCCGGTGTCCGGCCACCGCAAAATTGCCAACCCCGCCGGGCATTGCCGTGGCGGAGTAGTGGCCCAGTCCCAGCGTGTCCAGGACCCGGGTACCCACACCCGAGCTGACCGGCACCGCATAGTCCTCCCCGAAGCGCGGAACGTAAACGACCGCGAAAGTGGTTCCCTCATCAGCCGGCGGTTCCATCACTACCGGTTCGCCGTAGCCGGCCGGCGCGGGGGCCGGCGCGTCCTCAGGAGGCAGGTCAAAATCCTTGTACAGGTCCTGCACGGCCTCCTGCTGGGACCTGTTTGCTTCCAGATCCGTCCACCACAGCTGCCAGGCCACAAACAGGCCCAGGATAACCCCCAGGGTCACCAGGATTTCCCCTAGGACGTGGACCACCATGCGTACCGGGCCGCCCGCGGGGGACGGGCGGGAGCGTGGGCGGTGCTCCTCGCGGACTGCTGGGGACTGGTCCATACGCTCCTCGGCGGGATGGTCTTCGAAGCTTAGTGTGCCCAAGGATACTCTGCCCCGGGAATTCGCTAGGATAATCAGGAACGGGAAGCCGTGCCATGCAGCGCCTGCAGCCATGCAGTGTTGTCCCCGCCCCTGAGACCGCCACCAACAAACCGCCGGCATCCGCAGAGCCGGTTCTGCCAGGAGGATCCGTGCCTGAGTCCAAGTCCCGCAAGAAGCCGCCGCGCCCCGCTGCCGAGCCCCGTGTTAATTCCGCAGCCAAGCCGAACCCCGTTTGGTACAAGCCGGTGATGTTCGGCCTGATGATCATCGGGTTGCTGTGGATCATCACCTACTACATCACCCAGGGAGGCTTCCCCGTCCCGTCTCTGGGTGCCGCCAACATCCTGGTGGGCTTTGCTATTGCCATTGTGGGGTTTCTGATGACTACGCGCTGGCGCTGACTCCGTTCAGCCTCGCAACCTTAGGGGCCTTCCCGCTGCCACCCGCAGCCGGAGGGCCCTTTCTGTTGGCCTGAAGTCGTTATCCCCGGTTTTCCTGTTGTTCACAGGTTGTGCACGGAGTTATCCACAGGTGTGGGTAACTCTGTGGGTTACTTCCGCAACTTCCGCGCAAACAAAGGGATCCGGGTTATCCACAGCTGTGGAATTACATGTGTGTAAGTCCGTTCAGGCTATGGATAACCCTGTGGATCGCTGGTCCGGAGGAGAAACTACACGCTTGTTAGTTATTAACACTGTGGGTATCTCTGTGGATAACTTTGCCTTAACGCACAGTGGCCGCCGTCACAAGGACAGCGGGCACGCACGGGCAGGCAAGCGCTACACGGGAGACGGCCAAAGGATGGTTGCCACCACCAGGAGCAGGGCTATGGCCGCCAGCCCCAGCAACTGGACAACCGTCCGGTTCTTACCCCGGGGCGCATAGGCAATGATGGCCGCGCAGGCGGCCCCGGTCACCAGTCCACCCACGTGGGCCTGCCAGGCGATATTCGGGAAGACAAAGCCCATCACCAGGTTGAGCAGGAGCAGGATCACCAGGGAACGCAGTTCACCCCTCCGCTGGCGGATCACCACGAACAGTGCACCGAAGAGCCCGAAGATCGCTCCCGAGGCTCCCACGACAGGTGTTCCGGGGTCGGCAAGGTACATAACGCCCACCGAGCCGCCTACGGCCGAGATCAGATAGAGCAGGGCGAAGCGCGCCCGGCCGAACATCGGCTCCAGCGTCCGGCCCAGGAACCACAGCGCATAGAGGTTGAAAGCAATGTGGACGAAGCCGCCTGCTGAATGCAGGAAGGCAGACGTCAGCATCCTCCACGGCTCATAGTCCGTGTAGACCGGCCGGTACCAGAAGTCGGAGGTAAAGCCGGGGACCGCCAGCTGCAGGAGGAAGGCAGCGGCGCAAATCGCCATGATGGTGATGGTTACTACCGGTTTGCCCGTCCCGGCAGCCGGGGCCGTGCGTCCGCCGTACACGGTGCGGTAGGCCGGCTGCTTCCGGTTCTGTTCGGCAAAGCAATCCACGCACTGCACGCCTACGGCGGCGTTGTGCTGGCATTCAGGGCAGGCCGGGCGTCCGCAACGCTGGCAGCGGATATAGCTGACCCGGTCCGGATGGCGCGGACACACTGGAACCTGCGACGCCGGCGCTCCGGCCGGCACTCCATATGACATTGCTCGAAACTCCCGGATTGACGAAAGGCCCCGGCCGGATAGTCCGGCCGGGGCACCCTTCGAACAGGTTAGAGCTGCTCGACGGTAATGCTGTGGATAACCACGTCTTCGGTCGGCTTGTCGCGTCCGTCGGTGGAGACCGCATTGAGCTGGTCGACCAATGCGCGGGACTCGTCGTCGGCAACCTCACCGAAGATGGTGTGCTTTCCCTGCAGCCACGTGGTGGGCACCGAGGTGATGAAGAACTGCGAACCGTTGGTGCCGCGTCCCATCTGGATGCCGGCGTTGGCCATGGCCAGCTTGTACGGGGTGGCGAAATCAAGGTCGGGGTTGATTTCGTCGTCGAACTGGTAGCCGGGTCCGCCGGTGCCGCGGCCCAGGGGATCGCCGCCCTGGATCATGAAATCCTTGATGATGCGGTGGAAGATCGTACCGTCGTAGAGCGGGCGGCTCGTCTTTTCGCCCGTTGCCGGGTCGGTCCACTCGATCTCACCGGTGGCCAGGCCAACGAAGTTCTTGACCGTCTTGGGGGCATGGTTGCCGAACAGGTCGATACGGATATCGCCCATGGACGTGTGGATGGTCGCTTTTGCTGTAGGAATAGCAGTCATAACAACATTCTTCCACGGCGCTTGCGCACAGGGGCGGAAACCGGCAGGTTCAGCGCACAGTGAAAACCGCGGCCTGCCGCGGCCTCCGATAGCAGAGATCAGCTCGAACACGTAGGCTAAGGCTGAAACGACACTATCCCGGGAGGTAGTTTTGAAGAAGGACCGCATCACCCATGACCTTGAAGCCAATGTGGCTGCTGGCCTCGTAACGGCCCGCGACTGGGCTTCGCCCAAGGTGGACGCAGCCAAGGGCTGGGCCGTTCCGCGCATTGAGAAGGGGATCGAAACCGCATCTCCGAAGATCCAGGACGGTATCAAGCGTGCTGCTGACGAGCTTGCCCAGGGCGTAGCCACCGTAACGCCCCGCATCCAAGGCGGGCTTGAGAAGGTTGGGCCGCGGATCAGCCACGCTGTGGATGAAGCCGCTCCGCGGATCCAGAGCACCCTGGACCGGGCTACACCGGCCCTGAACACCGCGAAGGACCGCGTCGTCGATGATTACCTCCCGGCGCTTTCCACCCGGATCGGTGTGGCCGCGGACAGCGTTTCGCGTAGCCTGACGGCAGCCAACGTTCCTGTACAGACCGCGGTTTCCAAGGTCACGGGCAACAAGAAGGCGCTCAAGCGCGCACAGAAGGCTGCAGCCCAGGCTGCCAAGCAGGCCCGCAAGAACCAGAAGGGCGGCGGCAAGGGGTGGTTGGTCTTCGGCATCATCGCCGCTGCCGTCACCGCCGGCGTAGCTGCCTGGCGTGCCTCGCGTCCGGTTGAGGATCCTTGGAAGACCCCCGCACCGAAGCCGGCTGCTGCCACCACTCCCGCCACGGCTCCGGCACCGGCGGCTACCGGGACCTCCTCCGGGGCCTCCACGGCCAAGCCCGCTGAGTCGGCGACGCCGGCACCGGTCGAGGTGCCCAAGCCGAAGGCTGCGGCTGCCTCCACTCCGGCCGAGAAGGCCGGCACGAACGCTGCGGCTGCCTCCTCTGAGACCAAGGAAACGGTCGCCAGTATCAAGGAAGCAGCCGAGCGTGCTGCCTCCCGTTCCGGCGACAAGGCATCCGAAGCCGGCAAGCACAGCAAGGAAGCCGCGGGCGAGGCCAAGGAAGCTGCCAAGCCTTCAGGCGCCCACTCAGATAACAACACCGGCAAGAAGTAACACCGGTTAGAAAAAATAGGGAGGTCCCCGCTGCGGCGGGGACCTCCCTGTTTTGGTTCCGGCCTTATGTGCCGGGCTGCTCTCTGAACTAGGGTTGCACGTCTCCGCCCAGGGCCGGTGGTGCCGGGGGGATAGGTTCGGTGCCGGGCCGGCGTCGTGCCCTGCCCTGTCCGGCCACTACCACCGTTAATCCGGCGAGGATAAGGCCCAGCCCGGCGTATGTGCCCGCCGGAAGCTGCTCGTGCAGGAACACCGCCGCCAGGATGGCCGCGCCGGGGATCTCCAGCAGGATAATCATGGAAACCACCAACGGGCTGATGACAGCCAGCAGGTGGTTGAACACCGAGTGGCCCAGGATCTGCGCCACCACGGTTACACTGAGGATCCCCAGCCACGCCGCCGGCGGAAAGCCGACCAGCGGCTGCCGGAAGACCGCACAGAGCGCCAGGAGCAGCACGGCGCATGCTCCGTAGCAGAGAGTGGTGTACGTGCCCGTAGACATGGACTCACGGGCTTTTCCGCCTGCGATGGTGTAGACACCCGCGAGGGCACCGCCGGCCACCGCCAGGACATCCCCGATCAGTGCCTCCCGCGAAAGACCCAGGTCAAAGCCGGAAATCACCACAACTCCGGCGAACGCGGCGGCCAGCCCTGCCAACACAACAGGCGCAACCCGGATACCGCGCAGCACATTAAACAGGGCGATCCACCCCGCTTGGAGGCAGACAAGCGCCGTAGCCGCGGCCACGGACGTCAGCTGCAGTGAAGTGATGAAGCAGGCGAAGTGAAATGCCAGGGCCACCGCCGCAACAGCAGTCCACCGGTACTCGCGTGCCCCAAGCCGTGCGAATTCCCGGCGCCGTCCCAAAGCTGCGGGACCGCCCATGAGTACCGCGCCCAGGGCATTGCGCCAGAAGGCGATGGCAAGGGCGGGGGCAGCCGTAGCGGCCATAATGGGCCCGGACGCGGACACGCCCAGGACACCCACTGCGGCCAGGAAAATATTCACAGGCCAACAGTAGTGCAGCCCCGCTCCTGCACCGGCGCCGGACTGTTTCCGGGAGTCACAGCGGCTTAACGCAGAAGGTCCCCGCTCCAAGGAGCGGGGACCTTCTGTCTATTCTTTCGGTGGAGGCACGGGGACTCGAACCCCGAACCCCCTGCTTGCAAAGCAGGTGCGCTACCAATTGCGCCATGCCCCCGAAATGAGAACCTATCCAGTATAACCCACCGTTACCGGCCGGGTTACCAGATTCGACCTTTTGGCGGTTAGCCGACCTTGTCGGTCGATTCCTTCCAAACTGTCTTCTCAGCGGCAGTTTCCTGCCACTTCTTATAGGCGAAGACTCCAGCAGCAGCCGCTGCCATGACTGTCAGCAACTTCTTCATGGAATCCTCCTTGCCGTTCCGGTCCACCTTTTGCAAGGTTTTCCGTGGGCGTACCAGGACTTGAACCTGGGACCTCTTCGTTATCAGCGAAGCGCTCTAACCGCCTGAGCTATACGCCCCGAACCTCTTCGGGCCGAGATATGACTCTACCGTACCTTTGCCCGGAAGAACAAATCGGGCTGTTTTCCGGTTCCGGAGCGGCTGCAGGAGCGCGTCCGGAACCGGAAAACACTAGTCGTCGGTGAGGGTCACACCAATGCCGCCGACCAGCGTGGAGGCAATGTTGTAGAGCACGGCGGCCAGCATGGACAGTGCCGTCAGCAGCAGCACATTCACCACGGCGATGATGGTCGCGAAGGACACCACCTGGCCCAGGGAAGCGAAGTCCCGGAGGTCGAAGCCGCCGGACTCGCTGCCGGCAATCTCGCCCAGCAGGGTGTTAACCCGGTCGAAGATGCCGGTCAGGTCCAGCACGGTCCACAGCACGATGGCTGCCACCACGGTGACCACGCCCAGTGCAACCGACAGCAGGAACGCCATCTTCAGGACGGACCAGGGATCGATCTTGCTGACCAGTAGCCGGGCCTTGCGGGCTTTGGCCTTGGGTACGGGTTTCACCAGCGGCTGGCGGTTCCCCGCTGCGCTCTGACCTCCCCCAGGGCGCTGGGCCGGCCGTGCCGGGGTCTTCACCCGCGGCCCGGCGCCCGAGGACGACCTAGGGCTTGAGTTGGTCGAGCTCACTCGTTACCTCCATCTTGTGCTGACTGTGCATCGCGCCCAGCCGTTTCGTCTGTAGACAACGGTACTTCATCGCCTGCGGCCCCCACAGGTTCGGTTCCGGCGGTTACCGGTGCCGTGCCTGATGTTCCGTCTTCGGAGTTTTCGTCCTCTTCGACCGCCAAGTCGCGCTCGGAGTTCCGCGCAACGGCGATAATCCGGTCATTCTTGTCCGGCTTGGCGAAGATAACACCCATGGTGTCGCGGCCCTTGGCGGGCACACCGGTCACGGAGGACCGGACTACCTTGCCGCCCTGCATAACCACCAGGACCTCGTCTTCTTCCTGGACCACCATGGCACCGACCAGATGGCCGCGGTCCTCGGCGTACTTGCCCACCTTGATACCCAGGCCGCCACGGCCCTGGACCCGGTATTCGTCCGCGCTGGTGCGCTTGGCGTAGCCGCCCTCGGTCACGGTGAAGACAAAGGAGTCCTCGGTGACGACGTCGGCCGCCAGCAGTTCGTCATCCTCACGGAACTTCATGCCCGTGACACCGGAGGTGGCACGGCCCATGGGACGCAGCGCGTCGTCGGTGGCCGTGAAGCGCAGCGACTGGCCCAGCCGCGAAACCAGCATCAGGTCATCGGTTTCGGAGACCAGCTGGGCGGAAACCAATTCGTCTTCGTCGCGGAGGTTGATGGCAATAACGCCGGCAGAGCGGTTGGTGTCGTAGTCCGCCAGGCGGGTCTTCTTCACCAGGCCGCGCTTAGTGGCCAGTACCAGGTACGGGGCGGCGTCGTAATCCGGCAGCGCCAGGACCTGGGCAATGTGCTCGTCCGGCTGGAAGGCCAGCAGGTTCGCCACGTGCTGGCCCTTGGCATCCCGCCCGGCTTCGGCCAGTTCGTAGGCCTTGGCACGGTAAACCCGGCCAAGGTTGGTGAAGAACAGCAGCCAGTGGTGGGTGGTGGTGACGAAGAAGTGCTCCACGACGTCGTCCCCGCGCAGCTGGGCGCCCTTGATGCCCTTGCCGCCCCGGGCCTGCTGCCGGTAGTTGTCACTGCGGGTGCGCTTGACGTAGCCGCCGCGGGTGATGGTGACCACCATTTCCTCTTCGGGAATGAGGTCTTCCATGCTCATGTCGCCGTCATAGCCCATGAGGATCTTGGTGCGGCGGTCGTCACCGTATTTGTCGGCGATTTCCTGCAGTTCCTCGCTGACAATGGAACGCTGGCGTTCTTCGGAAGCCAGGATGATGTTGTATTCGGCGATTTCAGCTTCAAGCTTCGCGTGCTGGTCCTGGATCTTCTGGCGTTCCAGGGCAGCCAAGCGGCGCAGCTGCATATCGAGGATGGCCTGCGACTGGATTTCGTCGATTTCCAGCAGGCCCATCAGGCCGGTCCGTGCATCTTCCACCGTGGAGGACCGCCGGATCAGGGCGATGACCTCGTCGAGGGCATCCAGGGCCTTGAGCAGGCCGCGCAGGATGTGCGCAGCTTCCTCGGCCTTGCGCAGGCGGTACCGGGTGCGGCGGACAATCACTTCGAGCTGGTGGGTCACCCAGTGCCGGATGAAGGCATCCAGGCTCAGGGTGCGGGGCACCCCGTCCACGATGGCCAGCATGTTGGCACCGAAGTTGTCCTGCAGCTGCGTGTGCTTGTACAGGTTGTTCAGGACCACCTTCGCCACGGCGTCACGCTTGAGCACGATCACCAGGCGCTGGCCGGTGCGGCCGGAAGTTTCATCGCGCATGTCGGCGATGCCGGTGATCTTGCCGTCCTTGACCAGTTCGGCAATCTTGACGGCCAGGTTATCCGGGTTGGCCTGGTAGGGGAGTTCGGTGACCACCAGGCAGGTACGGCCCTGGAGTTCCTCCACGTTCACCACGGCACGCATGGTGATGGAGCCGCGGCCGGTGCGGTAGGCGTCCTCGATTCCCTTGTGGCCCAGGATGGTCGCGCCGGTGGGGAAGTCGGGGCCCTTGACCCGCCGGATCAGTTCCTCAAGCAGCACATCGTTCGGTGCGTCCGGGTTCTGCAGGTACCACTGGACACCGTCCACAACCTCGCGCAGGTTGTGCGGCGGGATGTTGGTGGCCATGCCGACGGCAATGCCGGAGGAACCGTTGACCAGGAGGTTCGGGAACCGGGAGGGAAGAATGGTCGGTTCCTGGTTGCGGCCATCATAGTTGTCCTGGAAATCGACGGTTTCCTCGTCAATGTCCCGGACCATTTCCATGGCCAGCGGCGCCATCTTCGTTTCGGTATACCGCGGCGCCGCAGCGCCGTCGTTACCCGGCGAACCGAAGTTGCCCTGGCCCAGGGCCAGCGGGTAGCGCATGGTCCAGTCCTGGATCAGGCGGACGAGGGCATCATAAATCGCCGAGTCGCCGTGCGGGTGGTACTGGCCCATGACCTCGCCCACCACACGGGCGCACTTGTTGAAGGAACGGTCCGGGCGGTACCCGCCGTCGAACATCGCGTACAGGACGCGGCGGTGCACGGGCTTGAGCCCGTCGCGCACGTCGGGCAGCGCACGTCCCACAATGACAGCCATGGCGTAGTCAAGGTAGGAACGCTGCATCTCGGTCTGCAGGTCGATTTGCTCGACCCTGTCGGTCAGTGCGGTCCCGGCCAGGGGAGCCGTGTCCCCGGTTACCTCGGGAGTCTCATCACTCATTGGTTCTGCTTCCGTTCTATGTCGCTAAAGTCCATATTCGCCGGCAGCGGGGGCCGGCTGGGCGAATCCGCTAGATGTCCAGGAAGCGCACATCCTTGGCGTTCTGCTGGATGAAGCTGCGGCGGGATTCGACGTCTTCGCCCATGAGGACCGAGAAGACCGAGTCCACGGCGGCTGCGTCGTCCATTGTGACCTGCAGCAGCGTGCGGTGCTCGGGGTCCATGGTGGTGTCCCAGAGCTCGGTGTAGTCCATTTCGCCCAGGCCCTTGTAACGCTGGATGCCGTTTTCCTTCGGCAGGCGCTGGTTGTTGGCCAGACCGCGGGCAATCACTTCGTCCCGTTCCCGGTCGCTGTAGACGTAGTCGTGGGCGTGGTTGGACCACTTGATCCGGTACAGCGGCGGCTGGGCCAGGTACACGTAACCGCTTTCGATCAGCGGACGCATGTAGCGGAACAGCAGGGTCAGCAGCAGTGTGGTGATGTGCTGGCCGTCAACGTCTGCATCGGCCATCAGCACGATCTTGTGGTACCGGGCCTTTTCGACGTCGAAGTCCTCACCGATGCCGGCACCGAAGGCGGTGATCATGGCCTGGACTTCGGCGTTGCTCAGTGCCCGGTCGAGGCGGGCCCGTTCCACGTTGAGGATCTTGCCGCGCAGCGGCAGGATGGCCTGGGTCTCGGGGTTGCGGCCGCGGACGGCGGAGCCGCCGGCCGAGTCACCTTCCACGATGTAGATTTCGGACCTGGACGGGTCCTTGGAGGAGCAGTCCTTCAGCTTGCCGGGCATGCCGCCGGATTCCAGCAGGCCCTTCCGGCGGGTGGATTCACGCGCCTTGCGGGCAGCCAGCCGGGCCTGCGAGGCCTGGATGGACTTGCGGATGACGTCGCGGGCGGGGCCGGGGTTGCGCTCAAGCCAATCGCCGAGCTGGTCGGTGACCACACGCTGTACAAAGCCCTTGACCTCGGAGTTGCCAAGCTTGGTCTTCGTCTGGCCCTCGAACTGCGGTTCGGCCAGCTTGACCGAGATGACTGCGGTCAGGCCTTCGCGGATGTCGTCACCGGTGAGGTTGTCATCCTTTTCCTTGATGATGTTCTTCTCACGGGCGTACCGGTTGATCAGCGACGTCATGGCGGCGCGGAAGCCTTCTTCGTGCGTTCCGCCTTCATGCGTGTTGATGGTGTTCGCGTAGGTGTGGACGCTCTCCGAGTAAGCGGTGGTCCACTGCATGGCCATCTCCACGGCCATCTTCTTATCCGAATCCTCGGTTTCAAAGGCGATGACGTCGTCGTGGACTACTTCAACCTTCTTCGAGGAGTTCAGGTGCTTGACGTAGTCCAGGAGGCCGTCCGCGTACAGGTAGTCCACCATGCGGTGCTTCGGCGCCGCGTCTCCGGCTCCGTCGGGAGCCTCGGTGATTTCCTCGGTTTCCTCTTCGAGCGTCCGCTCGTCGGTGAGCCGGATCCGCAGGCCCTTGTTCAGGAAGGCCATCTGCTGGAAGCGGGCACGCAGGGTTTCAAAGTCGAACTCGGTGGTTTCGAAGATTTCCGGGTCCGGGTAGAACGTCTGGGTGGTGCCGGTTTCCTCGGTTGCCTCGCCCTGGCGCAGTTCACCCACGGGGTGGCCGCCGTTCGCGAAGCTCTGGTGCCAGGTGTAGCCCTGCCGGCGTACTTCGGTTTCCACCCGTTCGGAGAGGGCGTTGACCACTGAAATACCCACGCCGTGCAGGCCGCCGGACACGGCGTACCCGCCGCCGCCGAACTTGCCGCCGGCGTGCAGGATGGTCATAACCACCTGGACGGTGGGGATGCCCTCGGTGGGGTGCATGTCTACGGGGATGCCGCGGCCGTTATCAGTAACTCTGACGCCGCCGTCGGCCTGCAGCACCACTTCAATGTGGTCGCAGTAGCCAGCCAGGGCCTCATCAACCGAGTTGTCCACCACTTCGTACACCAGGTGGTGCAGCCCTCGGGGGCCGGTGGAACCGATGTACATGCCCGGGCGCTTACGGACTGCCTCAAGGCCTTCCAGGACCGTAATTTCATTCGCGCCGTATTCCACGGGGGTGGAGTTTTCCGGGGCGGTGTGGTCCTCTGGTGTTACCTCTGAGTTGTCCATCTCATTGTCGTTAGCCACAGGTGCTGTCGACTCCTCTTGTGTTCGTCAGAATTGAAGCCTCCCCAGCGGACAGGCATCTCCACCGTCAATTCTACCGCGCTGCGAGCCGTAAACCTGCCCAAAACACCCTCTGGCAGGCCACTAATGACGGTTTGCAGCCAACCACACCGCCCCGGATAAGGCCGGATACCGGTCCGGGGGTCCCAAAGCCCCTGACCGGCTCCTGCAAGGCTTCGAATTACGCTGCCGGAGAAGGGCCGGGTGGCGTGGATCACGGCGGGGCCTGCGGCCGGGATTTATCCGTAGGTATCACGGGGGCCGCGGCCCTTGACGCTTCTCAAGCCCTTGCGCCAGTTGGGTGCCGCGGGTCCGATCACTTCGATCTTGGTAACGACGCCGGGACCCAGTTCGGAGTCGAAGCGGGCAATCAGGGCATCACGGAGCAACCGCAGCTGCGTGGCCCAGGCCGTGGAATCACAGCGGACCTGGACGGTGGTGTCCTGGAAGGACTCGGGCTTGCAGTGGGCACTGACCTCGCTTCCCACCAATTCCTCCCACCGGGAAATCACCGATCCGACGGCAACGGGGGAGTTCCAACCGCGTTCGCTGACGAACCGGGTGAACACCTTGCCCAAGCCCTGCGGGTCCCGGCCTACATATTCGCCCGGGATGAACGGGCCCTGCTGCCGCTTCCCTGTTTTGCGCCGGGTTGCCGGCGTGCGCTGGTTGCCGCGGGCAAGTGCGGCCTGGCGCATGCGGTTCAGCTGTTCGCGTGCGGCATCGGGGCGTTCGTCCGGATTGTCTGCGTCAGGAGACGGGCACACTGATGCCTCCGGGAACCACCGTGATGATGCGCCCCGCCAGCGCCTCCGGAATGTCATCTCCCACCGCTGCGGTGACCAGCACCTGCTCTGCTCCGGCAACTATTCCGGCAAGACGCTGCCGGCGCTGCACATCCAATTCGGCAAATACATCGTCGAGGATCAGGATGGGCCCGGCCCCGGGCGTGGGATCGTCGCTGGTCAGCAGGTAGTAGGAACCCAGCCGAAGGGCCAGGGCAAAGGACCAGGTTTCTCCGTGCGAGGCGTACCCCTTGGCCGGGGCCTGCCCGAGGATGAGTTCCAGCTCGTCCCGGTGCGGGCCGACCAGCGAAATGCCGCGGTCAATCTCCCGCCGCCGGTTGGCGGCAAAGGCCTGCAGGAAGCGTTCGGTCAGTTCCTCCGTGCCGAGGGCGTACAGCTCATCGGGGTCCTGGGCGCCTTCGACCGCGCCGTCGTCGTTTACCGCTCCCTGCAAGGTGGAGCGGTAAACCGCCTTTGCCGCCTTTGAACCGTCTGTCAGGTCCCGGTAGGCCGCCTGCAGATGCGGCTGCAGCCGTTCCAGTGCCTGCAGCCGGGCAGCGACCAGCCGTGCGCCCGCCTCGGCCATGTGCTGGTCCCATACCTCGAGCGTGGCTTCGTGCGCTGCAGTGAAACGGCCCGTGGCGCGCGCCGACTTCAACAGCGCGTTCCGCTGTTTCAGCACCCGTTCATAATCGGCACGCGTAGCGGCATGGTGGGGGACCAGGGAAACAATGAGTTCGTCGAGGAACCGCCTGCGGCTGCCCGGATCACCCTTGACCAGGGCCAGGTCCTCCGGGGCAAAAAGGACGGTGCGGCACAGGCCGAGAATGTCGCGGGCCCGCACCGGATTGGCACGGTTGATCCGCGCCCTGTTGCTGCGGCCAGGGTTGAGTTCCAATTCCACCGAGGTGGCCTGGGAACCGCGGACCAGCCGAGCCCGGACCAGTGCCTGGCCGGCGTCGAAGTTCACCAGCGGCGCATCTGTGCTAACCCGGTGGGAAGAGAGTGTGGCCAGGTAACCGATGGCTTCGACGATGTTGGTCTTGCCTGTTCCGTTTGGCCCGACAAACACGGTGACGCCGGGCTCGAGCCGCACGTCCAGCTGGGGATAACTCCGGAAACCGGTCAGCGACAGATGGTCAACGTACATCGGTTCCGTGCTCTCCCATCCTGTAGGTCTCAGTTGGTTCCGGTCTTTTTACCTTACGCGCTCGGCAGGTCCGGATCCGGGCGGACAACTTTGTGCACCTCATGGCCGCCGAACTGGCGGCGCAGTGCGGCCACCATCCGCATGGCCGGCGCGTCCTGCTGCCGGGAGGCAAACCTGGCATACAGGGCGGCCGTGATCGCAGGAGCCGGGATGCCCGAGGCCACGGCCTCTTCCACAGCCCAGCGTCCCTCCCCCGAATCATCAGCCCGGCCGGCGGTTCCGCTTAGTCCGGGGTCCTCCTGCAGTGCCTTGACCGCCAGCTCCAGCAGCCAGGACCGCACCACCGTTCCCTGCTGCCAAGCCCCGAGGATACCCGGAACATCTTCGATGATGTCTTTGGCTGCCAGGAGTTCATATCCCTCTGCATAGGACTGCATCAGCCCGTATTCAATCCCGTTGTGGACCATCTTCGCGTAATGCCCGGCACCCGTACGGCCGGCGTGGACGAAGCTTTCCGTCCGGTCACCGTCCGGGCGGAGGGCGTCAAAGACAGGCATGGCCCGATCCACATCTTCGGCCGCGCCGCCGACCATCAGCCCGTACCCGTTGTCCTGGCCCCGGATACCCCCGGAAACGCCGCAGTCCAGGAAACGGATCCCTTTCAGGCCCAGCAGCCGGGAGGCTTCCCGGTCATCACTGAACCTGGAGTTCCCGCCGTCGATCACCAGGTCTCCGGTTTCGAGTACCTCCGAAAGCTCGGCGAGGGTTCCGTCCGTGGGATCACCGGCCGGAACCATGACCCACACAATCCGCGGAACCGGCAGCTCGGCAACCATTTCCGCCAGCGATCCCACGTCACTATGAACGGGGTCCCTGTCAAATCCTGTTACATCCACATTGTTACGGCGCAGTCTTGCACGCATTCCGTAACCCATTTTCCCGAGTCCGATGAGGCCGATGTGCATTTCTGCTCCTCTGATTGGGCTCCCGGGCAGCGGATCCGGTGACCGAGGCCTTACTGGTTGGGAAGCCGCACCGGCATCAACAGGTACCGGTAGTCGGCCTGGTCCTCGCCGGTGAGCTCTTCCTGGGCCGAAATGACCGCCGGTTTGGGAGGTGTGGTGAAGGAAAAGCGGACGTATTTGCTGGGGAAGGCACCAAGGCCTTCGCTCAGGTAGTGCGGGTTGAAGGCAACAGTGATGTCGTCGCCGACAAGTGCGGCCTCAAGCGCTTCGGAGGCCTGCGCATCCTCGCCGGTGCCGGCGTCGAGTGTCAGCTGGCCGTCGGTGAAGGCCAGGCGCACCGGAGTATTGCGCTCGGCAACCAGGGATACGCGGCGGACCGCCTCAACCAGGGCATGTGTTTCCACGGTGGCGTGGATGGGGGTGTTTTCCGGGAAAAGCGACCGGATCTTGGGGTAGTCGCCGTCAACCAGAAGCGACGTGGTCCGCCGGCCTCCGCTTTCAAAGCCGATCAGTTCGCTGTCCTCGGACAACGCGATGTTCAGGTCGCCGGCGCTGCCAAGTGTCTTGGCAACTTCGTTGAGGGTTTTGGCCTTGACCAGCGCACTGGTGGAGATGCCCGGAACCGTAGGCTTCCAGGCCAGTTCACGCAGGGCCAGCCGGTAACGGTCAGTTGCCAGGAACGTAATGAGATCGTCTTCAATTTCCATCCGGACACCGGTCAGGATGGGCAGCGTGTCATCCCGGCTCGCGGCGATGATGACCTGGGAAACAGCCTGCGCGAAGGCATCGCCGTCGACTACGCCGCTGACTTCGGGAAGCGCGGGAAGTTCCGGATATTCCGCCTCGGGCATGGTGGCCAGGTTGAAGCGGCTGTTGCGGCAGGTCAGCGTCACCTTTGCGCCGTCGGTCTCGACCTCCACCGGGGCGGATGGCAGGCTGCGGCAGATCTCCGCAAGGAGGCGGCCGGAGACCAGGATGGTGCCTTCTTCGCTGACATCGGCAGGAATCTGCAACCGGGCCGAGATTTCGTAATCGAAACTGGCCAGGCTCAAGGAACCGTTTTCGGCTTTGATAAGCAGCCCCGAAAGGACAGGAACCGGCGGGCGCGGGGACAGGGATCGTGCTGTCCACGTGACGGCCTCTGCCAGGACATCCCGCTCAACTCTGAACTTCACTGAAGGGTGCCGCCTTTCGCAACGTACTTCTCAGTACAACTGAACTTGTTTCAGAACTCGAGGTGAGTTCCGTGGTGGAACATGTGTGGAACTTGGTGGGGTGGTATGTCCGCCACCGCCTGTGTCCGCCCTCATCCCTCCATCTGTGGATGGGTTGGAGGCGGATGCATGCGAATGACAACCATACTCTGTGACAGCTTAGCCCGGTCCCGGCCAACGATGTACCGGGTTTGTGATTCAACAGGCGGCAGCACGGGTGCATGCTCGTCTTTGATGTTTTTGAGCTGCCGGATGGCTGGTTGGTCCGAGGGGTCTTGAGCTTAGTTGTTATTTGGTGGAACCGAATTGCTTAAGGTCCGTAGTGTTAATAACTCCTGTGGATACTGTGGATAACCCGCGGTGTCCCCGCATCCCTGCTGTTTAAGCCTGTTGATAACCTGTGGATCCTCTGCAGCGGTTGGCGGCGGGGGTGTTGGAAACTTTTCGAGGGTTCCGCGTATCCACAGGGAAGTGTGGGTAAACACGGGTTGTCCACCGGGTTATCCACACCCTTGTCCACAAATGTTAATTCGAGCCCCTGCGGGGCTCTGGAAACCGGCCGGATCAGGCCTCGCGCTGCTGCTGCTTGATGCGGTTGGTGAGCTCCGTGACCTGGTTGTAAATGGCGCGGCGTTCAGCCATCAGTTCACGGATCTTCCGGTCCGCATGGATCACGGTCGTGTGGTCGCGCCCGCCAAGCTCCTGGCCGATCTTCGGCAGGGACATGTCCGTGAGCTCCCGGCACAAGTACATGGCAATCTGCCGCGCGGTCACCAGGGTGCGCGTCCGCGACTTGCTGCACAGTTCCTCCAGGCTGATCTGGAAGTACGCCGCCGTCTGCCCGAGGATGGACGCGGCAGTGATTTCCTGCGCGCCGTCGTCGGTGATCAGGTCCTTCAACACAATCTCTGCCAGTCCGACGTCGACCTGCTGGCGGTTCAGGCTGGCGAACGCAGTGACTCGGATCAAGGCGCCTTCAAGCTCGCGAATATTGGTGGAGATTTTGGAGGCGATGTACTCCAACACGTCGTCCGGGGCACTAAGGCTGTCTCCAATGGCCTTTTTCCGGAGGATGGCAATGCGGGTTTCGAGTTCCGGCGGCTGCACATCAGTGAGCAGGCCCCATTCGAACCGTGAGCGCATGCGTTCCTCGAATCCGGAAAGCTGCTTGGGCGGCAGGTCGGAGGTGATGACCACCTGCTTGTTGTGGTTGTGCAGCGCATTGAAGGTGTGGAAGAACTCCTCCTGCGTTGCATCCTTGTTGGCCAGGAACTGGATGTCATCAATCAGCAGGATGTCCACGTTGCGGTAGAGCTGCTTGAAGCTGGCGCCTTCGTCGTACCGGATGGAGTTGATGAAGTCGTTGGTGAATTCTTCCGAGTTGACGTACCGGACCCGGATGCCCGTGTACAGGTGGCGTGCATAGTGGCCGATGGCGTGCAGCAGGTGGGTCTTGCCCAGCCCGGAATCGCCGTAGATAAAGAGCGGGTTGTAGGCCTTGGCCGGTGCTTCCGCCACGGCCACGGCGGCGGCGTGGGCAAAGCGGTTGGATGAACCAATCACGAAGGTTTCAAAGACATACTTCGGATTGAGCCGGCCGAATTCCTGGCTGGTGCTGGGCGGAGTAGGTGAAGGGGCGCTTTCCCCGGACGGTACCGGGCTGGGCGCCGCTGCCTCTTCCTCGGGTTCGGGCTCAGCCTCGACAACGGGTGTGAGGTCCGCATCGATAACGAACGCGCACTGAATGTCCGCCTGGAAGACGCCGCGCAGGACCTCATCGAGGATGTTCTTAAGCTGCGTCTGCAGTACTTCCCGCGTCAACTCATTCGGGACGGCGACCAGCAGGGTGGTGCCGATGAGGCCCTGGGCCTGCGCCAGCACAACGAATCCGCGCTGTCGTGGGGTGACCCTGTCGTCGGTCTCCAGGGTCCGAATGACCTTGCGCCAAGAGCTGCCAACATCGTTGATTTCGTCCGTACCCACAAAAACCTCTCGTGACGCCTCGCGGCGGTCTAAGAAAACCAGGGATCCCGGCGGGGATCCCGGCACTTCATCCACAGAGTTATGCACAGATAGTGGATAAAGTACCCGACGCCAAGCCTAGAGGATGATTTCCCGTCGTGGTAGCTGGAATTCCGCTGGTTCACGGGCCTGTCGGCTGTTTCACAGGGACGGATGAGCGGGGATACCCACAGCAGTTGTCCACAGGTGTTGAAAAACCGCGGTGCACAACCGGTGTACCGCCGGTTTGACTGGTGCCCCGGTCTCACCTAACGTTGAGTAGTCCTTTGTGTCTGCTATCTGTACTCACACATGCCCTGCAGGGGTTCTGGAAATCAGGGTCCAGGTCCGGGCGAGTACAGACAGACACATGAAAAAAGCGCCGCTTGTTCTTCCCCCTTGTCGCAACAAGTGCCGGCGCGACTCAAGATTGTCTTGGAGTAACTACCGTGAGCAAGCGGACTTTTCAGCCGAATAACCGCCGTCGTGCCAAGAAGCACGGCTTCCGCCTTCGCATGCGTACCCGTGCCGGCCGTGCCATCCTTTCTGCACGCCGTGGCAAGGGCCGTACCGAACTGTCGGCCTAAATAACCTCAAAGTTTGTCGATGCTGCCTTACAGCAGCTCTATCCCGGATTCCAGGTGGTCCCAATGCTGGCCGTAAGGAACCGGGTAAGGGTATCGGCGGACTTTTCCCGTACTGTACGTTCCGGTGCCCGAAGTGGGCGCCGGAACGTAGTGCTATATGCGGTTCCTACCGGTGAGAACCCGACCCGCATAGGCTTCATTGTGTCCAAATCCGTCGGGAACGCGGTGACACGCAACCTCGTTAAGAGAAGACTGAGGGAAGCGGCCGCGCAGGGTCTTGCATTCCACCCGTCCGGACTGGATGTGGTGGTGAGGGCGTTGCCCGCATCAGCGTCGGCGTCGTGGCAGGACCTCAGTGCCGACTATCAGGGCGCCCTAAACGCCTGTATAGCCAAACTCGCGAAGCCGCGAACAAGCCAGACAGGGAGGATGAGCCAGCAATGAGGGACTCCGGAGCATATCCGTTGAGGGCCTTGGTTGCTGTTGCCCGGTTCGTCTGGAACCTCCCCCGCGCAGTCCTCATCGGGCTGCTGATTGCCTACCGGAAGACCGTCTCGCCGCTGTACGGTCCGGTCTGCCGCTTTTTCCCCTCATGTTCCGCCTACGCCCTCGAAGCAGTCACAGTCCACGGCGCCGTTAAAGGTTCCTGGCTGGCTTTCCGACGGCTGATCCGCTGCCATCCGTGGAACGGCGGAGGGGTGGACCACGTACCTGAGGGACACCGGATTTGGGACACAAAGAAGGTCCCGAGGATCATTGTGCTGAATCATCCCGTGATTCCAGCTGACGAAGACAGCCGCTCGGCGGCCTGAGGAGAGTAAATGGGTTTCTTCGAGACGATACTGTTCCCCTTTAAGTGGGTAGTGTCATGGATCATGTGGATCTTCCACGAGGGTTTCGTTTTCCTCGGGATGGATGCTGCATCCGGCTGGACATGGATGCTGTCCATTATCGGTCTGGTGATCGTGATCCGCGCCGCGCTGATCCCGGTTTTCGTCAAGCAGATCAAGGCGCAGCGCGGCATGCAGTCGCTGCAGCCGGACCTGCGTAAGCTGCAGCAGAAGTACAAGGGCAAAACGGACCAGCTGTCGCGCCAGGCGATGACGCAGGAACAGATGGCCCTGTACAAGAAGCACGGGACCAACCCGTTTGCGGCTTGCCTGCCCATGCTGATCCAGATGCCGTTCTTCTTCGCCCTGTTCCAGGTGCTCAACGGTGTATCCAAGGCCAGTGCCGGCGGCGAGCACATCGGCGCCCTCTCCTCCCAGGCAATCCAGCAGTTTGACGAGGCCACGATCCTCGGCGCACCGCTGTCCTCCTCGCTGCTGCACGGCTTCGGCGACGAGGGGCACCTCTCCGTGGTGGTGCTTTCGATCATCATGATCCTGGCCATGACGGCCTCGCAGTTCATTACGCAGAAGCAGATCATGTCCAAGAACATGTCTGAAGAAGCCCTGGCCAGCCCCTTCATGCGCCAGCAGAAGATGATGCTGTACGTACTGCCCCTCGTGTTCGGTGTCGGCGGCATCAACTTCCCCATCGGTGTGCTCATCTACTGGACCACCACCAACCTGTGGACCATGGGGCAGCAGTTCTTCGTAATCCGCCGCATGCCCACCCCGGGTTCGCCGGCCGCCAAGGCACTTGCTGAGCGCCGCGCCCGCAAGGGCCTGCCTATGACGCCGCTGCTGGGTGAGAAGAAGGGCGCGGAACCCGTTGAGGTCCCTGCCGCCGCCAAGGTCCAGCGTGTCCAACCCCAGCGGAAGAACAGGAAAAAGAGATGAGCACCGAGCGCATTGATGATCCCGCGGTACCGGCTGGGGTAGCTGACGACGTCGTATCCGAGCCGGTAACGGCACGCGGCGGACGACTCGAAGAAGAGGGCGACGTCGCGGCGGACTATCTGGAAGAGCTCCTGGATATTGCCGATATCGACGGAGATATCGACATTGAGGTCCGCAACGGACGCACTTACATCTCCATCGTCAGTGAAGAGGGCGACGACGCCGCGCTGCAGGCTTTGGTGGGACGCGACGGGGAAGTGCTGGAGGCCCTTCAGGAACTGGCGCGTCTCTCGGTGCTGACGGCTACCGAGAACCGGTCCCGCCTGGTCCTGGACATTACCGGGTACCGGACGGAACGCGGCGAGCAGCTGCAGTCCATTGCCGAGGACGCGGTGCAGCGGGCCAAGGCCGCCGGAGAAGCCGTGGCCCTGGCACCCATGAGCGCCTACGAGCGGAAGATAGTCCACGACGCAGTGGCCGACCTTGGACTGGCCAGCGAATCCGAGGGTGAAGGCGCAGACCGCCACATCGTCGTTTCCCTGCCTGCATCCTAGTTATCCCGTCCGCAGCGCAGACAAGGAATATCAAGTAAGTGGTTGAATCAACGCCCGCAGAGCAGGATGCCGCCCGGAAGATCTTCGGTGACCGCCTGGACCTGGCCGGAAGGTACGTGGAGCACCTCGCAACGTCAGGGATGGAGCGCGGCCTCCTGGGCCCCCGCGAGGTTCCAAGGCTGTGGAGCAGGCACGTGCTTAACTGCGCCGTGGTCGCGGAGCTCATCCCGGCGAACGCGTCCGTTGCAGACGTAGGCAGCGGCGCAGGACTGCCCGGGCTGTGCCTGGCCATAGCCCGCCCAGACATCTCCATGACCCTGATCGAGCCGTTGGAGCGGCGCGTGATCTGGCTGAACGAGGTCATTGAAGACCTGGAGCTGGACAACGTACGGGTTCTCCGCGGGCGTGCAGAGCAGGTAGTAGACGATGTGAACGTGGATGTGGCCACAGCCCGGGCCGTCTCCGCACTGGGCGGATTGGCGGGTCTGACTGTGCCCCTGCTGCACGGAAAAGGCCAGGTCCTGGCCATCAAGGGACGCAGCGCCGAAGAGGAGGTCCAGAAGGCCGCCAAGGCCATCCGGAAGCTCGGCGGGCGGGACACAGCCGTCGTCACGGCAGGCGCCGACCTCCTGGAAGAACCCACCACTGTTGTGCGTATTTCCGTAGGGTGACCCGCGCGACACCGCCGCTGGATGCACACACCCTCGCCGGTCACGGAGATTGGCCGGCAAGCGGATAGGCTAGATGAACTAATGCCTTAACGCTTTATGTTGGAAAGTGAGCATGACCAGGTGAGTGTGCGCGATTCTGCCGCAAAACGAATTCCTCCTTTCGCCGCACTCGGTTCGGCCCTGTCCGCCTCTTTCGGCAGGAAGCAACCGCAATTGATTGCAGCTCCAGAAGCTGCTGCAGCTCCCCGTGCTGAAGTTTCACGTGAAACAGTGGTCCCGGAGCCGCAGGAGCCCGCCCAAACTGAAAGCAGTGCCGAACTTGTGCCGGCCCCCGAGGCCGAACCGGTGCCGGCGCCCCAAGCTATCGAAGGTGGTGTATCCGGTGAAGCCGCTCCTGTGTCGACATCGGTAGACGTTATGGATTTGATGGACGAGAGCACGCCGCTGGCGCGGGAACTGGCCAGTGAGAACCGCCGGCGCGACAAGTTGCGGGGACGCGTCCTGCCGCGGCCGGCGCAGACCCGGATTATGACCGTGAGTAATCAAAAAGGCGGCGTGGGGAAGACCACCACCACGGTGAACCTTGCCGCGGCCTTGGCCACTGCGGGACAAAATGTCTTGGTGATTGATATTGATCCCCAGGGAAATGCCTCCACGGCACTGGGGATTGACCACCGCGCCGAGGTTGAGAGCATCTACGACGTCCTGATTGACGATCTGCCGCTGGCCAACGTTGTTGCTCCGTGCCCTGACATCAGCAACCTCATCTGCGCACCGGCGACGATCCACCTTGCCGGCGCCGAAATCGAGCTCGTTTCTCTCGTTGCGCGGGAACAGCGTCTCCGCCGGGCCATCGATGTATATGCGGCGGAGCGGGAGAAACAGGGGCTGGAACGCCTCGACTATATCTTCATTGACTGCCCGCCCAGCCTCGGGCTCCTTACGGTGAATGCCTTTGTTGCTGCCCGCGAGGTCCTGATCCCGATCCAGTGCGAGTACTACGCCCTCGAGGGACTAAGCCAGCTGCTCAAGAATATTGAGATGATCCAGAAGCACCTCAATGCCGATCTGGTTGTTTCCACTATTCTGCTGACCATGTACGACGGCAGGACCAACCTGGCGGCGCAGGTTGCCGCAGAGGTTCGGGAGCACTTCCCGGAGCAGGTTCTGGGCGCCGTTGTTCCCCGGTCCGTGCGCATTTCCGAGGCGCCGAGCTACCAGCAGACCGTTATGACTTACGATCCGTCCTCGAGCGGTGCGCTTTCATACCTTGAAGCAGCCGCCGAAATCGCCCAGCGCGCTTAGGGACACCCCGAGTCGGTTCGGCTGCCAGCACGGCGCCGCGCCTTAGACTACTCTCACAATCAATCCATGCAGCTTGAAGTGTGCATAAGGGAAGGACTTACCCATGGCCGAAAAGCGTCGTGGTTTGGGCCGCGGTCTGGGAGCTTTGATTCCTAGCAGTGCGGAGCCGGAAGAAATTGCAACCTCCACCCAGGGACCCGTTGCTGCCGGACGTCCTGTTGACCTGTTTTTCGCCGCAGCCGACGAGCCCCGTACGTCTTCCGCCGCCGGGCCGCGGCGTGGAGCGGGCATAAACAAAGAAGCACTGCGTGGGCCGGCCAAAAAGTCCACCACGCGCAGTTCGGCACCGCGTACGGCAGCCCGTGCGGCCGACGCGGAGGGGGCGGCGGAGGAGGTTGCCCTTGTTCCTTCCGGCCGGCCGAAGGCGACGGACGCGAGTGGCACGGCTGCAGCTAAGCGCGCAGTAAAGGCCTCCCGGGGTGCCGCTGCGCGGCAGTCACGCAGCGAGGCCGGCGAGGCGCCGGAAGGCCCCATGGAGGCCGTCCAAGACCGCACAGAGTCCGACGCCGCGTCTGGCGCCGCCAGCTCGCAGGAATCTGCCGTCAGCGCGGATGAAACGGCGGTAGGTTCGGATGTTTCCCGTGAAACATTGGGCTCAGACCCGCAGTCCAGTACCGAATTGGTGCAGGTGCCTGGTGCGACCTTTGCCGAGCTTGCCATCGATTCCATTCATCCCAACCGCAAACAGCCCCGTTCCGTCTTCGATGAAGACGACATGGCCGAACTTGTTCACTCCATCAGGGAAATCGGTGTACTACAGCCGATCGTCGTCCGTCCGTCACCCGAGGATGATGCAGAGCACCCGTACGAGTTGGTTATGGGTGAGCGCCGCTGGCGTGCATCCCGTGCGGCCGGCCTGGACGCAGTGCCAGCCATTATCCGTTCCACGCAGGACGTGGACCTGCTCCGTGACGCCCTCCTGGAGAACCTCCACCGAAGCCAGCTGAATCCGTTGGAAGAGGCAGCGGCCTACCAGCAGCTCCTGGACGATTTCGAATGCTCGCACGAGGAGCTGGCTGACCGAATTGGCAGGTCGCGTCCACAGGTAACCAACACACTTCGGTTGATGAAGCTGCCCCCGCTCGTGCAGCGCCGATTGGCCGCGGGCATCCTATCAGCTGGCCATGCACGCGCACTCCTTGGGTTGGGAGACCCGGCGGAAATGGAGAAGCTGGCACAGAAAATTGTTGCTGAGGGACTCTCCGTGCGGGCCACCGAGGAGATCGTCTCGTTGGCTGACGGGATCCGCAAGCCGGCAAAGTCAGCGAAGCCGAAGCTTGGAGCACGCCACGAGCGCCTGGATTACCTGGCTACCTCGCTTTCGGACCGTCTCGACACCAACGTGAAGATCACCCTAGGTGCCCGGAAGGGAAAAGTCAGCATCGAGTTTGCCAGCGTTGACGACCTGAACCGCATCATGGGTGTACTTACCCCGACGGTTGACTGACGTTAGGAACTGCCGCTAGCAGTCGAACGACTGGCTCGCTCGAATAGGGGCCGATGTTCCACGTGGAACATCGGCCCCTATCCTGTCCCACGCCGGGATTGCCCAGGGCCTTGGTACTTTCGTTTACCGTGCCGATTGTGAGCCGCGGCGCGGTGCGCTGAGAATGTGTTTCACGTGAAACCTGGGCGGGCCCGGTGAAGGGTCGTTGCGGCATACGTCGGCCTGGCGGCGATGGTGCCATGCGGCTTCCTTCAGTCCCGTCACGCCAAGGGTTGCATAGGAGCGGCTACGGTGGGGAGTAGCTGTTCCCTGCCAGCGAGAATGCGGTTCAGCGGTGCAGCCGGCATGTCGCCAACATGCGCGCTGCGCTTCAGTAAATTCTCGGATTTGGCGGAAGGTTTGGACCCCCAGGCCCGCTCGGGGCCTACCGTCGGCACCTCCCTGACCGTCACCCGGGCAGGCCGCCCGCGGCAACTCAGAACGTTGGCGGCGCCTCCTCAAGGATTTTGGTCCGTTTCACGTGAAACATCTTCTTGGGCCGGGCCGGGCCGGCCCAGGCCGGGGCAAGGCTGCGTCGAGCCGGTCGGTGTGTAGATAGCAGAACTGCACTCGTGACGTCCTCCTGGTGAATCCCGGCTTCGATGGCTCGCCGGGTGAAGGCCCTGTCCTCCCCGCTTAGTATGCCGATCGCGCATAGCGCGCCAGACGCTCCCACTGTTCCGTCGGGCGCACAGAGCGGCCAGACGCGCACATGATTGGTTGTTTCGCTTATAGATTTATGGAGACCGTCGGGTGCGGCTCCACCGGCCAACGTCGCACCATGTTCAAACCGCTCGGGCCTTCCCGCTTATCCAGTCCGTCCCCACAGAACGAAGGCAGTAGCCGAGCCGCTCGATTACGGCGGCGCCACGCAACAGTGACTATACTTTCGGCAGCGCGTAAAGGGCCGGTTTCACGTGAAACATGAAAGGTTCTGCCCCAGCTGCGGGCTGAGTTCGATGCTGCTCCTCTAGGGTGTCGAGGTACTGCTCCTATCGAGGCTGCTCAACATCCGTGGGGGGTCAAGCGTGAATCGGTGCCGGAGCGGGCGGCCGTATTCGTGCACGATTCAACGTGGCAGGGTGAGAGCACCGGTGTGCGGGCTGGTTCTCCCTGGTTGTTGCTTGAGCAATGTGAGGCCTGCCTATTGTTCTGGTGAGTCTAGGCTGGCTGTACTCCACGGAGGGGGCACGGGTGCAGCCCTGGTTGAAGCGTATCGGCTTGTCTCCTGAGCCATGCCGACGTGGGCTATCGCGATGGGAGTCGATGCTGGGCTGTGCTTATGTTTCACGTGAAACGTACCGCCGGGCCAGCGTGCTCGGACTACCAATTCACCCGATTGATTCCCAGGCTGCCCCCGAGACTGGTCGCGGTTACAGTGGATACCCCGGGCTGCCTGGGCGTAGTTCTTCTCCAGATGCTGATTACTCGACGCAGCACTGCCTCCCAACGAATGCCGACATTGCGGGTCCAAAACTTTCAGATGCCGCCCTCAGCGCCGGGACGGATATCTCACCGTTGGTGGCCCGATCAAGTGCACAGGGCCCGCACTCATCCCGGGCGGTATGCCCATCGGGAGCTCTGCCGCTGCCAGCATGGACGGACGCGATTCATAACGCCGGCCGGTGATGTATGGGCCAGAGATATTGCGCCCCCACGCCCTGGCCGCGAGGCAGCAGCCTCAGCCATGCCTGAATCCGACAGACTAGATACCCTGCCGGCGGGCGTGGCCGCGATGCCCAAGACGTTTATCCTACGGTTCTCGCTGTTGGTTCACCTGGCATTGTCAGTTCTGGTGAGTTTCCAGCCCACTACAGCGCCGGCTACAGCTGTAGCTTTCGAGACGTGACGTTTCACGTGAAACGGCTATCTGAGCGGTGTCGGGGCTGATCCGAAGCATCCCGCGAGCTCGGGTACACCGTCAACAGCCTCGCGTGTTTCACGTGAAACGGTTCCAGTGATACAGGTGAGGGACCAACGATTTCGCACCGACTGGCACGCCGGCTTCTGTCTGCGTGTGGCAGTGACTGCCTGGTGGCGTAGTGGCGGCACCCATGCAACACCGCAGTGGCGCCAACCCTCAACGCGGATGGCATGCTGGGGGAGCCAGCACGGCATGAACATGTATCAGGAGCAACTACCTAATAGCCGTATCCGAGGTAGACGCGGACTTCATCGCTGTAGTGGTTGCTCCAGTGCAGATCCTGCTGAATGTCAGGATGTTCCTGGCACCGCAGCGCTCCTCAGCCAGGTCCATGGCATTGATTATTTCAGTGGCCGCTGCCGCCGAATCTACCGGGATAACCATTTCCCGCCAGCACCCGCCGGATCCACACTCCAGCTCTATGCCCTCCACAGCGGTGCCCGGCGGAACATCAGGAAACGCCGAGTCCGGTGGAGTGTCCCCATCGTCGATCTAGTTCACTCCCGCAAACAATGCCTACACAAACAACAGGAGCACCGCCGCGAGTGTGAACAAACGAGCGTTGGCCCTATTCAACCAGGTCCACCCCCGTACCGTTGCGCGCTCCAGCGGAATCGTGTAAAGACTTCGTCGCGTCTATGAAGGGCTGGAGGGGCGGCGTGAACAGCATGGCCCCGGCCAGCCCGCCGGTACGCAGCGTGGCGCCCAAATGCACCGGGGGAACCAGCCCGTGTGCGGTGACGGCGGCGCTGTCCAGCCCCCACGGAATGCCCCTGCCAAGGGAAGGGATCCGAAGGATCGGATGCTCAGTCACCGTCACCGAATACAGAGAGGCAGTCAAGCGCTTCATGGCTTCGACGCTGCCTACCGATACCCGCGTCAGCGAGGGGGCTGCGGCAGCGGCCGCGCCACCCATCCCCAGTGTTTCCATGAGCAGGCTGTCTCCGCCGCCGTAACCGAGGTCCTCGGGAGTCCACGGAGCTTGCAGTACGCCGCGGAACGGCGCGAGGGGAGGCAATGCCGCACGGAACCAGACGCCGGGTGCCCCCGATACTCTCACGCCGAACTCCCTCTCGTTCATCGCCATGGCGGTGACTACAGTGCTGCCTGGCACCCCCTCGGCTGCTGTAGAGATGGCTTTAGCGGCGGCCATGGCGATATGCAGGAAGTGGAACGCTGCGGTTTCCAGATAGGACAGCAGTTCCTCCGGTTGCCGGCCGCCGGCAACCACACGGTCGCGCACCGCGTGGTGGAAGATACGTCCGGCGGACTGCTGCCGCCCGTGCAGATCATCACCGTCGGCCAGGGCACGGGCCATGATGGGAAGCAACGGAATGGGACTATCACGGACCGCTGCACCGAGGGCCGGGGCTACTTTGTCCCTGATCCAGGCCAGGTTGGCATACACCGCGTCCCCGGTGGAACCGAAGGTCAGGGCATGAGCACCAGGGCCCTCATTCATCCGGCACGTGGTGGTGGTACCGGAAGCCGCGTCGCGCACCACAAGGACCGGCATGGAGGCCGTGCAAACGCCGGTGAGGGACCCTACGGAGCCGTGCTCATGGCAAGACCCAAGCCGGATAGCGCCGGACCGCAGCCGGGTGTCGGCCTCTTCGGGTGTCGCGGCGAGTCCTTCAAAGAGCGCCGCCCCGATAATGGCCAGTCGCTGAATCCCGGTATACCGGACCCATGGCAGTAAGGGACCGGCAACCAGTATCGTGCTGGGCTGCATGCCCGGCACGGCCTCGAGGGCCGGCAGTACATCAACGAGGAACGGCTCAGCGCGGGTCATAGCGGCAACGGCACGTTCATTAGGAGAAAGAGTGGCCTTCGCCGTCGCCCCTAGCACTTGGACCCCATGGGTTTCCGGGCTACAAAAACGAGTTCCTTGCCGGGCCTGTCCGGTGCATCCCGAATGCCCTCCACCTCGAAACCGTGGGCCTGCAGACTGAGCCGAACCTCGTCGGCACTCCGGAACCGGAGCGTGGAATCGGAGGTCAGGCGCTGCCCGTCACTGCCGAAGACGTAGGTCCAGTGAAAGCTGACCAGAGGCGGGGAGACATCCGTCAACTCGACCCAGCTCTCAATTTCTCCAACCCCGTCAATGGCAGTGATCCGCCGGGTTGAGTCCTCGGTCCATGTTTCCCAGGCACGATGGTCGGGGTCCCTGGTTTCGAAGACAAATCGGCCGCCGGGCACCAGGGCCTGGTGCACGTGATCAAGCAACGTTCCCCAGTGCAGTTCGTCAGTAACCGCCTGGACGGCATTCCCGGTCATCAGCACCATGTCGGCGAATGCCGCCGGAAGCGCAGAGGCGTCACCGTGAATCCAGCGAATCCTTTCGGCGCCGGGTTTACCGCGGGCCACCGTCAAGGACCCGCCCGCCGGGTCCACGGCGGTCACAGCCAGCCCGAGTCCGGCCAGCTCCAGCGCCAGCACACCGGTCCCGCAGCCTAAGTCCACGACCGTCCGTGCGTCGAATTCGCGCACCATGAAGAGGTAGGGGATCAGGTCGCTGCGGTCTGGATCCAAGGCGTCGTAGATCGCGGCCAGGCGCGGATTTTCGTAGAGCTGGTCCGGCATGTAGTTCCCCCCAACATAGACCCCATCCGGTCCGGCACGCCGGCGGCTTACCCAGAACTATAGGCGACGGCGGAATCGGGGTAGGTTGGGCCGATGCGGGATAAGGACATTATCAAGGCGGCCTACGACGTCGTTGCGGGCACATACGCCCAAGTGGTCCAGGTTCCGGGAGGGGCGGGCGGTCCCGAGCGGGATACGGACCTGGCGCTGATCCGGAAATTCACGGCGTTACTGCCCGCGGGCGCGGAGGTCTTGGACGCGGGCTGCGGGACGGGCCGGATGATCACCTACCTGGACACACTGGCACAGGGGAATGAGCAGCCGTTGGTGATCCAGGGATGCGACTTATCGGAGGGGATGGCGGCCATTGCACGGAACGTGCACCCGAACCGCCGAATCCTGGCCGCGGATCTCGCAGCGCTGCCTTATGCGCCGCGGTCCTTTCACGGGTTGCTGGCGTGGTACTCGATAATCCACGCACCCCCGGAGGAGCTGGCAGGTATCTTCGGTGAATTCCGGCGTGTCCTGCGGCCCGGCGGCGTGCTGCTCCTGGGATTCCAGGCAGGTTCGGGACGGCGGAGGATTACCAATGCGTACGGACACAGTGTTGAGATGACCGCATGCCTTCACGCTGTTCCGGAGGTCCTCGCGGCGCTCCAGCGCGTCGGCTTCCAGGAAGTGGCCAGCCTGGACCGCAGTCCGGAGGGTGCAGAAGGAAACCGGCAGGGCTTTGTCCTGGCGGAGCTGGAATCCAGCCCCTGGCCCGGCGGTTCCGCAGCCAGCGCCGGATGATTCCGCGTACTCAACTCAACGGTGTTGGGAAGGCAGGAGCACGGCGCAAAAACGCCCCTAACCGCAACACGGCAGGGGCGTTTCCCGGGGAAACCCGGAGGCGGAAGACAGGGCGCCTATAGACCGGACACGCGCCGGGCTGGCTCTTCCATCGGGTTGAACCTCAGTACGTCGTCCAGAGCGAGGGTGCCCGTGGGCTGATCCTCTTCTTCCATCAAGTACAGCCGCTGGATGCCGATCACGATGGAGTCCGCCACGGTCTGCCGGAAGACCGGATCCGCGAGCCGCTCGGCGTCGTGTGCGTTACTCAGGTAGCCCAGATCCAACCCGACGGACGGTACTCCCGGCAGCTTAAGCGTGTCCCAGGTCCGGGCATGGACTCCCAGATTGTCCATATCCGTGCGGGCACCGAGTTCCTTCATCAGCAGCACGGCAGCCCGATGCCCGATGGGGGAGCGGGCTTCGCCGGTACCGGGCAGGCCCCAGTAGTAGGCGGCAATGCCGGACGCAGCCTGCTGGTCCAGCCAGTCGCAGTGAATGTCCAGGTTCAGGCTCGGACTGGTGGACCGCGATCCGGCACCGGCATCGGCGGCCTGGGGAACCAGCCGGGCACCGAACTCGCGCAGGATCCGTTCCACCCGGCCGGCAATGTCGGTGGTGATGAGCACTTCAGTCAGCGGATCACCTGTGAGGCGTTCCTTCACGTGCGGTGACACTTTCCGGGAACGGCCTATGTTAACGGAAATCAGGCGTCCGCGCAGCGCGGCAGTGGAGCGGTCCAAACGCTCGTAATCCCGCAGCGCAAACGCCTGGCTCGGGGAAATGGCACGGTTCACCCGCGACATGGCGGTCATGGTGTCCCCGTCGCAGACGCCGCTGCCGGGCAACCCGAGGTTCTGCTGCAGTTCGGCCACAGCGTAGCGGGTGCGTACACCGAAACTGCCGTCAATATGTCCGTAGTAGAACCCGAGGTGGGAGAGGTGGCGCTGCAGTTCGGCGACGTCGTCGCCGCGCAGCTGCGCGTCCTCAACATAGCTCAGGGTGCGGTCCCCGAACCGGAACTGTGCCTCCTGCAGGGCCCGCTGGGTGTCGGGGCCGGCTACGCCGTCGACGATCAGGCCGCGGCTCTGCTGAAACGCGCGCACGGCAGCGTCAACGTGGTCGTCGAAGATGGAAGGGTCGTTTACGGAGTCCGGTGCCAGATAGGACAGGCTGACGCCGGCCCGCAGCAACGCTTCACGAAGCGTTACCACGCGCCGGCCGGCATCCAGCCTCCGCAGGCTCTCGCCGTGCACAGTCATGGATATTTACTTCAGGAAGGCCGCAAATTCCTGTTCCAGGACCTGCTTCGGCTTGGCGCCGATCGACGTCGCGGCAACCTCACCGCCCTGGAATACGTAGACGGCGGGAATGGAGGTGATGCCGTACTGTGCGGCAATGGCCGGGTTCTCGTCCACGTTCACCTTCACAACGTCCACCTTGTCGCTGTACTGCGCCGCGATGTCGTCCAGGATCGGGGAAAGCATCCGGCACGGACCGCACCACTCGGCCCAGAAGTCCACGATGACGGGCTTCTCGGACGTCAGGACATCGGTGCCGAAGGAAGCATCGGTTACTGCTTTTGCACTGCTCATTTTTGTATCTCCTTGGGGGATCGAATCTAGAGGGCGGCGTGTTCGGAGACGGCCTCCGACGGCGGGGTGGGAACCTCGGCCGCGGTGGGAACCGAGGGCCCGAGATCGGCAAGGAAGTGTTCGACGTCGACGGCGGCCACACAACCGGAACCCGAGGCGGTGATGGCCTGGCGGTAGGTGGGATCGATGACGTCGCCGGCGGCGAAGACACCCGGCAGGGAGGTCTTGGAAGTGCGTCCCAGGACGGCGATGGTGCCCTCTTCGGTGAGTTCCAGCTGCCCGCGGACCAGGTCCGTGCGGGGGTCATTGCCGATGGCGACGAAGACACCGGTGACCGGCAGCTCCGATTCGGACCCGTCCTTGGTGTTGCGCAGGGTCAGGCCGGTGACCTTGTCAGCGCCGTGGATGGCCGCGACCTCGGAGTCCCAGGCGAAGCGGATCTTCTCGTGGTTCAGGGCCCGTTCCTGCATGATCTTGGAGGCACGCAGCGAGTCGCGGCGGTGGACCAGGGTCACGGAGGCAGCGAACTTGGTGAGGAACAGCGCTTCTTCCAGGGCAGAGTCGCCGCCGCCGATCACGGCGATGTCCTGTCCCTTGAAGAAGAAACCGTCGCAGGTGGCGCACCAGCTGACACCGCGGCCGGAGAGGCGCTTTTCATCTTCCAGGCCGAGCTCGCGGTAGGCGGAGCCGGTGGAGATGATGACGGCGCGGGCAAGGAAGGTTTCACCGGTGCCGATTGTCACGCGCTTGATGTCGCCGGAAAGCTCCACCTCGGTCACGTCTTCGAACAGGATCTCCGCGCCGAAGCGGTCGGCCTGCTTCTCGAAGTTCGCCATCAGGTCCGGGCCCATGATGCCCTCGGGGAAGCCCGGGAAGTTCTCCACTTCGGTGGTGTTCATGAGTTCACCGCCGGCAGTAACCGAGCCGGCGATGACCAACGGCGACAGATTGGCGCGCGCCGTGTAGATGGCGGCGGTGTAGCCGGAGGGGCCGGAGCCGACGATGATGACATCCCGGACGTCGCCGGCAGCGGCGCCGTCGGTGGCAACGGGGTTTTCGGTGCTCACGGGGCGGTGAACCTCTTCCTTGTAGAACTTGATTTGCGGAACGGAGCAGGAGTCCGGTCCGAGTGGATCACCCGGCACAACCAATGCCGGGTCCAGCTTATTCCGACGGCCGTGCCGGGGACACGCCCGCTCCGCGATGCGGCGGCCCGGGCGCCCGGTTCGGAACCGGCACGGCGGAAACGGGTTAGGACACGCCGATTTCGGCGATCCTCAGGCCCCAGGGATATGCAGCCTGGACCCCGCTGAGCCGGGGCAGCTGCGTGAAGTTGACGATGACGTAGCGGGCGGTGGCCGGCGCGCCGTCCGTCTGGGGGACGGGGATGCTGGTGGTGGGCCCGGTGAAGCCGCTCTGGGCCACCGGCACCGCACCGTCCAGGTCCGGGGTGTCACTTAGCATCACCGAGAAGGAGCCGCCGGTGCCGTTGAGCTGGGTGATCTTGACCTCGCTGACAGCCGATTCGGCGCCCAGATCCACTACCAGTGCCAGGCTCGGGGCCAGTCCGCCGAAGGTGTCGCTGGCGTACACATAGCTGGACCAGTAGGACGAGGGGTTGCCGTCAATGATCTGCGGCAGGGCGGCGTCGTTGGCAGAATCCAGCTGCGGGTTGCCCGGTACAAACCGGGTGATGCCGGAGACTTCCGGTGCCGGGGCAGCGGGTGCGGCACTGGCCTGGGGAGCAGCAGGGGCTTCGGTGGTCACCTCGGGGGCTGGCCCGGCTTCGGTGTCGGACCCGAAGAGGTCGCCCATCTTGCCCAGCTGGCTCACGGCGAGCACGACGGCGAGCACCAGCACCAGGCTGAGCACTGCACCGATCAGGACGCGTCCGGGCTTCCGGTTCGGTTTTTCGTCAGTGTCGTAGTCCTCGTCCGTGTCGTCACCGCCGTCGTCATAGCCGGCGGCATGGTACGGATCGTCGTCGTAGTGGCCGGAGGCCAGCATTGACTTGGGAAAGTTGGACGCGGGCCTTGCCGGACGCTCGGGGACGGGGACAGCCTGCGGCTCTTCCTCTGCCCATTTGGTGACCTTCGGGCTGCGCGCGGCCCCGCCGCGCGGGCGGGCGGCGGGCGGCGGGGGAACATTGGCGCCGCCGGTGGCCGCTTCCGCAGGGGCATCGGATGCCGACCCGAATTCCAGGTCCCGGGCCGCTGCGGCGGACTCGGCACCGGCAACGGTGCCGGCAACCGCGCCGGAGCGCCCGAACTTGGGCAGCTTGGGCTTGTGCGCCCCGGAGAGCAGGGGACGGCGGGGAGCGCGGTCCTCTTCTTCTACGTACCGGTCCTCTTCCACCTTCTCCGGCTCCCGGGAACGGGGCATACCGAAGATTTCCGATCCCAGCGTGTCGGTGAAGAACGGCTCAACGTACGGAGCGTCACGCTCGATCACCAGGTCCAGCAGGTCCACGGCATTGGCGGTGTTGGTCACGAGGTAGGTGCGGCCGTCACTGATGCCCAGGTCGAGGACCTGCACACTGCCGTGGCGTTCACCGGTGGCGATTTCACGGGCGCTGGCCGAAACCTGGCTTGCGTTCACGGGCGCAGCTACGAGGATGCTGACCGAACGGTTCAGCACCTGGTCCACACCGTCCAGCACCAGATCCTGTTCCGCTGAGGCGAGCACCTGGGCGGTCACCTTGTAGCGGCCGCCCAGTACTGACCCGACGTCTACCGACTGTGGCACGTGTTCCTCCAATGAAAACGGCAATAAGACTGCGTCAGCCGGGCTGACAGTTGCGTATTCGGATGTTCATTCACGGACAAGGTACGCGGCAGCCCACCGCTGCCCTGAACTGCCTGCTTTGTTTCCATGCTACCTGCGCCGGTGCGCAAAGCCGGAGTCGGGACTTTAGGGAGTCCTGCGGAGTTTGGCAAGGACGGGTTTCAGGAACGCATCGAGCTCGGCAACTTTCAGTACCCGCAGCAGCAGGAAGTAGGTCCCGGCCATCAGCAGGCCGCAGACCACCAGGACCGCGGTGGCCGAGGGCAGCGACTGCCAGGCGAAGCCGTCCACCGCATAACCGCCCAGCAGGCCGAGGGCGACCGAACCGACGCCGGCGGCACCCATGGCAGCCAGCACCAAGCGGATATGCACGTCCACCACTTGTCCGGCGCCGTAGTTCCCCAGGCTCCGCTTGAGGTAGATGTGGCTGACGATGACGGCGGCGACATTGCCCAGCGAATAGGCGATAGCCAGGCCGAAGATGATCTGGTCCGCCGGCAGCGCGGCGGCCGCCAACGCCAGCATCAACCCGAAAGCAGAGAGGATGATCTGCATTACCAGCGGGGTTTTGGCGTCTTCGTTGGCGTAGAAGGCGCGGTTCATCAGGAACGTGGCGCTAAGGAACGGCGCGGACGCGGCAAGCAGCACCAGGACTTGGGCCTGCAGGGCGGCGGATACATTCGAACCGCCGCTGAACCAGACACTGATGGGTCCGGCGAGGACAATCAGCACGGCGGAGCAGAACACCGTGGCCACTCCGATGGCCCGCAGCCCCTGTGACAGGGTGGCCCGCACGGCGTCGTAGTCCTTCTCGGTGAACGCGCGGGACATGCTGTTGAACAGGACGGTGGCCAGCGAAAGGGTGATGACCGAATGCGGGATGATGTACAGCATCGCCGCCGTTTCGAGGTTCGCGTAGCCCGCTATTTCCTGTCCCATGGCCCGGAATTCCGGCCGCGCGTCGGTGGCTATGGTTGCCACCTTTGTGTAGGCCAGGTACGTCCCGTTGCCGATCAGCATGGTCAGGATGGTCCACTTGGCCACCCTGCCGGTCTGCCGGAGTCCGACGCCGCGCAGCCCGAAGGAGGGACGAAGGCCAAGGCCCAGGCGCCGCAGCGGGAAAACGAGGACGGCGGCCTGGAGGGCGACGCCCAACGTGGTGCTGCCGGCCAGGATCATGGTGGCCTGGCTGGTCCACGTATCCGGGGAGAACTCAGTGGTTCCTTCCCGGCCGACCACCGTGATGAACAGCAGCAGGCCGGCAATAGCCACAATGTTGTTCACTACGGGGGCCCACATGTAGGCGCCGAATTTCCCGTTGGCATTGAGGGTCTGCCCGATCACGGCATAGGCGCCGTAGAAGAAAATCTGCGGGAAAAGCCAATAGGCGAACGTGACGGCCAGCGGCAGCTGCTCCGCGTTCATGGAGGTGACCAGTGGCAGGATCAGCGGCGCGGCGAGGGTGGCGAGTGCGGCAAGGCCGGCCAGCACCAGCAGGCTGAGGGTAAGGATCCGGGATACATACTCCGAGCCGCGGTCCGGCTGCTTGCTGGCCTTGATGATCTGCGGGACCAGGACGGCGTTGAAGATACCGCCGGCCACCAGCAGGTAGATGAAGTTCGGCAGCACGTTCGCCGAAATGAAGATGTCGGAGACCAGTCCGGTGTTGCCGATGGCGATTGCCAGCAGCGCGGTCCGGATGAGTCCAAGGATGCGGGAAACCAGCGTGCCCGCTGCCATCACGGCGCTGGAGCGCGCGGTACTGGGGGCTATAGTCTTTTCGGCCATCGTGACCCTATGTTCTCACTTCCGGTCCCGAATGACTCAACCGGAGCCGCGCAGCACCGCCGTCCGCACAGGTCAGAGGTAGCGGGGAAGGATCTCGCGGGCGAGGTCGGCGATCCGCCGCTCATTGGGGAAGGACAGCCTGCGGCCCAGTTCGGCCAGCGGAACCCAGGCCACGTCCACGGCCTCATGGTCCGGATCATTTTCAATGGTCAGGTTTCCCCCGCAGGCCTGCAGCAGGAAGTGGTGCACCGTCTTGTGGACGCGGTGTCCGCTGACCGTAAACCAGTAGTCGATACTGCCCAGCGCGGTCAGGATCCGGCCGTCAATGCCGGTTTCCTCGGCAATCTCCCGGATGGCCGCCGTCGGGCTGTCCTCGTCGTTCTCGGGGTGGCCCTTGGGCAGGCACCACTCCAGGCGTCCGCCGCGGTTGAGCCGGGCAATGATGGCCACCGGCAGTTGCTCCGCTGAGGTATCCACCACAATTCCGCCGGCCGAAACCTCTTCGACGGTGGGAAGGGGGGCATGTACCGTATGCGCACCGGCGACGCCCATTGACGCTGTCAACGGGGTCCGTTTCGGGGCGCTCGGTACGGGATGGGCCATACTCCCACTGTAACGATCTTTCCCGGGGGATGATGACTGTTCTGCGGGCCGCCGGAGCGTAAGCGGGAACCCTCGGCGTGTCCGCCCTGCCGCAGCGCCCCATTGTCGGTCTTCACCGTTTTATCTGGCAGGCTTAAAGGACTATGGTGCACCTTTTTGATAGTTCTGCCTTGAAGTCCCCGCTGCCCGACGTGATCCCGGCGCTCGGTGCACGTTTTGAGGACGCCGGGTTTGAGCTTTCCCTGGTCGGCGGTCCCGTGCGTGACCTGTTCCTGGGCCGGGTGTCCCCGGACCTGGACTTCACCACCAACGCCCGTCCGGACGAGATCATCAAGGTGATCAAGGGCTGGGCGGATACTTTCTGGGAGATCGGCCGCGAATTCGGCACCATCGGCATGCGCAAGGACGGTTTCCAGGTGGAGGTCACCACCTACCGTGCCGACGCGTATGACCCGTCCTCCCGCAAACCTGAGGTTGCCTTCGGCGACAAGCTCGAGGATGACCTGTTCCGCCGGGACTTCACCATGAACGCCATGGCGCTGCGGCTGCCCTCCATGGAACTGGTGGATCCCTTCGGCGGTGCCCGGGACCTGCACGCCGGCATTGTGCGCACCCCCGGGGCGCCGTCGACGTCGTTCTCCGACGATCCGCTGCGGATGATGCGCGCCGCCCGTTTCGCCTCGCAGCTGCAGGTGGACGTGGCCCCGGAAGTGTTCGAGGCGATGCGGGACATGGCGGGCCGGATCGGGATCATCTCCGCGGAACGGGTGCGGGATGAACTGACGAAGCTGATCAACGGGAAGGCGCCCTGGACCGGGGTGGACCTGCTGGTGGAAAGCGGGCTGGCCGAGCACGTGCTGCCCGAGGTTGCCGCACTGAAACTCGAAATTGACGAACACCACCGGCACAAGGACGTCTACCAGCACTCCCTGACCGTCCTCCGCCAGGCCTGCGAACTTGAAACCGACAGCGAGGGTCCGGTGCCGGGTCCCGATTTCGTGTTGCGCTTCGCGGCGCTGATGCACGACGTCGGCAAGCCCTCCACCCGCCGGTTCGATCCCTCCGGCGCGGTAAGTTTCCTGCATCACGATGCCGTGGGCGCCAAGCTCACTGCCAAGCGGATGAAGGAGCTTCGGTTCGACAATGACACTGTGAAGGCTGTGTCCCGCCTGGTGGAACTGCACATGCGCTTCTACGGCTACGGCGATGCCGGTTGGACCGATTCCGCCGTCCGCCGCTACGTCACCGACGCCGGCCCGCTGCTGCAGCGGCTGCACCGGCTCACCCGCTCCGACGTCACCACCCGGAACCGGCGGAAGGCAGAGCGCCTGGCCTTCGCCTACGACGACTTGGAACAGCGCATTGCCGCCCTCGCCGAGCAGGAAGAGCTCGCGTCCATCCGTCCGGACCTGGACGGCGAAGCCATCATGGCCCTGCTCAACGTGCGGCCGGGGCCGGTGGTGGGGCGCGCCTACCGGTTCCTGCTGGAAGAACGCATGGAAAACGGTCCCCGGAGTGAAGCGGAGGCCGCCGCCCTGCTCCGGGAGTGGTGGGCAGCACAGCCCGAAAGTGCGATTGAGTCCGCGGACGCGGCACCTGATACAACGGAAAAGGAAACCCTGCGGGCGCAGGATGAATCAGGTACAAACGCGAAGGACAAATAGATGAGCAACGGGGATAATTTTGGACCGGCAGTACCGGACCTGACCCCGGCCGGGACCCGGCTGCCCCGGCTCTGGCTGCTGCGGCACGGCGAGACCGAATGGAGCCGCGAGGGAAACTACACGGGCCTGACGGACATCCCGCTGACCGCCGACGGAGAAGCCCAGGCCCGGGCTGCCCGCGACAAGATAGGTGCGGTGACCTTCGACCGGGTGCTCACCTCGCCGTTGGCCCGTGCGCGACGGACCGCAGAACTGGTGGGCTACCCCGACGCCGAAGTGGTCCCGCATGCACATGAGTGGGACTACGGCGACAACGAGGGGCGCAACAGCCGGCAGGTCCGGGATGAGAACCCGGGATACCTGATCTGGAAGGACGGGGTTCCCAACGGGGAAACCCTGGCCCAGGTGGCCGCCCGGGCAGACCGGATCATCTCTTCCGTGCAGGCCGGTTCCGGCACAGAGATGGACCTCGATCCTGAGGCAGCACCGGTGGAGAAGGTGCTCCTGGTGGCGCACGGGCACTTCCTGCGCATCCTGGCGGCCCGCTGGCTGGGACTGCCCCCGGAATTCGGCCGGCACTTTGCCCTCAGCACGGCAGCTGTCTGCACCCTCGGCTGGGACAAGCGCACCCCCGCCGTGGTCGGCTGGAACCTCTGACGAGCAGACCTCCCGGCCCTGCCAGCATCCGCCCGCAGAATTAATTGCGGGAATTTACGGAAAGTACTTGGCAGGGCCGGGTTTTCTGTTGTATCTTTTCTTGTGCGGGCAACTTTACGGCCCGCCAGCCAGACAGCAAAACACCCGTCAGGCGCAGTAGACCCCAGAAGATAGACCCCAGAAGAGTGCCCCGCGAACAGGAGGTGGAGATTGATGAATACCATGATGAATACCCATTGGGTAGGTGCCGGCATTGACGGCGGCAATCTCCGGCCATGGTTCCGGGCACCGGGTGTATTCCTGTCCCGGACGGCCGTTTCCGCCTAGTCCCGGCACCTGCCCCGGCTATCCAGCCCGGGCCCCCGCCCCGCGCACCGGTCCAGTCCGGCTAATCGCCGCAGCGTCCGGCAGCCCCTCCCGCTCCCTGTGCACCTGCCGCCTTTGCAGGTCCAGGGCAATGCCGGCAAGGGATTTCACGCGGATCGGTAACCACCCCGCATAAACAGCATTCCGCCATGGTCGGATTAATATCCGCAAATCGCCTCGGGGTAATTTCAATGCTGTTTATCGGTGGACTTTTCATTCATCTTCCCTGCCTTATTCCGTCATGCCCTTTTACGGGTTTATGCCTTTGGAGACTTCCGTGCCTGAATATCCCCTGCCCTCTTTGACTCTGCCCGATTCAATGCGGCCGGATGCCGGCTTCGAGCGTGCCGCAGCACCCCTGCCCCCGCCGCGTCCGCCCGGACTGCCGGCTCCTGCCCTGCAACGCGCATTGAAGGAGGTGTCCTCCATGTTCCAACGCCTGCGCAGCTCCTACCTCCGCTCAAGTGCCGTCCGCTCTTCGCGCCTGGATTACGCACTGTCCGGAGAGCAGGGTTACCTGCTGCTGCACTACTTCCATTCCGTGAAGTGACTTCATCCACGCCATGCGACGGTATACGGCGGCAGCGCCGCCCGGTTCCCCAGAGGGGCCGGGCGGCGCTGCCGTGCCCGGCCCCGTAGGCCCGGCAGGGGAGGGGTGCCCAACGTGTTCTGGCCGACAGGAAACAAAGGCAGGTCCCGCGGCGTTATAAAGTCGATAGAGAAGATATCGGTCAGGAAGGGAGCGAAGTGCCCCAGGTCAAGCGTGTGGCCATGCTCTCCCTTCATACCTCCCCGCTTGAACAGCCCGGATCCGGTGACGCCGGCGGCATGAACGTGTACGTCCGTTCCGTAGCTTTGGAACTGGCCCGCTCCGGCACCGAAGTGGAAATTTTTACCCGGGCAACGGACCCGCAGCGTACTGCGGACGTCGAACTGGCCCCGGGGGTCAGGGTCCGCCACGTCCAGGCCGGACCGGTGTGCAAGATGCCCAAGGAACGATTGCCTTACCTGGACCTCGCCTCCGCGGTGGCGGCAGCCCAGCCGTTCCTGCTGGACGGCGCTTTTGACGTGGTGCATTCGCATTACTGGGTGTCAGGAACGGCCGGACTGGCCGTGGCCCGCCAGTGGGACCTGCCCCTGGTACACACCATGCACACCATGGCGCGGGTCAAGAACATCCAGGCCCAGCCCGGGGAAACCCCTGAACCGCAGATCCGGATCGACGGCGAGCAGCAGGTAGTGCAGGGGGCGACCCGCCTGATTGCCAATACCAGCACCGAAGCCGCCGAACTGGAAACCCTTTACGGTGCCGATCCGGCTGCCGTGGACGTAGTGGCTCCGGGTGTTGACCTGAACGTTTTCTCCCCGCGGGGCAGGCCGGGAGTGCAGCCCGGGCAGGGTTTCTTGCCGGGCGTTTTCCACGTGGTGTTTGCCGGCCGGATCCAGCGGATGAAGGGCCCGCAGGTCCTGGTGGAGGCCGCTGCCCAGCTGCGGCGGCGCAGGCCGGACATCCCGCTGCGCGTGAGCATCCTGGGCGCGGGCAGCGGTTCGTCCGTGCTGGACCTGGCGCCTCTGATCCGCCGCTACGGGCTGCAGGACACGGTTTCGCTGCGCCCCCCGGCCGAACCGAACCAGTTGGCTGACTGGTTCCGTGCCGCCGATGTGGTGGCCGTACCGTCCTTCAGTGAATCCTTCGGACTGGTGGCACTGGAAGCCCAAGCCTGCGGCACCCCCGTGCTGGCCGCCAATGTGGGCGGCCTGCCCAAAGCGGTGCGGGACGGACGCAGCGGTGTCCTGGTGGACGGGCATGCTCCGGGCCGCTGGGCCGCTGAACTGGAAGCACTGTACGACGGCGCGGACCGCCGTCGTACGCTCGGAGAAGGAGCCGCCGCCCACGCCCAGGCATTCGGCTGGCGGCGGACCGCCATGCTCACCGCGGAGAGCTACCGGGAGGCAGCGGAGCACTTCGCCAGCAGCTCCGTGCGCAAGTAGCTTCTCTTTTCCGTTCCTCCTGGTCCCCTCCGCTCCGATCCCGGTCCGGTGGCCCTCCTGCTGGTAGCTTGGCTTCCACCCAACGACACCGGCCGTTAACGTCATCCGTTGGCGGCGCAGCGGAAGGAACACGCACCATGGGCACCAGCGTCCCCTCTGACCTCGAGATATCCCGCACGGCAATCCTGCAGCCCATCACCGGGATCGCCCGTGCCGCCGGCATCCCGGAAGAGGCGCTGGAACCCTACGGGCGGTACAAGGCGAAGGTGGACCCTGCCCTGCTGCCTGCCGGTACCGCGCCCGGACGGGTGGTGCTGGTCACCGCAATGAGCCCCACCTCCGCCGGTGAGGGTAAGTCCACCGTCACCGTGGGGCTGGCCGACGCCCTGCACCGCGCCGGAGAGAACGTATGCATCGCCCTGCGTGAACCCTCCATGGGACCGGTGCTGGGCATGAAGGGCGGAGCCACGGGCGGCGGGTATTCCCAGGTGGTCCCGATGGAGGACATCAACCTGCACTTCACCGGAGACTTCCACGCGATCACTGCCGCCAACAATGCCCTCGCCGCGCTGCTGGACAATTCCATCTTCCAGGGCAATCCGCTGGGCCTGGATCCGCGGCGGATCGTGATTCGGCGCGTCCTGGACCTCAACGACCGTGCGCTGCGGGAGATTGTGATTGGACTGGGCGGGCCCGCGCAGGGTGTGCCCCGGCAGGACGGTTTCGACATCACCGTCGCTTCCGAGGTGATGGCGGTCTTCTGCCTGGCCCGGGACCTCGCCGACCTCACGGACCGCCTGTCCCGGATCACCGTGGGCTACACCTACGACCGCCGGCCGGTGACCGTTGCCGACTTGGGCGTCGAGGGCGCCATGACGCTGCTGCTGCGCGAGGCGCTGAAACCCAACCTGGTGCAGACCCTGGCCGGAACCCCGGCACTGGTCCACGGCGGTCCGTTCGCCAACATTGCCCATGGCTGCAACTCGGTCATTGCCACGTCCACCGCCCGAAGGCTGGCGGACATCGTGGTGACCGAGGCCGGCTTCGGTGCGGACCTCGGCGCGGAAAAGTACCTGGACATCAAGTCACGGGCCGCCGACGTCGCCCCCGACGCAGTGGTGGTGGTGGCCACCGTCCGGGCCCTGAAAATGCACGGGGGCGTGCCGAAGGCCGACCTCGCAGCGGAGAACCTTCCGGCGCTGGAGGCGGGTACGGCCAATCTGCGCCGGCACCTGGAAAACATCCGCCGATTCGGCATCAACCCCGTGGTGGCCATTAACCGGTTCGGCACCGACACGGAGGCTGAGCTGCGCCGGCTGGCGGACTGGTGCGCGGAGGAAGGGGTCAGCGCCGCAGTGGCGGATGTGTGGGCCCGCGGCGGCGGTGGAACCGGCGGCGACGAGCTGGCACGGACCGTAAGGGTGGCGCTGGAGCAGCCCGCGGACTTCCGGTTCCTGTACCCGGACGCAATGCCGGTGGAGGAGAAGATCCGCACGGTGGCCCGGGAAATCTACGGCGCGGCCGACGTGGAATTCGCTCCGGCCGCCCGCCGCCGGCTGCAGGAAATCTCCGCACGCGGCCTAGACCACCTGCCGGTGTGCATGGCCAAGACCCAGTATTCCTTCTCCGACGATCCAGCGGCGCTGGGTGCACCGTCCGGGTTCACCCTGCACGTGCGGGACCTGTCGATCAAGACCGGTGCCGGGTTTGTGGTGGCGCTGACCGGCGCGGTGATGACCATGCCCGGGCTGCCGAAGGAACCGGCGGCACTGCGCATGGGCGTGGCAGCGGACGGTACGCCCGCAGGGCTGATCTGACCGCCGGGTCCGCCGCGGGGCGGACACAGCAACGCCCCCGGGTCCCGGAAACCGGAGCCCAGGGGCGTTTGCGGCAGCAGCGTTGGCCGGGAGCTTTTCCTAGCGCTCAACCTCGCCGCGGATGAACTGCTCAACCTTGGCCTTGGCGATGTCGTCGTTGTACTGTTCCGGCGGCGACTTCATGAAGTAGCTGGAAGCGGAAAGGATCGGTCCGCCGATGCCCCGGTCCAGGGCGATCTTGGCGGCCCGTACCGCATCGATGATGACGCCGGCGGAGTTGGGGGAGTCCCAGACCTCCAGCTTGTACTCCAGGGACACGGGCGCATCGCCGAAGTTGCGGCCTTCGAGCCGGACGAATGCCCACTTGCGGTCATCCAGCCAGGCAACGTAGTCCGAGGGGCCGATGTGCACGTCGTCGGCCTTCAGGTCCGCAGACGTGTTGGACGTGACGGCCTGCGTCTTGGAGATCTTCTTTGACTCCAACCGCTCGCGCTCAAGCATGTTCTTGAAGTCCATGTTGCCACCGACGTTGAGCTGGTACGTGCGGTCCAGGATCACGCCGCGGTCTTCGAACAGCTTGGCCATCACGCGGTGGGTGATGGTGGCGCCGATCTGGCTCTTGATGTCGTCGCCCACAATCGGAACGCCCGCCTCGGTGAACTTGTCGGCCCATTCCTTGGTGCCGGCAATGAACACGGGGAGCGCGTTGACGAACGCTACGCCGGCGTCGATGGCGCACTGGGCGTAGAACTTCGCCGCCTGCTCCGAACCCACCGGAAGGTAGCAGACCATAACGTCAACAGCGTTGTCCTTCAGGGCCGCAACGATGTCCACCGGCGCGGCGTCGGACTCGACGATGGTTTCCCGGTAGTACTTGCCCAACCCGTCAAGGGTGGGCCCGCGCTGGACCGTGATGCCGGTTTCCGGCACATCGGCGATCTTGATGGTGTTGTTCTCGCTCGCGCCGATAGCATCGGCCAGGTCCAGCCCGACCTTCTTGCTGTCGACGTCGAAAGCGGCAACAAACTGCACGTCATTGACGTGGTAATCGCCGAACTTCACGTGCATCAGGCCAGGGACAGTTTCGTTGGGGTCGGCGTTGCGGTAGTACTGGACACCCTGCACCAGCGAAGCTGCACAGTTTCCAACACCCACGATTGCCACCCGGATGGGGTTCTCGGACACGGTTCTCCTTCGAAGAATATGTTGAATGCTGCGCCCGCGGGCGCAGACAACCAACACAGTCTACGTGCTGGCACTCACATCTCTTACCGGTTTCGAAACGTATTGGCCGCACAGCCTGCCACCCGGCAGCGGTGCGCCCCTAGACTGGACCCGCGAAGAGTCTCCGCCACTTCGGCCCGGGAGCCGCTGATGACCGCCTTTTCCCAAAGCCCAGCGCCTTCTGCCGGGGGCTCGGTGCATTCTGCACCGGCCTTCCGGCACGCATCGGTGGGCCCGGTGCCGGCCGCGCTTCGTGCCGCAGTCCTGGCCGTTGCGCTCGGGCTGGCCGCGTGCACGCCTGCCCCGCCGCCGCAGCAGGACAGCCAGTCGGCGCCGGCTTCCAGTCCGACCACCGGACCCTCCTCAACGCCCACCTTCTCCGCCGGTGCCGGCTCGGCAGCGGACTGCTCGCCCCTGCCGGCTACGGTGCCCTCCAATAATCCCGACCGCGGCAACTTCTCCACTGCCGACGCCGACACCTCCGCGCTCACGCGGTCCGACGGCGGGAGCACGGCCGTGGCTGATGCGGACATCACCAAGAGCGGCAGCTCGTCCAACCCCGAGGCGTCCGCGGCCGCCGGACTCAACGCTGCCGTGCTGGTGTCCGGCGGCAGCCGGCTATCCCTGTTAAATGCCACGGTCAGCTCCACCGGTGCCGGCGCCGGCGGGGTATTCAGCAGCGGCACCGGTTCCCTGGTGGAACTGGGCAGCGCCACAGTGCGCACCGACGGTGCCTCGGCCCCCGCTGTCGGTGCAGGGGACGGCGGATCGGTGACGGGAACGGACCTGACGCTGTCAACGGACGAGGGGAACGCCAGCCCTATTGCCGCCGGCAGCGAAGGCCAGATCTCGATTAACCGATCCACCGCCGTCGGGGAGGCGGCGCCGGCCATTTATTCCGCCGGGGATATTTCGGTCTGCGCAGTGGCCGGAACGTCCCGCTCTGCCGAAGCGGCAGTGGTAGAAGGGACCAACACCCTTATCAGTACCCGGTCCGAACTCTCGGGCGGCACCCACGGCGTGCACCTTCTCCAGGGCAGCGACGGGGGACCGGCGGGCGGCAGCCTGACGCTCACCGGCGGCAGCCTGAATGCCGGAGACGGCGACGCCGTGCTCATCGAAGGGGTGCCGGCCACTGTGAGCATCAGCCAGGGCAGCACCGTGAGCGCCGACTCGGGAAACCTGGTCAGCGTCACCGGCGGCGGGGCCGGCACGGTGGAGATGACCGAAACCGAACTTACCGGCAACCTCAGTGCACAGCAGGGCAGCAGCCTGGCCGTTTCCCTGACCGCCAACAGCAGCGTTACGGGGACGCTCGCCAACGTAGGGGTCACCTTGGACGACACCTCGCGGATCAGCCTGCAGGCAGACTCCGCGGCCTCCTCGGTGGCAGGCGCCCTGGTCAGCGGCGGCCAGGTCACCAACATCACCGGCAACGGACACACGCTCACGTACGATCCGTCCGCGCCTCAGAACGCGTACCTGGACGGCGGCACCTACGCCTTGGCACGGGGAGGAACACTTACACCGGGGTAGCCGCGCGGCGGACCTCCTGTCCGGAGCGCCGTCCTGCTGGATACTGATAGGCATGGAGCCCAACCCCCAGCGCCGCCCGCTGCGCATAGTGGTGCCCAGCCGCAACGATCCCTTCCTGCGGAAATTCACGGAGGGCATCGGCGGTCCGCTGGGACGCTTCACCGCGCCAGGTGTTGTAACCCCCGGATTCTTCACAGTGGAACGGGTGCTGATCCTGTTCACCACGGTCTCGGCGCTGCTGGCCGTCCTGGTCAAGATGCCCTGCCGCGCCGGCGGCTGGTCCACCCCGGACCACTTCTACCAGGCGTGCTATTCCGACTGGCCCGAACTGTTCGGGACCAGGGGCCTTGGGGAGGGCGTCTTCCCCTTTTTCACCGAGGGTGCACTGTTTGAATACCCGGTGCTTCTGGGGCTGCTGGCCGGTGCAACCGCACTGGTGGTTCCGGGGGAGGGTGCTTCCGCCGTCCGCGCCCTGCACTACTTCGATGTCAACGCCTTCCTGGCCGCCGGCGCCTGGATGGTCACTGTGGTGGCCACCATGCGTATGTCCGGCCGGCGGCCCTGGGACGCTGCGATGGTGGCGGTGGCCCCGGCGGCCATCCTGGCTGTCTTCATCAATTGGGACATTTGGGCAGTGATGCTCGCCACGGCGGGCATGCTGGCCTTTGCGCGGAACCGGCCGCTGGCGGCCGGCGTGCTGATCGGCCTGGGCACGGCCCTGAAGCTGTACCCCGTCCTGATCCTCGGTGCAGTCCTGGTGCTGGCCCTGCGGACCATGCGGCTGCGTCCGGCACTGCTCACCTTTGCCGCGGCGGGCCTGGCCTGGGCGGCCGTCAACCTGCCCTTTATGCTCCGCGACTTCGAGTCCTGGCGCTTTTTCCTCACGTTCACGTCCGAACGGCCAGCGGGGTTTTCCTCCATCTGGTTTGCCTGGAACCTGACCGCGGAGCGCTACGGCGGGGTAGGCGTGGACGCCGGATTCATCAACTTCTGGGCTTACGCCCTGTTTGCCCTCGCATGTGCCGGGATCGCCGTGCTGGCCCTGCGTTCCGGGCGGCGACCGCGGCTGGCGCAGCTGGCTTTCCTGATTGTTGCCGCGTTCATCCTCACCAATAAGGTCTATTCCCCGCAGTTTGTCCTGTGGCTGATTCCGCTGGTGGCCCTGGCCCGGCCGCGGTGGCGGGACTTCCTGATCTGGCAGTTCTTCGAAGTGATGCACTGGTGGGCCATCTGGATGTACCTCGCCAAGGACACCTCCGGCGGTGCGGCGCAGAACAACATCGACTCCCCGTACTACGTACTGGCCGTCCTGGGGCATGTGCTGGCCACCGCCTACCTGATGTACCGGGTGGTGGCAGACATCCTGCACCCCGACGGTGATCCGGTGCGCCGCACCGGCGCCGACGATCCCCAGGGAGGCCCGTTCGACGGCGCCCCGGACCGGCTGCTCCTGAAGCGGAGCAACGCCGTATCCTTAGAAGCGCATGCGGCCCCGGCGAAAGAAGCACAGTGACACCCGTTCCATACCGTTCCGAGCAGCTTAACTCCAAGGAATTCGAAGTTCTCGCCGCCGCGCATCCCGACGTTGTGATTCCGCTGGAGCAGACCCCGTACTGGGCTGATTTTGAGGCAAAGCTCGGCCGCAGCCCCTACGGCATCTGGGCCTATTACGACGGCGGCACACTGGTCGCGACCGCCAGTTACCTGCGCTCGGAACGGCGGCTGCGTCCGTCCCTGGTGGTGGTCAACGGACCCACCTGGTTCACCGTCCGCACGCACAACGCCGAAGCACGCCTGGTCCATACGGTGCAGGAACAGTTCCGGGCCGATCCGTCCGTGGATCCCCTGTACATCCGGATGCAGGTGGAACACCCGCAGCCGCCGGTGACGGGTCCCCTGGAACACGGCTGGTACGAACGCGAAATAGTCGTGGACCTGACTCCGGACACGGACGCCATCTTCGCCTCATTCCGGTCCAATGCGCGCAACCTGATCCGCAAGGCGGAAAAGCTGGGTGTGGAGGTGCGGACCATTGAACCGGAACGGTGGGCCGAGGTGTTCCGTGCCGAGCTGTTCCCGATCATGCAGGAAACCGCGGCCCGTGACGGCTTCTCGAGTTTCGAATCGACGTTCTATGAGACGCTGCTGACCGAGCTCGGCGAGTACCTGCGGCTGATGGTTGCCTACGTAGAGGGCAAACCGGTTTCCTGGCTGATCACCACCGAGTACCGCGGCTACTCCGTCTACTACTTCGCGGCCAGTTCGCACAGCGCGCGGAAGACCAACGCGCCCTACCTGCTGCTCTGGGAAGCGTTCAAGGTGCTCAAGGCGGCCGGCAACACCGCCTGCGGGCTCACCGGCATTGTCAGCGAGAACTACCCGGGCCTGATCAACGTCACGACGTTCAAGCGGAATTTCTCCAAGACCGTGGTCACCATTCCCACCACATACGACATCCCCCTGCAGCCGGGGCGGTACGCTCTGGTGGCAACGGCTTTGAAGCTCCGGCGGGAGGCGCCCGGCAAACTCCGGGCGCTGCCGGCCGCAACCAAGTCCCTGGCCGCCCGGGTCACCGGGCGCAAGGGGCAGTAAGGCACACCGGATGAGCGATGTCAGCGTAGTCGGTGCCGGCCCCAACGGGCTGGCGGCAGCGGTCATCATGGCCCGAGCGGGACTCTCGGTCCGGGTCTTCGAGGCGGCCGGGACCATCGGCGGCGGGAGCCGGACCAAGGAGCTGATGGAGCCGGGCCACCTGCACGACATCTGCTCGGCCGTGCATCCCATGGCGCTGGCCTCCCCGTTCTTCCGCAGCTTCGGGCTGGACCGGCGAATCGACCTGGTGGTTCCCGAAATCTCCTACGCCGCGCCGCTGGACGGCGGCCGCGCCGGGCTGGCGTACAAGGACCTGGAACGGACCGTGGAAGGGCTGGGCCGGGACGGCGCCGCCTACCGGCAGCTGATGGCACCCCTGGTGGAGCGCAGCGAAGCGGTCACCGAGCTCTTGATGGGTTCGCTGCTGAGCGTCCCCCGCGACCCGGTGGCGCTGGTCCGTTTCGGGCTCGCCGTCCTGGACCAGGGGACCGCCTGGTGGAACCGGCGGTTCACGGAGGACGCCGCCCCCGCACTGCTTTCAGGTGTGGCAGCGCACCCGGTGGGCAGGATGCCCTCGCTGCCGTCGGCCGGGGGCGGGCTGATGCTCGGCACCCTTGCCCACACGGTTGGCTGGCCCATCCCGGTGGGCGGCTCACAGGCCATTGCCGAGGCGCTCGCCGATGACCTGCGGGCGCACGGCGGCAAGATCATCACCGGCCACCGGGTCACCTCGCTGGCCGAAGTGGCGGACTCCCGCGCCGTCATCCTGGACGTTGCTCCTTCGGTGCTGCTGGAACTGGCATCCGACCGGCTGCCCGGACGGTACGCGCGGGCGCTGGAGCGCTTCAAATACGGCAACGCCGCCTGCAAGGTGGACTACATCCTTTCCGGTCCCGTGCCCTGGGCGAATCCGGAGGTGGCCCGTGCGGGAACGGCCCACTTGGGCGGCACCCGGGCCGAACTCACCGAGGCCGAGGCCGACGTCGCCGCCGGCAGGCACCCCCGCCGTCCCTACGTCCTGGCCTCCCAGCCCAGCGGATTCGACCCCACACGGGCCCCTGCAGGACGGCATGTCCTGTGGTCCTACTGCCATGTCCCGGCCGGCTCAACCGTAGACATGACCGAGGCAGTCACTGCGCAGATTGAACGGTTCGCCCCCGGGTTCAGGGACCTGATTGTGGACTCCAAGGTGACGACGGCGGCCGGCTTGGAGGCGTACAACGCCAACTATGTAGGCGGAGACTTTGGTGCAGGAGCGGTGACGCTGCAGCAAATGCTGATCCGTCCCGTACTCTCACCCAGTCCCTGGCGGACGCCGCTTCCGGGCGTCTATCTCAGTTCGGCCTCCACGCCCCCGGGCCCCGGCGTGCACGGCATGGGCGGGCAGCATGCTGCGCAGCTGGCGCTTAAAGACGTTTTCGGGCTGCCGATGCCCTCCCTGGCACCCGCTGCCGGGTACAACTAGCGGACGTTCGCCGGGCAGCCTTTCCTGCGGGTGCCGGCAGGTCCGGATCCCGGTGGAACCCGGACTGTGACCTGGAGCATAAAAGCTTGTATGTTATCGGGTACCGGCACGCCTGCCGGTACTTGACTGGGGGAGCAAGGCAATGGGGGACAGGCATATGGAGAACTATGGGTCGGCTGCGGGGACGCAGGGATTCCAGGGGGCTCCGCCGCCTCCACCCGGTGCAGGTACTGCGCCGCAGCCCGGGCAGCAGTGGCCGCAGCTCCCGCCGCCTCCCGGCGGGGAAGGCACCCTGCCGCAGCGGCAGCCGAACCCGAAGCGACGCAAGCGCCTGATAATCGCAGGCAGCGTGGCAGGCGGCCTGCTGGTGCTCCTGGGCGTAGGAGGCTATTTCGGCTATCAGTACATGGACGACACGGTCTACAGCCCGAGGGTCCAGGCGGAGGAGTACCTCCAGGCACTGGTCGACGGGGAGCTGGAAAAGGCCCTGGACATGGCGCCTGCCGATTCGGACCTGGACAATTCCCTGATGACCGATGAGGTCTACTCGAAGGTGGAGAACCGGATCAGCGGTTTTGAAATCACGGACATCGCGGTCGACGGCGACAAGGCCGAGGTATCGGTTGACGTGGAGCAGGGCGGGGAGAGCGAGGCCATGAAACTGTCGCTGTCCAAGGCCGGGACCGAGGCAGTGCTCTTCAAGAAATGGAAAGTCGACGCACCGCTGGGCACGTGGTCGGTGCGCTACATGATGGACGCGGATGTCACCGGTACCGCCGTAAACGGCGTGGACTTCAAAGCCCCCGAGGACGGCCGGAAGCTCGCGGTAATGCCGGGCGACTACACCTTCAGCGCTCCCAATGGCACGAAATTCGTCAGCTACGGCGAGGACGAAGTCATGAACGTCGGTCTGGACTCGCAGGAATCACTGATGGGAGTGGGGTTCCTCCCGGAGATCACGGACGCGGCACGCGATGAGATCAAGGCCCAGACCAGGGCACACCTGGATGCCTGCATGAAGTCCACCGAACTGCTGCCAAAGGGCTGCCCGAACAAGGCCGACGGCGAAGACCCCAACAACTTCCGCAACATCAAGTGGAGCATGACCAGGGAGCCCACCTACGCCGTGATCGAGGGCGATCCGACCGCCCCGTTCTCAGTCACGGCGGAAAACGGGCAGTTCACGCTGGAAGCCGAAATGAAGCAGGGCGATGACTGGGGAATGCAGAAGGGCACGGTTGAGCTCTATTCCATGCCCGCCAAGGTGAATATCCAGGGCGAGGCAATCACCATGGTGTTCGGAGAGTAGCGCCCGGAGCCGCTGCTCTTCTGCTGCGGGCCTTGTGCCCAGGCGCCGGTCATGGGGACCTGTAAGCAGGAGGTTTCCCATGACCGAGCACCTGAACAACCGTCTCTATTCGACGGTCAGTTCACCCATCCGGGACCACTCTTCGCCCTCGATCACCGTGTTGATGATCTTCGGGGTTTCCACCAGCGCCTGGACCATGTCCTTCATGGCCTGCTGGAAGTGATCGCTCTGCACGTGCGCGGCGGCGGCGTCGTCCTTGAAGGCTTCCACCAAGACAAACTCGTTCGGGTTCTCCAGGCTGCGGGACCAGTCGAACCACAGGTTGCCCGGCTCCGCCCGGGTGGCGGCGGTGAAACCGGCGGTAAGTTCGGGCCAGCGTTCGGTCCATTCGGGCTTGACGAGGAATTTGACGGTAATAAAGATCATTTCTTCATCGTATGCCCGGTTTCCGGAGCATGCCCATGCAGGGCGGCGGAGGAGGGGGACGCGGAATGGGAGGATGAATACGTGGCGCACCTCGACGTATCCAATATTGACTATTTCCTGTCCGACGGCCGGCAGCTGCTCAACGGCGTCAGCTTCAAGGTCGGCGACGGGCACAAGACGGCGCTGATCGGACCCAACGGCACCGGTAAAACCACCCTGCTGCGGATCATTGCCGGTGACCTGGTCCCGGACGAGGGCACCGTGGCCCGTTCGGGCAACATGGGCATCATGCGCCAGTTCGTTGGCCAGGTCAGGGATGAGAGCACCGTCCGGGATCTGCTGGTTTCCGCCGCTCCGCCGGCGCTGGCAGCAGCAGCCCGGGAAGTGGACGCCGCCGAACTGGCCATGACGGAGCACGACGACGAGCCCACGCAGATGCGGTACGCCACCGCGATCACGGACTGGGGCGACGTCGGCGGCTATGAGCAGGAGACCGTCTGGGACGAAGTGACCATGGCCGCACTGGGTCTGCCCTTTGACCGGGCCCAGTACCGCAAGGCCGCCACGCTCTCCGGCGGTGAGCAGAAGCGCCTGGTCCTGGAGGCGCTCTTTGCCGGGCCGGACGAGCTGCTGCTGCTGGACGAGCCGGACAACTACCTGGACGTGCCCGGCAAGCGATGGCTGGAGGACAAGCTCGCGCAGTCCAAGAAGTCGGTGCTGTTCGTCAGCCACGACCGGGAACTGCTGGACAACGCCGCCACCCGGATCGTCACCCTGGAACCCGGGATCAACGGTGCTTCCGCTTGGATCCACGGCGGCGGGTTCGGCAGCTACGTCAAGGCCCGCGAAGACCGCAATGCCCGGTTCGAGGAACTGCGCCGGCGCTGGGACGAGGAGCACCTCAAGCTCAAGGAACTCGTCAACATGTACAAGAACAAGGCGGCGTTCCGCTCCGACATGGCCAACCGCTACCAGGCGGCCCAGACCCGGTTGGCGAAGTTCCTCGAGGCGGGACCGCCCGAAGCCCTGCCGGTGGAGCAGAACGTCAAGATGCGGCTGCGCGGCGGGCGCACCGCCAAACGCGCCGTGGTGGCACAGAAGCTGGAACTGACCGGGCTGATGAAGCCGTTCAGCACCGAAATCTGGTTCGGGGACCGGGTGGGCGTACTCGGCTCCAACGGCTCCGGGAAGTCCCACTTCCTGCGCCTGCTCGCTTTGGGCGGCACTGATCCGGAAAAGGAACACGAGCCGGTCTCCGAGGTGGAGATTGCGCCGGTACCGCACGGCGGCACGGTGAAACTGGGCGCACGGATCCGGCCCGGCTTCTTTGCCCAGACCATGATGCGGCCGGACCTGGCCGAGAAGACCCTGCTGGACATCCTGCACCGCGGCGATGAGCACCGTTCCGGACTGGGCCGGGAAGCGGCCGCCGGTGCCCTGGACCGCTACGGCTTGGCGGCGTCCTCGGAACAGAAATACGAATCACTCTCCGGCGGCCAGCAGGCCCGGCTGCAGATCCTGCTCCTGGAACTGTCCGGCGCCACCTTGCTCCTGCTGGATGAACCCACCGACAACCTGGACCTGCACTCGGCCGAAGCACTGGAAAAGGCGATCGACGCGTTTGAGGGCACCGTACTGGCGGTCACGCACGACCGCTGGTTTGCCCGCAGCTTCGATCGGTTCCTGGTATTCGGTTCCGACGGCAGGGTTTACGAGTCCGATACGCCGGTCTGGGACGAAAAACGGGTGGACCGGGTTCGGTAGGGGACAATATTGGCGTGACCCATATGAACCCCTCTGATACTGCCCTGAACAAGGCACTTATCGCCGTGTTCGTGTGCTTCGGGCTCAACGGCCTGGTGTTCGCCAGTTGGGCCGCCCGCATCCCGGCCGCTGCCCAGGACCTGGGGATCGGTGCTGCCGGCGTGGGCCTGCTGCTGCTGTTTTCGGCCATCGGGTCGGTGGCCGCGCTGCCGCTGGCCGGTTCGGTGGCTCAGCGGATCGGCACCGCCGGCACTGTGCGGGTTGGCGGCCTGACGTCGTCGGCGGCGTCCCTGGCCATCGCCGCGGGCCTGCACCTGGGCTCCATTCCGCTGACCGCTGCCGGTCTCCTGGTGTTCGGCGTGGGTATTGCCGGCTGGGACGTTGCGATGAACCTGGAAGGCGCCGACGTCGAGCGCAGGCTGGGCCGGAACATCATGCCCAAGTTCCACGGCGCGTTCAGTGCCGGGTCCTTCACCGGGGCCCTGATCGGGGCCGGACTGTCCGCCGCAGGTGTGTCCCTGTCCCTGCACCTGCTGGCCATCCTCACCGTGGTGGCCCTTGTGGTGCTGATTGTCCCGCGCGATTTCCTTCACCTTCCGCACCCGGCGCATGCCGAGGGCGCCGGCGGAGCACCCGCATCCCGGTTCGGTGCCTGGCGCGAGGGGCGCACGCTGCTGATCGGCGTCGTCGTCCTGGGCGCCGCCCTGACCGAAGGGGCGGCCAACGACTGGGTGGCCAAGGCAACGGTGGACGGGCTGGGCACCAGTGAATCCACGGGCGCGCTGATGTTCGCCGTCTTCGTGGCAGCCATGACCCTTACCCGCTGGTTCGGTGCCCGGCTGATTGACCGGATCGGCCGTGTCCCGGCGCTGCGGATATGTATGAGCGCTGCCCTGGCCGGCCTGTTGCTCTTTGTGCTGGCGCCCAATATCGTGCTGGCCGGGATCGGGGCGGTCCTGTGGGGAATAGGCGCCGCGCTGGGCTTCCCCATGGGAATGTCCGCGGCCGGCGAGGACCCGCTGCACGCGGCGGGACGCGTATCCGTGGTGTCCACCATCGGCTACATGGCCTTTTTCGTGGGCCCGCCGGTGCTTGGCTTCCTCGGTGAACACTGGGGCGTGCGCAATGCCCTGCTGACGGTGGGCCTTGCGATAGCGCTGTCCCTCGTTTTCGCTCCTGCCGCAGCCGAGCGGAAAGCCGTTTCCGAAACCGCTTAAAGCTGCGGACCGGTCCTGTCCGCATTGGGCGGGCGCCGGACGGGGTCCCGGTCCTACCCTCGAACGCATGTCCCCTTTCCTGCAACCAGCATCACCCATGCAGTCAGCACCGCTGATCCATGCCGAAGGGCTGACCAAGGTCTACTCCTCCAAGTCCGGTCCCGTCCGCGCCCTGGACGGACTGGACATTTCCGTTCCGCAGGGAACGGTCACCGCCCTGCTCGGTCCCAACGGAGCCGGGAAAACCACGGCGGTCAAGGTCCTGACCACGCTGATCCGGGCGGACTCCGGCACGGCCGTCATTGACGGCCTCGACGTGATCGCTGATCCCAAGGCGGTCCGCCGCGCCATCGGCGTGTCCGGCCAGTACGCCGCGGTGGACGAAAACCTCACCGGCCTGGAGAACCTGGACATGGTGGGCCGGCTCTACCACCTGCCCGGGCGGCAGGCGAAGGAACGCGCAGCGGAACTGATCGACATGTTCGAGCTGACCGAAGCCCGGAACCGTCCCGTGAAGGGCTATTCCGGCGGCATGCGCCGGCGCCTGGACCTGGCCGGAGCCCTGGTCAACCAGCCGCGGGTGCTGTTCCTGGATGAGCCCACCACCGGACTGGACCCCCGCTCCCGCATCGCCCTTTGGGGGGTGATCAAGGACCTGGTGGCGCGCGGCACCACCTTGCTGCTGACCACCCAGTACCTGGAGGAAGCGGACCAGCTCGCGGACCGGGTGGCAGTCATCGACAACGGGAAAGTCATCGCCGAAGGCACTTCCGATGACCTGAAGGCGCAGATCGGCGGGCACCGGGTAGCCGTGGCCCTGGTGGACCAGGCAGATGCCGAGAGTGCGGCGGCCATCCTGGCCCGGCACGGCTCCGGTGAGCCCCACGCCTCGGGGGACGGCCGCACCCTCGAAGTCGCCGTCATCGACGGGCCAGCCGCCCTGCAGCGCGTGCTCGGTGAGCTGGATGCGGCCGGCGTCGAACTCCACGACGCCGGCATCCGCCGCCCCACCCTGGATGATGTCTTCCTGCAGCTCACGGGGCGCCCGGCGGAGGAAGACGCCGAAACGGAAAAAGAGGAGGCTCACCGATGAACGCCGCGGTATCGGCAGCCGGCATCCGGACCGGATCGGCCTCCAGCGCACCCGTGCGCTGGGCCGGCGACGGATGGACCGTCACCAAGCGCAACCTGATCAAGATCAAGCGCTCACCGGACATGATCATTTTCGCCGTGCTGCAGCCGATCATGTTTGTCCTGCTGTTCAGCCAGGTCTACGGCGGATCCATCAATGTTGCCGGCACCGACTACACGCAGTACCTGATGGCCGGCATCTTCGCCCAGACGGTGGTCTTCGGTTCCACCTTCTCGGGCGCGGCCATGGCGCAGGACCTGAAGGAAGGAATCATCGACCGGTTCCGTACCCTGCCCATGAGCCCCTCCGCAGTGCTGATCGGACGGACCAACTCGGACCTCGCGCTGAACGCCATCTCCATGATCATCATGATGGGCACGGGGCTGCTGGTGGGATGGCGGGTCAACACCAACTTCGCATCGTTCCTGGCTGCTGTCGGGCTGCTACTGCTGTTCTCCTACGCCTTCAGCTGGGTCATGGCATTGCTGGGCATGAGTGTCCGCACTCCGGAGACCATCAACAACGCGTCCTTCATCATCCTGTTCCCCATCACGTTCATCTCCAATGCCTTTGTGCAGAGCTCCACGCTCCCGGAACCGCTGCGCATCTTCGCGGACTGGAATCCGGTCTCCGCCCTGGTGCAGGCGGCGCGGGAGCTGTTCGGCAATGTAGGCACCGCGCCCGTTCCGGACACTTGGCCGATGCAGAACGCCATCCCCACGGTGGTGATCGGGTCACTGGTCCTGCTGGTGGTGTTTGTGCCCCTGGCGGTAAGGAAATTCCAGTCCATCAGTTCGCGCTAGCGCAAAGGACATCCCATGATCGAGGCACAGGACCTGGCCAAGCGGTTCGGCGGAAAAACCGCCGTTGACGGCATTACCTTCACCGTCCAGCCCGGCAAGGTCACCGGGTTCCTCGGCCCCAACGGTGCCGGCAAATCCACCACCATGCGCCTGATCCTGGGCCTGGACCAACCCAGCGCAGGGACGGTGACGGTCAATGGCCTGCCCTACGCCCGGCACCGGGCGCCCCTGCACGAGGTGGGAGCGCTGCTGGAAGCCCGGGCGGTCCATCCGCGCCGCACCGCGTACAACCATCTGCGGGCCCTGGCCGCCACCCACGGCATCGGGGCCCGGCGGATCCGCGCCGTCATTGACCTGACCGGGCTGGGCCCGGTGGCCCGGAAACGGGTAGGCAGCTTTTCCCTGGGCATGGGGCAGCGGCTGGGCATAGCCGTGGCCCTGCTGGGCGATCCGCAAACCCTGATCTTCGACGAACCGGTCAACGGCCTGGATCCCGAGGGCGTGCAGTGGGTCCGGCACCTGGCCCGGGAACTGGCAGCGGAGGGGCGGACGGTGTTCATTTCCTCCCACCTAATGAGCGAGATGGCCGTTACCGCCGACCATCTCATTGTGATTGGCCGCGGCCGGATCCTGGCGGACGCACCCATGGAGGAAGTCATCGCCGGTGCGGGCCGGCAGCGCACGCTGGTACGTGCCGACGACGCCGGGGAGCTGGCGGACGCCCTGGCCGCGGCGGTCCCGGGTGCCGAAGTCCGGCGCACTGCCGAGGACCAGCTTGAGGTCTTCGATGTTCCGGTCCGCAGCATTGCCGAGGCAGCGCTGGCCCGCCGCATCCTGGTCACCGAGCTGACCCCGCAGCAGGTGTCGCTGGAAGACGCGTACATGGAGCTGACCCGTGGCGAGGTGGAGTACCAGTCCCTGAGCGGACCCCTGAGTCATCCCTAGGGGGGACCCTGAATCATCCCGGGTCATCCTTAGTGCCGGTCCCTTTACGCCCTGCGCTCGCCTAGGCTGAAGAAAGCCAAGGCAGTAGTCCGGCGCAGTCAACTCCTAAGGACCATCCATGATCGAGGCAACCGGCCTCTCGAAGCGGTACGGCACCAAGACCGCCGTCGAAAACGTTTCCTTCACCGTCCAGCCGGGCAAGGTCACCGGCTTCCTGGGCCCGAACGGGGCCGGCAAGTCCACCACCATGCGCATGATCGTGGGCCTGGACAACCCGACCTCCGGCTCTGTGCTGGTCAACGGCAAGCCTTACGCCCAGCACAAGGCGCCGCTGCGTGAAGTCGGCGCCCTGCTCGATGCCAAGGCAGTGCACACCAAGCGCACCGCCTACAACCATCTGCGTGCCATGGCAGCAACGCACGGCATTTCCGCCAAGCGCGTCGACCACGTCATTGAACTCACCGGTTTGGCGCCGGTGGCGAAGAAGCGGGTGGGCGGGTTCTCCCTCGGCATGGGCCAGCGGCTGGGCATCGCCGTGGCGCTGCTGGGGGATCCGCACACCGTCATCCTGGATGAGCCGGTGAACGGGCTGGACCCGGAGGGTGTGCTGTGGGTGCGGCATCTGGCCCGCGGGCTTGCCGCGGAAGGACGCACCGTTTTCCTCTCATCACACCTGATGAGCGAAATGGCGCAGACTGCAGACCACCTGATCGTCATTGGACGGGGCCGGATCATCGCTGATGCCCCCATTGCCGACGTCATCGCCAACCAGGGCCGGAACCGGATCCTGGTGCGCACGGACAGTCCGGATGAACTGCTCCAGGCCTTGGCAGCCGACCCGGAGGTCACGGGAGAACGCAAGGAGGCCGGCCTGCTGGAAATCACCGGCGCGGAGCCGCGCAGCATTGCGGAGGCTGCGCTGGCGCGCCGCATCCTGATCACCGAGTTGACCCCGCAGCAGGTTTCCCTCGAGGACGCCTATATGGAACTGACCCGTGACGACGTTGAATACCGGTCCCAGGACCTGCCGCAGGAACAAGTTCCAGCCGCAGCCTCTGCCGGGAAGGGAAATTAAAGCCGTGAGCACTGCAACCACCGACAAAAACCAGACCGGTACCGCACCCGGCGGCCCTGCCGGATCCGGCGTGAACTTCCTGCGGGTGCTGAAGTCCGAATGGATCAAGGTCACCACCGTACCGTCCACCGTAATCCTCCTGGCCGTGACCGTAGTGGTGATGATCGGCCTCGCAAGCCTCGCGGCCTGGGGAACCGCCCAGCTCGCCAGTGATTCCGCTCCCGCCGCCGGGGCCAGCGCTTCCGCAGTCCCGGGAGAGGAGGGCGCAACCGCTCCGGCCGTCCCAGAGGGTGCAACCGCCCCCGCCGTTCCCGAGGGTGCAACCGCTCCCGCCGAACAGACCGCCCCGGGCGTGGACACCCAGGCCGGACCGCCGGCGGCGGACAGCCTGGTCCGCGACATCCCGGCCAGCGGACTCTTCTTCGGCCAGCTGCTGATCGCCTCGCTGGGCGTAGTGCTGATCGCCTCGGAATGGGGCACCGGAATGATCCGCTCCACCTTCAGTGCTGTGCCCAAGCGCACCCCGGCGCTGCTGGCCAAGAACCTGATCATCGCCGTGGTCTCCTTTGTGGTGGGCGCCGGAGCCGCATTTATCTCCTACCTGATTGCCCGGCCGATCCTGGGCACTGCTGACCTGAGCCTGTCCCTGGGTGACGAAGGGGTGCTCGCCAGCATCTTGAACACCGGAACCTGCCTGGCCCTCATCGCGGTGTTCGCCATGGCCATCGGCACCCTGCTGCGGAACACGGCCGGGGGAGTGGTGACGGCCATCGGCATCATCTTCGTCCTGCCGCTGGTGGTGCAGATTGTGTCAGGGCTTGCGGACTGGATCCCCGATGCCGCACGGTTCCTGCCCAGCAACGCCGGAGCGCAGCTGGTCTCCGCCGGACCGATCGCCGATGGTGATCTTACCCAGCTCCAGGGCGGGCTGGTCCTTGCCGCATGGGCTGCTGTCCTGCTTGTTGCATCCCTGGTCGCCACCAAGAGGCGCGACGTCTAGGCCCCCAAAACTTCGGTGAAGGCGGCAGCGGAAGAACGGCCGCCCCGCCTTCACCGGACACCTCCTCCCCAACCCCTGGAAGCGTGCTTCCGGGGGTTGGTTACGTTCGGGGCGGCTGCCGGTTACGCCGCCGCTGTTCGCTCTGGTTGAATCGGAGCATGTCTGACGCATTGGCCCACGTAAATGATCTCGGCGCGTTTGTCAGCGCCTCCCCGTCCAGCTTCCACGCCGCCCGCGAAGGTGCGCGCCGCCTGGCAGCAGCCGGCTTTACCGAAGTGGAAGAGACCGGGGATTTCCCGCACTCACCGGGGAAGTACTACGTCGTCCGGGACGGCGCGTTCATCGCGTGGGTCACTCCGGATGCCGCCGGCCCGGCAACCGGATTCTCCATCCTGGGCACCCACACCGACTCGCCCACCTTCAAGCTCAAGCCCCGTCCCACCACCGGACGCCTCGGCTGGCTGCAGGCCGGCGTCGAGGTTTACGGCGGTCCGCTGCTGAACTCCTGGTTGGACCGCGAACTGCAGCTCGCCGGCCGCATGGTCACCCTGGACGGCGTGGAGCACCTGGTGGAGACCGGGCCCCTGCTGCGCTTCCCGCAGCTGGCCATCCACCTGGACCGCGCAGTGAACGAGGGCCTGAAACTGGACAAGCAGCAGCACATGAACCCGGTGTGGGGACTGGGCGACCCGTCCGCTGCGGACCTGGTCGAGCTGCTCGCAGCCAAGGCGGGGCTGGCCCCCGAAGAGATCGGCGGCTACGACATTGTGGCGGCGGATACCCAGCCGGCACAGGTCTTCGGCGCCGAAGGGGAGTTCTTCGCCTCCGGCCGGCTGGACAACCTCACCTCGGTCCATGCCGGTGTGGCAGCCCTGATCGGTGCCGATGTTGCGCCTGCCGCCCCCATTGCGGTGCTGGCAGCCTTTGATCATGAAGAAGTGGGCAGCGGCAGCCGGTCCGGCGCAGCAGGCCCGTTCCTGGAGGATGTGCTCCTGAGGATCAGTGACGGGCTGGGTGCCACTGCCGCGGAGCGGGCACGCGGCCTGGCCGCATCCTTCTGCATCTCCGCTGATGTGGGCCATGCCGTGCATCCCAACTACGCCGAGCGCCACGATCCGGCGAACCATCCGGTGCTTAACGGCGGGCCGCTCCTGAAGATCAATGCCAACCAGCGGTACACCACCGATGCGCCCGGCACGGCCAAGTGGGCCCGCCTGTGCGCCGGCGCGGGTGTGCCCTTCCAGGAGTTCGTGTCCCACAACTCCGTGCCCTGCGGATCCACCATCGGCCCGCTGACCGCCACCCGGCTGGGAATCCGGACGGTCGACGTCGGCATCCCGGTGCTGTCCATGCATTCGGCACGGGAAATGGCCGGCGTGGAGGACCCCTTGCGCCTGGCCGCCGTGGCGGAGTTGTTCTTCAGCGCCGGAGCACCGTGACCGCGCAGGACGCCGCGTACCGACGGTCCGTGTTCTTCCGGCCTGCGGAAATCGGATAGGATAGGAAAGTCTGTGCTGTCGGCTTTGGCCGGCAGATTCCCCTTGCCGCGGATCAGCCGCGTGCTCAGGGGAGACAACGCAAAAGAACCTCCTGTTACGGAAATACCGTGACCGTACAGCCCAAAGGAGGTGGGTTCACAAATGCGTGCTTATGAACTGATGGTAATCATCGACCCCGAGGTCGAAGAGCGTACCGTCGAGCCTTCGCTCGACAAGTTCCTCAATGTAATCCGCAACGATGGTGGAACCATCGATAAGGTCGACATCTGGGGCCGTCGTCGCCTGGCCTATGAAATCCAGAAGAAGTCTGAGGGCATCTACGCGGTGGTTAACTTCACCGGTACGCCCGCAGCAGCAGCTGAGCTTGACCGCCAGCTGAACCTGAACGAGACCATCATGCGCACCAAGATCATCCGCCCGGAAGAGCAGAAGATCTCGAAGAAGGATGCCAAGAAGGCCGCCAAGGACGCTGCAAAGGTTTCCGCAGAGTAATTTCGGACAACCCGTACTGATACCAGGAGGCTTTCATGGCAGGCGAGACAACAATCACCGTCGTCGGTAACCTAACCAACGACCCGGAACTGCGGTTCACTCCGTCCGGTTCGGCAGTGGCGAACTTCACCATTGCTTCGACCCCTCGGACCTTCGACCGTCAGTCCAACGAGTGGAAGGACGGCGAAACGCTGTTCCTCCGTGCGTCTGTCTGGCGTGAAGCAGCTGAAAACGTCGCCGAGTCCCTCACCAAGGGAACCCGCGTAGTTTGCCAGGGCCGCCTGAAGTCGCGTTCGTACGAAACCAAAGAGGGCGAAAAGCGCACCGTTATGGAGCTTGAGGTCGACGAAATCGGCCCCTCGCTTCGCTATGCCTCTGCCAAGGTCACCCGCACCCAGCGCTCCGGCGGTGGCGGCGGCGGCTTCGGCGGCAACAGCGGCAGTGGCGGCGGCGGCTTCGGCGGCAACTCCAACTCCGGTTGGGGTGGCGGCCAGCAGCAGCAGCCGCAGTCCGCGCCGGCTGACGATCCCTGGGGTGCCCCTGCGGGCGGCAACTCCGGCGGATGGGGCAACGGTCCGGATTCCAACGATCCGCCCTTCTAACCCCTTCACCCGAAGAGCGGCTTACACCTTTCGGCGCAAGCAGCCCTTCACCCGGCGCCCCTGGGCGCCATCCTCAGACGGCAACCGCCGTCGAGCCCATCCCGTGGAATATGTATCCACGGGCTCCACTAGACATAAGGAGCTCCACGATGGCTAAGGCTGAACTTCGCAAGCCCAAACCAAAGTCCAATCCCTTGAAGGCCGCTGACATCACTGTCATCGACTACAAGGACGTAGCATTGCTGCGCAAGTTCATTTCCGACCGCGGAAAGATCCGCGCCCGTCGCGTAACTGGCGTAACCGTGCAGGAACAGCGCAAGATCGCCCAGGCAATCAAGAATGCCCGCGAAGTTGCTCTCCTGCCGTACTCCGGCGCTGGCCGCGGCTAAGGAAAGGAACCACACTAATGGCAAAGCTCATTCTGACCCACGAAGTAACCGGTCTCGGCGCTGCCGGCGACGTCATCGAGGTTAAGGACGGTTACGCACGTAACTACCTCCTGCCCCGCGGCTTCGCTCTGACCTGGACCAAGGGTGGCGAGAAGCAGGTTGAGTCCATCAAGGCTGCCCGCGCTGCCCGTGAGCACGCTTCCTTGGAAGATGCTCAGAAGCAGGCTGCCGCTCTCTCCGCCAAGCCGGTCAAGCTGACCGTCAAGGCCGGGGAATCCGGACGCCTCTTCGGCACCGTCAAGCCCGCAGATGTTGCTGCTGCTGTTGAGGCTGCCGGTCTCGGCGCCATCGACAAGCGCAAGGTTGAACTGCCGACGCACATCAAGTCGGTTGGTTCCTTCCAGGCCAACGTCCGCCTGCACGACGACGTTGCTGCCGTCATCGACCTCGAGGTCGTTGCCAGCTAGCGTCCAACGCAGTTGCGCAGGACACCCTCCGGCTTCCGAGCCGGGGGGTGTTCTGCGTTCCCGGGGTGTTTATTTCCACAGCAGCCTTGGTTCTTGTGGATATCGTCACCACGGGTTGGGGAAAATCCCGCTCAATATGCCCATTTAGCACCGCTGTCAACACGGACCCGACACCCGGGCGCGGCGGAAAATAGTTGGTTTGCACAGGTGTGGACAAGCGTTTGCCCTAGTCAGAGCGGTATTTGTGGAAAAACTGAATATTTATCCACATGCTTATACCCAACCTGTGCACAAGACACGCCGTGTTATGCACAACCTATCCACAAGACCTGTGGATAACCCGTTTGTCGGGAAGGCCGCAGAGGCATACGGTTGCGGTGAATCCCTTCATCGCCACGCATGCCCGCCGGTCCGGATCAGTCAGCACCGCCGCCGGTTTCCTGCCGGATGGTCGGAGCCGGCTGATACTAATGGTCCGGTGCCCTGCAGGGCTGGGATCGCACCATTCTTTTATCCTGGAAAGGGTCACAGTGTCGCTCACGCATACGGACTCCAAGGCATCATCATCAAGTCCGGACTTCGCGAGGACACCTCCTCAGGACCTGGTCGCCGAGCAGTCGGTGCTGGGCGGCATGATGCTGTCCAAGGACGCCATTGCCGACTGCGTCGAGGTGCTGCGCGGCATTGACTTCTACCGTCCCGCGCACGAGTCCATCTACGAAGCCATCATTGACCTGTACGGCCGCGGCGAACCGGCTGACGCCGTCACCGTTTCCGATGAGCTGACCAAACGCGGCGAAATCACCCGTATCGGCGGTCCCGCATATCTGCACACTCTCATCCAGTCTGTGCCCACCGCGGCCAACGCCGGTTTCTACGCGGAAATCGTCCGGGAACGGGCCGTCCTGCGCCGCCTGGTCGGCGCCGGCACCAAGATTGTCCAGCTCGGCTACTCCAATGACGGCATGGAAGTGGACGACATCGTCAACGCTGCCCAGGCCGAGATCTACGCCGTCGCCGAACGCCGCACAGCGGAAGACTACGTCCCCCTGAAGGACATCATCGAAGGCACCGTGGACGAGATCGAGTCCGCCGGGCACCGGGGCGAGGGCATGACCGGTGTGCCCACCGGCTTCTACGAACTCGACGAACTCACCCAGGGACTGCACCCCGGGCAGATGATCGTCATTGCCGCCCGCCCCGCCGTCGGCAAGTCCACCTTCGCACTGGACTTCGCCCGCTCGGCCGCCATCAAGCACAACATGACCACTGTCTTCTTCAGCCTGGAAATGGGCCGCAACGAGATTGCCATGCGCCTGCTCTCAGCGGAGGCCACCATCGGCCTGCAGGACCTGCGCAAGGGCACCATCAAGGACGAACAGTGGGGCAAGATCGCCACCACCATGGGCCGGATGAACGACGCTCCGCTGTTCATCGATGACAGCCCCAACATGTCCCTGATGGAAATCCGCGCCAAGTGCCGCCGCCTGAAGCAGCGCCACGACCTCAAGCTCGTCGTGCTGGACTACCTGCAGCTGATGTCCTCCGGCAAGCGCGTGGAATCCCGCCAGCAGGAAGTCTCCGAGTTCTCCCGTGCCCTGAAGCTGCTCGCCAAGGAACTCGAAGTGCCGGTGATCGCCCTGTCCCAGCTGAACCGTGGTTCCGAGCAGCGAACGGATAAGAAGCCAATGGTCTCCGACCTGCGTGAATCCGGCTCCATTGAGCAGGATGCCGACATGGTCATCCTGCTGCACCGCGAGGACATCTACGACAAGGAATCGCCGCGGGCCGGTGAGGCAGACGTGATCGTGGCCAAGCACCGTAACGGTCCCACCAAAACCATCGTGGTGGGCTTCCAGGGCCACTACTCGCGCTTCTCCAACATGGCGGTCGAAGGCGGCAGCGGCTTCTAGCTGCCGCCCGTCCCAGCGCCCCGCCCCGTCCCCCACCGCTTCGTTCCACCCACCACAGCAGGAGATCCGCCGTGCCCAAGTCCAAGCCCCGCAAGAAGGCCGTCAACAAGAAAAAGCAGGCCCGCCGGGCCGAGCATGAGATCAACGCCATGCTGAGCGGGGAGACCGCTTACTTCAGTGACGACGCCGAGGAGCTGCTGACCTCGCGCGGCTGGGTCAGCGAGCGGAACCAGCCCGGCGGCGCGGACCAGGGTGATGCGTGGTACTGGATGCCCTCGCAGCTGCCCGCCTACCTCGAAGAAGGCGAGCCGGTGCCCACGTCCGTCTATCCCTCCTCCGATACAACATTCGTGGGGCAGCTGGCCACACCGGACGGCTCGGTGCCGCCGGAGGCGCAGGCCGAATATGCTTCCCTGGCGGAGCTGGAAGCGGACCTCGACCGCCTGGAGGCCTACCGGGTTCCCGACGGCGCCTGGACGGCCCTGCCCGGCAGCGCCGACGAAACCCCGGCGGACCTCATCGACTCCATTACCGAGGAGTGGGAACTGATCGCCGAACTGATCCACTTCCCCTACAGCGCCGATGACGGTCCCCGTTCCTTCACGGCCGTGCAGCAGGCGGTGCAGGACGGCCGGCTTACCGAGTACGCGTACAACTCGGTCCTGGCCGGACGCGGCGTTGCCCGCCCCGGGGAATCCCACTAGCACCGGGGGCATGTTCCTGTCCTAGACTTCCGCGCCCGCGTCCGCGGCACAGCCCCTGCACGCACTGTCGCCGGGGCAGCGGCGCCGGGTGGCCCTGGCCGGGCTGATGGCGGAGCCGCCGGAGCTGCTCCTGCTCGACGAACCCACCAACCACCTGTCGCTGTCGCTGGTGCTGGCGGAAGAGCTCGAGAAAGCGTTGCTGCGGTATCCCGGAACGGTCGTGCTGGCCAGCCACGACCGCTGGCTCCGGCGCCGCTGGACCGGGCGGGGCCTGCTGTTTTAGTTCAGCCCCGGTTGTGTGCGCCCGGTCCGCCGGCGGGTTCCCCGTGCGCATCGTGGCTGGAGGCGAGCTGCCACGGCACGCTGGCAACCATGATGGCCGGTTCGAAGTGCAGCCGCGCCTTGATCCGCAGCGCTGTCTGGTTGTGTACCAGCTGCTCCCACCAGCGGCCCACCACATATTCGGGGATGTACACCACGAACAGTTCCCGCGGGGCGTTGCGGCGGGCCTCGCGCAGATACGCCAGGACGGGCGAGATGGTCTCGCGGTAGGGAGAGGACAGGACCGTCAGCGGGACGGGGATCTGCAGGCGCTCCCATTCGGCCAGGGTACGCCGGGTCTCTTCCGGATCAATGTCCACAATGATGGCGTTCAGGCTCGACGGGCGGGAGGCCCGGGCGTAGGCGATGGCCCGCAGCGCGGGCTTGTGGACCTGCGAGATCAGGATCACCGCGTTGACCCGGGAAGGCAGGGCCAGCCCGTGTTCGTCCTCCTTCAGCGCCAGCTCGCGTGCGACTGTGTCATAGTGCACCCGGATGCTGTACATGATCACGTAGAGCACGGCCATGGCAAGCAGGGCAATCCAGGCGCCGTGTGTGAACTTGGTGATAATGACGATGAGCAGCACCAGGGCAGTCATGCCGAAGCCGCCCGCGTTGATCGCCCGCGACCGCTGCATCCGGCGTCGTGCGTCTTTGTCCCGTTCGGTGCGCAGCTTGGCCGTCCAGTGCCGGATCATGCCCAGCTGGCTGGCGGTGAAGGATACAAAGACCCCAACGATGTAGAGCTGGATCAACCGCGTGACGTCGGCGTCGAAGGCCACGATCAACACCAGCGCGCCCAGGCCCAGGGAGATAATCCCGTTGCTGAAGGCCAGCCGGTCACCGCGGGTGCGCATCTGGCGCGGCAGGTACCCGTCCTTGGCCAGAATCGAACCCAGGACCGGGAAACCGTTGAACGCGGTGTTGGAGGCGAAGACCAGGATCAGGCCGGTGGAGGCCACCACTACGTAGAACGGCAGGCTGCCGCCGCCGAAAATGGTTTCGGCCAGCTGGCTGATCACCGGATGCTGTACATAGTCCTCACCCACCGGTGCGCCGTTGACGGTCAGCTGGGTGGCAGGGTCCTGGGCCACATGCACCTTGGTCAGGTTGGCCATGGCGAGGATACCGCCAATCATGGCCGTGGCAATCACGCCCAGGAGCAGCAGCGTGGTGGCGGCATTGGTGCTTTTGGGCTTGCGGAAGGTGGGCACCCCGTTGCTGATGGCCTCGACGCCGGTCAGCGCGGCAGCCCCGGAGGAGAACGCCCGCAGGAGCAGGAACGCCCCGGCCAGACCCACCAGGCCGCCGTCCAGGCCGGCCTCGGGCACCAGCCCGAAGGAGGCGGACGGAGCTTCCCGCAGGTTGCCGGAGAGGAACTGGATCAGGCCGGTGAGGCACATGCCCACCACCGAAGCCATAAAAATGTAGGTGGGCACGGCGAACACTGCGCCCGCCTCACGGATACCGCGCAGGTTCACCAGGACCAGCACCGCCACGCCGATCACGGCAATGGTGGCCTGGGTGCCGTGCAGCGCCGGAACGGCAGTCACCAGATAGGACGCCGCCGAGGACATGGACACAGCCACCGTCAGCACATAGTCCACCAACAGTGCCGAGGCGACGGTCAGCCCGGCGGGCTTGCCGAGGTTGGTGCTTGCAATCTCGTAGTCACCGCCGCCGGAGGGGTAGGCGTGCACGTTCTGCCGGTAGGAGGCCACCACGGTGAGCAGCACCACGATAACGGCCAAACCCACCCACGGGGATACGGTGACGGCAGCGACCCCGGCCAGCGCCAGGGTCAGCAGGATTTCATCCGGCGCGTAGGCAGCCGAGGACAATGCGTCAGAGGCAAAAACCGGAAGCGCGATCCGCTTGGGAAGCAGGGTGTGCGCAAGGCGTTCATTACCGTAAGGACGCCCGACCAGAATGCGTTTGAGCGCATTGAAGAATGTGAGCACGAGGTCCTACGTTAGACCGGTCTGTTGGCACTGTCCAGAAGCCCGGGCACGGCACTGCTGGCCCCGCAGGCCGGGACACCGGACAGCGACGGCGGCGGGTGCCGGGGCGGTGCTGGTGCAGTACCGTTTACGACTATGGTCTCTGTGGATGGTGCTGGCTCCGATCGGCCGCGGCGTGCCGCGAATATCAGGGATGTGGCGGCAGCGGCGGGGGTCTCCCACCAGACGGTCTCCCGCGTGATCAACGGCCACGCGAACCTGCGCGAATCAACCCGCCGCCGGGTGTTGGACGCCATGGAGGAGCTGCAGTTCCGACCCAACCGGGCGGCCCGTGCGCTGGTCACCAAGGAATCCCGGATTATTGGCGCGCTGGTGGCCTCGGGTGCCGAATACGGACCTACGGCCAGCCTGCAGGCCGTGCAGACGGCGGCCAACGAAGCCGGTTACGTAGTGGATGCCGCGCACATCGACACCGCGGACCGGGCCTCCATCGAAGCGGCACTGGACCGCCTGATGAGCCACGCCGTCGAAGGCCTGGTCCTGCTGGCCCCGCAGTCCCGGACCTTGGCGGTCATTGAGCAGCTCTCCATCCGGATTCCCTTTGTCACCGTGCACTCCCTGCACAGCGAGGACCACCGCATGTCCGTGGACCAGCTGGCCGGCGCCCGGTTGGCTACCCGCTGCCTGCTGGAACTGGGGCACCGTGACGTGGTGCATGTGCCCGGACCGCAGGAATGGGTGGAGACCCAGGCGCGCCGCCAGGGCTACCTGGAGGAAATGGCCGCCTGGGACCTGCCCCCCGCTGTTGTGCCGGCGGGGGAGTGGACGGCGGAGTCCGGCTACCGGGTGGGCGTGGCCCTGCGCGCGCAGGAGAGGTTCAGTGCGGCAGTATGCGGGAATGACCACATAGCCCTTGGCCTGGTCCATGCCTATGCCGAAGCCGGGCTGCGCGTCCCTGCGGATTTCAGTGTGGTGGGCTTCGACGACGTTCCTGAGGCTGGACACTTCCTGCCGCCGTTGACCACGGTGCGGCAGGACTTTCCGGAACTGGGACGCCGGTGCATCGCCGTGCTTCTGGCGGAGCTGCGCGGTGAGGCACCGCCCACGGCCGGAGATGTGGCGCCGCGCCTTATCCGCCGGGCGTCCACCGCACCGCCGCCGCCGGCCGTTATCAAAACGTAATCTATCAGTGTGGCGCACGCCACATTTCCAAGAGTAGTCTGGCTCGAAATACCAATGTGACCGTTCACAATCCGCAGCGGATTCTTATTCCGCGGATCCGCGGTCCCGCTGACAATGAGGTCACCGTGAGCCAGACCAGTACAGCCCCCGCACATGTAGTGGGGATCGACTACGGCACCCTGTCCGGACGTGCTGTGGTGGTCCGGGTGCACGACGGCGCCGAGCTGGGTTCGGCGGTCTCCACCTATCGGCACGGGGTTATGGACTCCGTGCTGGCGGCTACCGGCTCGCCGCTTCCCTCCGACTGGGCCCTGCAGGTCCCGTCCGACTACATCGAAGTGCTGCGGGAAGCCGTGCCCGCCGCCATCCGGGCCGCCGGCATCAATCCGGCGTCGGTGATCGGGGTGGGCACGGACTTCACTGCCTGCACCATGGTCCCCGTGACCGCCGACGGCACGCCGCTGAACGAACTTCCCGGCCTCGCCGACCGCCCGCACGCCTACGTGAAACTGTGGCGGCACCACGCGGCACAGGGCCAGGCGGACCGCATCAACAAGCTCGCGGCGGACCGCGGGGAAGCATGGCTGGCGCGGTACGGCGGACTGATTTCCAGCGAATGGGAGTTCGCCAAGGGCCTGCAGCTCCTCGAGGAAGACCCGCAGCTGTACGAGCGGATGGACCACTGGGTGGAGGCGGCGGACTGGATTGTCTGGCAACTGACCGGCACCTACGTGCGCAACGCCTGCTCGGCCGGCTACAAGGGCATCCTGCAGGACGGCGCCTACCCGGACCCGGACTTCCTGGCGGCGCTGAACCCGGACTTCGCAGGTTTTGTGGCGGAGAAACTGGAACATCCCATTGGACGGCTCGGCTCGTCAGCCGGCACCCTCAGTGACCAGGCGGCTGCCTGGACCGGCCTCCCCGCGGGGATCGCCGTCGCTGTGGGCAACGTGGATGCGCACGTGTGCGCGCCGGCCGCCGGGGCCGTGGCCCCCGGCCAGATGGCCGCCATTATGGGCACATCCACCTGCCATGTGATGAGTGCCGAGCACCTGCGTGAGGTTCCCGGAATGTGCGGCGTGGTGGACGGCGGGATTGTGGACGGTTTATACGGCTACGAGGCCGGACAGTCCGGCGTGGGCGATATTTTCGGCTGGTTCACCAAGCACTTCGTGCCCGCTGAACTCTCGGAGGAAGCGGCGGCGCGCGGCCTGAGTGTCCACGAACTGCTGACCGAACAGGCAGCCCGGGAGGAAGTGGGTGCCCACGGGCTCCTGGCCCTGGACTGGCAGTCCGGCAACCGTTCCGTGCTGGTGGACCACGAACTTTCGGGGCTGCTGGTGGGCCTGACCCTCGCCACGCGGCCGCACGAGGTCTACCGATCCCTGCTGGAGGCAACCGCATTCGGCACGCGCACCATTGTGGAGGCCTTCGGCGCCTCGGGGGTGCCCGTCACGGAATTCATCGCCGCCGGCGGACTGATCAAGAACCGCTTCCTCATGCAGGTCTACGCCGATGTGCTGGGCATGCCGATCTCCGTGATCGGCAGCGACCAGGGCCCGGCGCTCGGCTCAGCCATCCACGCCGCCGTCGCCGCCGGTGCCTATCCCCACGTCCGCGACGCCGCGGCCGCCATGGGCCGGATCAAACGCAACGAATACCTGCCCGATCCGGTCCGCGCCGAGGCGTATTCCGTGCTCTACGCCGAATACACGGCCCTGCACGACTACTTTGGCCGGGGCGGCAACAAAGTGATGCGCCGGCTCAAGGCGCTTAAACGTTCGGCTCACCAGGTCCGGGAGGTGCCGGCGTGAACGAGCTGACACCGGACCTCGAGGAGGCCGCGGACCGGGTCCGGCAGGAGGTCTGGGCGCTGCACGCTGAGCTGGTGCGGTACGGACTGGTGGCCTGGACCGCCGGAAACATCTCCGGCCGGGTGCCCGGCACCGACTTTTTCGTGATCAAGCCCAGCGGCGTGGCCTACGGGGAGCTGACACCGGCGAACCTCATCCTCTGCGACGGCGACGGGCAGCCGGTCCCCGGTGCTTCCGCAGCCGGCCTGGCACCGTCGAGCGACACCGCCGCGCATGCCTACGTGTACCGGCATCTGCCCGCCGTAGGCGGAGTGGTGCACACGCACTCCCCGTACGCCACTGCATGGGCCGCCCGGGGAGAGCCGGTGCCCTGCGTCCTGACCGCCATGGCAGATGAATTCGGCGGCGAAATACCGGTGGGCCCGTTTGCCGTGATCGGGGACGACTCGATCGGACGCGGCATTGTGGCCACCCTGGACGGGCACCGTTCCCGTGCGGTCCTGATGCGCAACCACGGGCCGTTCACCGTGGGCCGCGATGCCCGGGACGCCGTGAAAGCCGCCGTCATGCTGGAGGACGTTGCCCGCACAGTGCACCTCTCCCGGCAACTGGGCGAACCGGTGCCCATTGACCCCGAGCATATTGACGCTCTGTTCCACCGGTACCAGAACGTCTACGGGCAGGGCACGCCGGACGTCCCCTCGCCAACACCTGCAACCCCTTCGACTTCAGGAGCGCACTGACTTGAGCCCGCTTACCACCACCCTGGACCCGTACGAGGTCTGGTTCCTGACCGGCAGCCAGGGCCTCTACGGCGAGGACACCCTGCGCCAGGTCGCTGAACAGTCCCAGGCCATTGTCGGCATGCTCGAGGCCGCCGGCCTGCCCGTGCGGGTGGTCTGGAAACCCACCCTGACCGACGCCGGGTCCATCCGCCAAGCAGCGTTGGAGGCCAATACGCAGGACACAGTGATTGGCGTGATCGCCTGGATGCATACCTTCAGCCCGGCCAAGATGTGGATCAGCGGCCTGGACGCCCTGCGCAAACCGCTGCTGCACCTGCACACGCAGATCAACGTGGAGCTGCCCTGGGCCGAGATCGACTTCGACTTCATGAACCTGAACCAGGCCGCGCACGGCGACCGCGAATTCGGCTATATCGCCACCCGGCTCGAGGTTCCCCGCAAAACCGTCGTCGGCCACGTTTCCACCTCCGCCGTCACCGGGCAGATAGCATCCTGGCAGCGCGCCTGCGCCGGCCGGGCCGCCATGCAGGACCTGCGCATAGCCCGCTTCGGGGACAACATGCGCAACGTGGCGGTCACCGAAGGGGATAAGACGGAGGCCGAGCTGCGTTTCGGGGTCTCCATCAACACCTGGGGAGTCAACGACCTCGTTGAGGCGGTGGAGGCCCAGTCCGAGGCCGGCGTCGACAAGCTCGTGGCCGAGTACGAGGAACTATACGATCTGGCACCGGAGCTGCGCCCCGGCGGCGGCCGCCACGAGTCGCTGCGCTACGGCGCACGCCAGGAGCTGGGACTGCTGCAGTTCATGGAAGAGGGCGGCTTCGGCGCGTTCACCACCAACTTCGAGGACCTGGGCGGGCTGCGGCAGCTGCCCGGCCTGGCCGTGCAGCGGTTGATGTTCCACGGCTACGGCTTCGGTGCCGAAGGCGACTGGAAAACCGCCATGCTGGTCCGGGCCGCGAAGGTCATGGGTGCCGGACTGCCGGGCGGGGCGTCGCTGATGGAGGACTACACCTACCACCTGGTCCCGGGCGAAGAAAAAATCCTCGGCGCGCACATGCTCGAAATATGCCCCAGCCTCACCACGCAGCGGCCCTCCCTGGAGATCCACCCGCTGGGCATCGGCGGCCGGGAAGACCCCGTGCGGCTGGTGTTCGACACCGACCCGGGCCCCGGCGTCGTCGTCGCCCTGTCCGATATGCGCGACAGGTTCCGGCTCACCGCCAACACCGTGGATGTGGTGCCGCCCGACGCACCGCTGCCGCACCTGCCGGTGGCCCGCGCCGTCTGGCAGCCCCACCCGGACCTCGCCACCTCTGCGGCCGCCTGGCTCACCGCCGGCGCAGCCCACCACACGGTGCTCAGCACGGCGGTCGGTGCTGACGTAGTCACGGACTTCGCCGACATGGCCGGTGTTGAACTGCTGCTTATCGACCGCTCCACCGAACTGCGCGCCTTCCAGCGGGAAGTGCGCTGGAATGCTGCCTACTACCGGCTCGCCCAAAAGCTATGACCCCGATCACCCCGGCACTACGACACCCCGGCACAACGAAAGGCACACCAATGAGCACGAAACCAACACTGAAGCAGGCCCTCGTCGGCGGGGTTTCGCTGGCGCTCGCCCTGAGCCTCGGCGCCTGCAGCGGCAACCGCGGCGGCGGTGACGAGGCCGGCGATTCGAATGAAGGCGCACGGATTGGCGTGGCCATGCCCACCCAGCAGTCCGAACGCTGGATCGCCGACGGCGAGAACGTGAAGTCCCAGCTCGAAGCGCTCGGCTACGAGGTGGACCTGCAGTACGCCAACGACGACATCCCCACCCAGGTCTCCCAGATCGAGAACATGATCAATGCCGGCGCCGAGGCACTGGTGATCGCCTCCATTGACGGCACCACGCTCACCGGCGTGCTGGAAACCGCCGAATCCCAGGACATCCCCGTCATTGCCTACGACCGGCTGATCAACGAATCCGACACGGTGGACTACTACACCACCTTCGACAACTACGAGGTGGGCGTGCAGCAGGGCACCTCGCTGCTCACCGGCCTGGGCATCCTGGACGAAAACGGTACGGACACCGGCCAGACCGGACCGTTCAACGTGGAACTGTTCGCCGGCAGCCCGGATGACAACAACTCCACCTTCTTCTGGGAGGGCGCCATGGACACCCTGCAGCCCTACCTGGACAAGGGCATCCTGAAGGTCCCCAGCGGGCAGACCGACTTCCAGCAGGCGGCGATCCTGCGCTGGCTGCCCGACACCGCCCAGGACCGGATGGAGGACCTCCTGACCGTGGGCAACGGCCAGCAGATCGACGGCGTGCTCTCCCCGTACGACGGGTTGTCCATCGGCATCATTTCGGCCCTGCGCTCCGGCGGTTACACCGAGGAGAACCTCCCGGTCATCACCGGACAGGATGCCGAGGTGGGGTCGGTGCAGTCCATCGTCAATGACGAGCAGTACTCCACCATCTTCAAGGACGTGCGTGAACTGGGGAAGCGTGCGGTGGTGATGGTGGACGACCTCATGAAGGGCGAGGAACCGGAGGTCAACGACGAGGAAACCTACGACAACGGCGTGAAGGTTGTCCCCTCTTACCTGCTGGAATCGCAGATTGTGACGAAGGACAACTACAAGGAAGTCCTGCTCGAGAGCGGATACTACGAGCAGTCCGACCTCGACTAGCGGCAGCAGGCGGGCGGCACCGAGCCGCCCGCCTGCCCGCCCGGGCACTATCCATTCCACCAAGGCAAGGCCAGAGAGGTCCGCGTGAGCGACTACATCCTCCAAATGAACGGGATTACTAAAACGTTCCCCGGCGTCAAGGCGCTGCAGGACGTGTTTCTCGCCGTCACCCGCGGAGAAGTCCATGCGGTGTGCGGGGAAAACGGCGCCGGGAAGTCAACCCTGATGAAGGTCCTGTCCGCGGTTTATCCGCACGGCAGCTACGAGGGGGAGATCCTCCTGGACGGGACTGCGGTATCGTTCCGCGACATCAAGGACAGCGAACGCAGTGGCGTGGTGATCATCCACCAGGAACTGGCCCTGTCACCGTTCCTTTCGGTGGCGGAGAACATTTTCCTGGGCAACGAGCGGTCTGCCCGGGGATGGATCAACTGGAACGAAACCAACGTGCGCGCCGCCGAACTGCTCCGCCGGGTGGGACTGGACATCAACCCGGTTACACGCGCCGGGGAGATCGGCGTCGGCAAGCAGCAGTTGGTGGAAATAGCCAAGGCACTGTCCAAGGACGTCAAGCTGCTGATCCTGGATGAGCCCACCGCCGCCCTGAACGACGAGGATTCCGAGCACCTGCTCGGGCTCGTCCGCGGCCTGCGCGACGACGGCATCACCTGCATCATCATCAGCCACAAGCTCAATGAAATCCGGGCCATCGCAGACTCCGTGACCATCCTGCGGGACGGGCAGACCATCGAAACGCTGAGCCTGCACGACGGCTCCGTCACGGAGGAGCGGATCATCAGGGGCATGGTTGGCCGGGAACTGACCAACCGCTACCCGGACCGCGTCCCGGACATCGGCGACGAAGTGCTGCGGGTGGAGGACTGGACGGTGTACCACCCCGCGGAGCACACCCGCACCGTGATCGACCGGGCGCATCTGTTTGTGCGGGCGGGAGAGATCGTGGGGATTGCCGGGCTGATGGGGGCGGGACGGACCGAGCTGGCCATGAGCATCTTCGGGCGCAGCTACGGCACGAACATCAGCGGCAAACTCTACAAAAACGGCCGGGAAATCACCGTCCGCACCGTGCAGGACGCCATCGGCCACGGCATTGCCTACGCCACCGAGGACCGCAAGCGCTACGGGCTGAACCTCATCGAAGACATCAAGCGGAACATCTCCGCATCTGCCCTGACCAAACTGGCCTCCAGGGGCTGGGTCGACGGCGGCAAGGAAACAGTAGTGGCGCAGGGCTACAAACAGAGCATGAACATCAAGGCACCGTCAGTCACGGCGGTTGCCGGGAAACTGTCCGGCGGCAACCAGCAGAAGGTTGTCCTGTCCAAATGGATGTTCGCGGATCCGGACGTGCTGATCCTCGATGAACCCACGCGCGGAATCGATGTGGGGGCGAAATACGAGATTTACACGATCATCAACGAGCTGGCCGCGCAGGGCAAAGCGGTGGTGGTCATCTCTTCGGAACTGCCGGAGCTCCTGGGCATCTGCGACCGCATTTACACCCTGGCCCAGGGCCGAATCACCGCTGAGGTCCCCATTGATGAAGCCACCCCCGAACGACTGATGCAGTACATGACCCAGGAAAAGGACTGACCATGGTTTCCACACTCGCCGGCGAGGGGCCGGCCCTCGGTACCAAGAGCTCCAAGAAGCCTTCCAGGCTTGCCGAAGCGGGACGTTTCCTCACCAGCCGGCTGCGCCAGATCGGTATCTTCCTGGCATTGCTGGTTATCGTGACACTGTTCCAGGTGCTGACCGGCGGTTCACTGCTGCAGCCGGACAACGTGGCCAACATCATTGTGCAGAACAGCTACATCCTGATCCTGGCGATCGGCATGGTCATGATCATTGTGGCCGGCCATATTGACCTTTCCGTGGGATCCGTTGCCGCGTTCGTCGGGGCCATGTCCGGCATTATGATCCGGGACTGGGGCATGCCCTGGTGGCTGGCGCTGGTGGCCTCCCTCGTGGTGGGTGCCCTGGTGGGCGCCTGGCAGGGTTACTGGGTGGCGTACATAGGCATCCCGGCCTTTATCGTTACCCTCGCCGGCATGCTGGTCTTCCGCGGGCTGACCCAGATCATCCTGGGCAACCAGCGGATCACCGGTTTCCCCGAGGAGTACCGCCAGCTCGGCGGCGGCTCCCTGTTCCCCGGCCTCTTCCCTGCCGAGACCAACATCCTTGACTGGACCACCGTTGGCCTGGGGGTACTGGCGGCAGCCCTGCTGGTTGTCAGCCAGCTGCGCGGACGTGCGGCACGGATGAAGCTCAACCTCGACGACGAGCCCCGGGCCTGGTTCCTGACGCGGCTGGTCTTCGGTGTGGTCGTAATCCTGGGACTGACCTACCTGCTCGCCAGTTCCCGCGGCGGAACACCCATTGTGCTGGTGGTCCTGGGCATCCTGGTGGTCGCCTACAGCGCCGTGATGAACCGGTCCGTCTTCGGCCGGCACGTCTATGCCCGCGGCGGCAACCTCCAGGCCGCCCACCTGTCCGGCGTGAACACCAAACGGGTGGACTTCCTGCTGTTCGTCAACATGGGGGTGCTGGCCGCCCTGGCCGGGCTGATCTTCACCGGACGCCTGAACTCCGCCGGACCGGGCGCCGGCAACCTCTTCGAACTGGACGCCATCGCAGCAGCCTTCATCGGCGGCGCCGCGGTTACGGGCGGGGTGGGCACCATTGTGGGCGCCATCACCGGCGGCCTCATCATGGGTGTGCTGAACAACGGCATGTCCCTGCTGGGTGTAGGCATTGACTACCAGCAGTTCATTAAGGGGCTGGTCCTGCTGCTGGCCGTGGGCTTCGACGTCTTCAACAAGCGCAAGGCGTCCAACGCCCTGAAATAGTCGCTGGCCAGGCGGCACGGCGGCGGACTCCCTGCGCGGGGTCCGCCGCCGTCGTCGTTAAGCCCTGCCATATCCGGTTCCTGTATACCGGGGCACTCCCGAACGTGCGACGAGACACAATACGACCGGTTTGGGGATGTGTCGAGGGTTATCCGAAATCAATAGTGACGAATTCTACAAAACCCGCTTCGATCCGCTTGTTTACGCGGATCTTAGTCAATAACAATTGCATTTCGATTAGATACCGATTTGGTCTCGACAAAATGATGTTTTAGGTTGTTAACGAGCCCGGAGATCGAGGGCTGGACCGCTGGCCGTTCTGAGGCCGGCGGCGGTCGGCACCCAAAGCTGGTGCGGCCGATGCATGAATCGCACAATGCCGAGTGCCACGCGTCCACTGTACGTCGCCGCTGCGTGGTACCGAAAAGACCTCTATATGTCTGGGGTAGGCGACGGCGTGGAGAAGCCCGGGGACGGGCTGAGCGCAGGTGGAACCCTTGGGAGCTAATAAACCGATGAAGAACCAGAAGATCCGTCGTGTCGTACGCCGAAGCCTCGCTGCCGCCGTTATCACCGGAGCCGGTGCCGCCGGTATGGCAGGTCTGGCCGCTCCGGCCAACGCCAGCACCATGGACTGGGACACGCTTGCACAGTGCGAAAGCGGTGGAAACTGGGCTACCAACACCGGTAACGGTTTCTCCGGCGGGCTGCAGTTCACCCCCAGCACTTGGGCCGCTTTCGGCGGTACCGGCGACCCGGCCAACGCCAGCCGCGAGCAGCAGATTGCCGTAGCCGAGCGCGTTCTGGCTGAACAGGGCCCCGGCGCATGGCCTGCTTGCACCGCCAAGCTGGGCCTGACCGGTGCCACCGCCAATCCGCAGGCTGCCACCCCGGCCCCCGCCCAGACCCAGGCCCCGGTTGCTGAAGCTCCGGCCCAGACCTACGTCGAGCCGCAGGCTGCCGCTCCGGTTGCCGAAGCTCCGGCCCAGACCTACGTCGAGCCGCAGGCCGCCGCTCCGGTTGAAGCCCCTGTTGAGACCTATGTCCAGCCGCAGGCCGAGCAGCTTCCGGCACCGACCACCGCGGAGAACATCCAGGTGGAGGCAGCGGCTCCGATCCAGACCGAGGCTCCGGCCCTGTCCGGTGACACCTACGTCATCCAGTCCGGTGACACGCTGTCCGCCATCGCCGAGAAGCTCGGCATCGAGGGCGGCTGGCAGGCGCTGTACAACGCCAACGCCGACACCATCATCCACCCCGACCTCATCTTCACCGGTCACACCCTGCAGCTGCCGGCCTAATAGGCCGCCACACAGCTGGCACCGGTTCCTTCCAGCTCAGCTGGAGGGACTAACCGGAGAAACAACGGGTGCTTCCGCCTTGCGCGGAAGCACCCGTTTCTGCTGTTTAACGCGAACCTAGCCCCCGGCGATTGACTGCAGTACCAGCAGCTGGGCACCGGAAGCCAGCACCGTGGACTGCCCGGCTAAGTCCCGGATGTCCTCGCCGTCCAGGTAGAGGTTCACGTAGCGGCGCACGGCGCCTGTCTCGTCGCAGATCCGGCTGTACACCCCTGGCTGCTGCTCCCGCAGCCGGTCCAAGGCCACCGCAACCGTGATGCTGCCTGCCGCGTCGGCCTCCGGATGGGCGCCGGTATCAGCCCCCGAAACGGGCCGCTGCGGCAGCACCAGCAGGCGCTGTCCGCCGACGGCTTCGGCCAACGCTGCGGGCAGCAGAAGTCCGACGGCGCCGGCGGAGCGGGTGTCAGGTCCGGACGGCGCGGACACAGAGCACATCCGGAAGGTTGGCGGCCACCAGATTAAAGGTTTCGCCTTCGTCGGCGCTGGCATAAACCTCGCCGCCCCTGGTGCCGAAGTAGATGCCGGCGGGGTCGGCGGTGTCCACATCCGCGGCGTCGCGCAGTACCGCGTTGAAGTCGTAGGCGGGCAGGCCGGTGTCGAACCGCTCCCAGTCTTCACCCGCGCTGGTGCTGCGGTAAACCGCAGGCCGTCCCTGCGGAGGGTTGCGCTCGCCGGCGGAGCCCAGGGGTATGGTCCAGATGGTGTCCGGACGGGAGGGGTGTGCCAGCATCACAAACCCGAAGTCCGCGGGCAGGCCGTCGGCAATGGAAATCCACCGATCTCCGGCGTCGTCGCTGCGGTACACCCCGCCGTGGTTCTGGGCGTAGAGCCGCTGCGGGTTTCCGGCGTCGCGTGCAACCTTGTGCACGCACTGGCCGAACTCGGGATACTCCTGCGGCATAAAGTCCGCGATGATGCCGCTGTTGAACGCGTCCCAGCTGTCCCCGCGGTCATCTGAGCGGTACACGCCGCCGCTGCTGATGGCTACGTGCACGCTGTCATCGACGGGGCTGGGCAGGACGGTGTGCGCCGCGGGACCGCCGTAACCGGCGCCCCACTGCGGGCGGTGCGGATGGTCCCACAAGCCCCGGACCAGCTCGAAGTGGCGGCCGCCGTCCTCGGACCGGAACACCGAAATGGGCTCGCAGCCGGCCCAGACCACGCCCGGGCGGTCCGCGGTATCCGGACGCAGCTGCCAGATCCTCTCCAGCGTGGCCCCGGTGTCTTCCGGAAAAGCGATTGCCTGTTCCTGCGGTTCCTGCCAGGTGTGCCCGAGGTCCTCCGAGACGGCAACGTTGGGTCCCCACCATTCGGAGCGGACCCCGGCCAGCAGCCGCGGCGTGCCGCTGCGGGCATCGAATGCCAGCGAGGGCACTTCAGTCATGGCGAATTCCGGTCCGCGCAGTTCCCAGGTAACGCGGTCGCTGCTGGTCGCCAGCCACAGCCCCTTGCGGGTGCCGATGGCCAGGACGGTGGAGGACGGCCCGGGGGAAGACCCCGAAGCCCCCGAAGGCCCGGGTGAAGACTCGGCGGAGCCGGCATTGAACGGCAGATTGGAGGGCACGTCATCCATGCGGTTATTCCAGCATTGGGGGTCCGTTGGGACAAGGGTTTTCCGTAAAGACCGTACGCGGCCGGCAAACCCGGGCGGCAGCACCGCATGGCAATTGCGGGCGCCGGTGCGATAGACATACAGGATGCTCTTCACCCGTCCGGAGGCCCGGCACCCATGATCTACATCGATCCGCCGATGTGGCCGGCGCACAACACCCTGTTCTCCCATCTGGTCTCCGACACCAGTGTGGAGGAGCTGCACGCATTCGCCCAAGGCGCCGGTATCTCGCCCAGGGCGTTCGACGGCGACCACTACGACGTGCCGCAGCACCTGCACCGCAAACTGGTCCGCCGCGGCGCCGTCGCCGTAACCGGCGGGGAACTGGTCCGCATCCTCATTGGCAGCGGTCTGCGGATCCCTGCCCGGGAGCGCCCGTCCGCCCTGGCCGGGCCGCTGCTGGAACGCTGGAACCGGCTTCTTCCCGGGCGGCCGGAACTCGGCGGGCAGCTGCTGGACCGCTGGAATGAACCGCACCGCCGGTACCACGACCGCCGGCACCTGCTCCAGGTCCTGGAAGCCCTGGATCTGCTCACCGGCAGCAGCGTTCCGCGCCCCGTGGCGCTGGCTGCCTGGTTCCATGACGCGGTGTATGCCTGCCGGCCGGGCGAGGACGAGGAAGCCTCCGCCTGCCTGGCGGAGGACCTGCTGGCCGCCGCCGGAGAAGATCCCGCTGCCGTGGCCGAATGCGCCCGCCTGGTCCGGCTCACTGCCGCCCACGCTCCGGACCCGGGGGACCACCACGGAGCGCTGCTCGTTGACGCAGACCTGTCGGTGCTGGCCCGTGATCCCGCGCGGTATCGCTCCTACCGGCAGGCGGTTCGTGCGGAGTACGCGCACCTTTCCGCCGAGGATTTCCGGGCCGGACGACGGCGGGTGGTGGCACACTTGGCCGCTGCGGAACCGCTGTTTTGCACGGAGGCCGGGCGCCGGCACTGGGAAGCCCGGGCCCGGCACAACCTGGGCGGCGAACTGTCGGAACTGGGATCAGAATTGTCCGGGCATCCCGGTCCGGCTGGGCCCGGCAGCGGAGACCGGCCGTGACCGGCACCGGAAAAGGTGCCGGTACCACCGGCTCTCCGAACGGAACCTTTACCGGACACCGGCGCGGCAGCCCGGGCTACCGCGGTGTCCTGGTGGGGCTGGCCGCCGCCGGCGTGGCGACGTTCGCCCAGCTGTATTCGCTGCAGGGCGTCCTGCCCGAACTGGCCGCCGGAATGGACATCTCTGCGTCGTCCGCCGCCCTGACCGTTTCCGCGGCAACCCTCGGCCTGGCTGCCGCGGTTATTCCGTGGTCCGCCGCGGCGGACCGCTTCGGCCGGCTGCCGGTCATGCGGGCGGCCATCCTGGCCGCGGTGGTGCTCGGACTGGCCGTGCCGTTGAGCCCCGGACTGCCCGCCCTGCTGGGGCTGCGGTTCCTTGAAGGGGTGGCGCTGGGCGGAATCCCGGCAGTGGCGCTGGCCTACCTGAGCGAGGAAGTGAGCCAGCTGCACGCCGCGGTAGCCGCCGGCACGTATGTATCGGGCACCACCATAGGCGGCTTGGCCGGACGCATCGTGGCCGCCCCGCTGGCAGAACTGGTGAACTGGCGGGTGGGAGTGGCGGCAGTGAGCATGCTGGCCGCCGGTGCAGCGGCGGTGTTTTTGTTCACCGCTCCGCGGCAACAGGGCTTTGTGCCGGTGCGCCGCGCGGCGCCGGGCCACGGGCTGGCCGCCCGGCTCGCGGCGAACCTGCGCAGCCCGCGGCTGCTGGCCCTTTACCTGCAGGGTTTCCTGCTGATGGGCGGATTCGTGGCGGTGTACAACTATCTGGGGTTCCGCCTTGGCGCTCCGCCCTTCGGACTGCCGCAGGGCGTGGCCAGTGCACTGTTCCTTGCCTACCTTGCGGGCACCTGGTCCTCGCGCGCCGCCGGTACGCTGGCGGCCCGGCTGGCCGGGCACGGCGGCCGGAAACCGGTCCTGCTGCTCTCCATCGGTGCCATGGCGGCCGGTCTGGCCATGACGCTTGCAGAGAACATAGCGGCGATCGTGGCCGGACTGCTGGTCTTCACCGGCGGGTTCTTTGCCGCGCATTCCATCGCTTCGGGATGGACGCCGATGCTGGCCCGTGAGGGCAGGGCGCAGGCATCGTCGCTGTATAACCTGTTCTACTACACGGGCTCCAGCGTCCTGGGCTGGGCCGGCGGGTACTGCTTCCAGCAGGGCGGGTGGCCGGCGCTGGCGTTGTTTGTCGGCGCGCTGCTGCTGGCCGCCGCAGTGGTTGCGGTCCTGGTTCTGCGCCGGGACGACGCCGTGCAGCCCGCCGCTGGGCAGGATTTCGCCGGGAAGTACGGCGCCGGACGGCCCGGGCACGGGCATGCGGCGCCGGAGCGCGGGAGCAAACCGTAGGCTGGATGGCGTGAAGACCGATATGTCCTCCCGGCAACTCAGCCGGCGGATCCTTGCCCTGGCCGTGCCGGCGCTGGGCGCGCTGATCGCCGAACCGCTGTTCCTCCTGGCAGATTCCGCCATCGTCGGGCATCTGGGCGTTTCGCAGCTGGCCGGCGTCGGCCTGGCCTCCACGGTGCTGCAGACCGCCGTCGGCCTGATGGTGTTCCTGGCCTATTCCACCACCGGAACGGTGGCCCGCTTCCTGGGCGGGAACCGGCAGGACAAGGCGCTCGCCGCCGGGCGTGACGGCATTGCCCTGGCGGTGCTGCTGGGCGTACTGCTTTCCACTGCGGGCTACCTGCTGGCTCCGCAGCTGTGCACGGCCATGGGGGCCGACGGCGAGGTGCACCGGTATGCGGTGGATTATCTGCGTTATTCCATGCCCGGGCTGACGGCCATGCTGGTGGTCCTGGCGGCCACCGGTGTGCTGCGCGGGCTGCAGGACACCCGGACCCCGCTGGTGGTGGCGACCGTGGGGTTCGCCGTCAACATCGGGCTGAACTATCTGCTGGTGTACGGCTTCTCGCTCTCCGTGGCCGGTTCGGCCCTGGGCACCAGCCTGGCGCAGTGGGGGATGGCGGGGTTCTACCTGGTGGCCGTGGCCCGGATGGCACGGGCCCGGGGCGTGCCGCTGCGCCCGGCCTCGTCCGGGATCCGCGCCACCGCCCATGTGGGGTCGTGGCTGATGCTGCGCACCCTGAGCCTGCGGGCGGCGGTGCTGGCCACTGTCCTGGTGGCCACGGCCCAGGGACCGCAATCCCTGGCTGCGCACCAGCTGGTGATGACCGTCTTCACCTTCCTCGCCTTCGCCCTGGATGCCTTGGCGATTGCCGCGCAGGCCATGATTGGCAAGGAACTAGGGGCCGGGGACACGGTGCTGGCCCGCGCCCTTACCCGGCGCATGATCCTCTGGGGTGGAGGTTTCGGGGTGGTCACCGGCGTGCTGTTGGCCCTGGTGGCACCGGTGGCCGGCGTCCTGTTCACCGGTGACCCCGGAGTGCAGCAGGCCATGACCGCCGGACTGTGGGTGCTGGCGGTATCCCAGCCGATCTGCGGACTGGTCTTTGTGCTGGACGGGGTGCTGATCGGTGCCGGGGATGCCAAGTACCTCGCGGTGACCGGGATGCTGAACCTGGCGGCGTATCTGCCGCTGCTGCTGTGGGTGTCCGCCGGCGGCAGCACGGGCGCCGTCGGCATTGCCTGGCTGTGGGCGGCTTTCGCACTGGGTTACATGAGCGCCCGCGCCATCACCCTGAGCTGGCGGGTGCGCCGGGACGCCTGGATGCTGACCGGTTCCGTTGCGGTAAGCGGGAGCGACTAAGCTGGACGGTGGCCAACCGGCCACCGTAACGGCAAAAGTGAAAGCGGAGGCTCTGCACATGGCTGCGTCCCATCCCGTAGCACCTTGGGGACCCATGCTGGTCCGGGCGGCGGTGGCGGCCGTCTACGGTGTGCTCACCATTTTCTGGCAGGACCCCACTGAACCCGTCTTGGCCTATGCCGGCGGCGCCTATCTGCTGCTGAGCGGCGCGGCACTGCTGCCTATGCTCTCCGCGTCCCGCGGCCACGGCACCATGCGCCCGTTCCTGCTGGTTGAAGCCGCGGCCTACGTCCTCGCCGGCGCCGCGACCTTGATTTTCGCCTCAGCGGAAGCCTTCCGACCTGCCGCCGCTGCCGCGCTGATCCTGGGCGGCGTCATCGAAATAGTCCTGTGGGTCCGGCACCGCCGGACGTTCCTTCCGGCCCGGGACTGGCTGATCACGGGTGCTGCAGCCCTCGTATCCGGGCTCCTGGTGCCGCTGGTCTACGACCTGGGTGTGCGCGCCATGCTCGGCGTCACCGGCGGGGCAGCCGTGGTCATCGCCGTCATCGTTGCCATCTCCGCCCTGGGGGCCCGGCATGATTCCCGGGTCGCCGCGCAGGAGCAGGCGAAGGCCGTAAACTAGGAGACGCGCGTTGTGCATTCTGCACTGAACCGCGCCAAACCAACGCAGCAGGAGGATTCATAGTGGCGAACAGCTCAACCGGAGGCCCGCAGAAGCGGAACTCCGTTAAGGCACCGCTGATCTTCTCGGCCGTGCTGGCACTGATTGCCGGTGTTGCCACCATGATCTTCGCCACCGGCGGAGCCGAACAGGAACTGCGCCTGGACCTGGGGCTCATCGCCGTTGGCATCACGTTTATCGCGTCCCTGCTGGTTTCCTCGCTGCTGCTGATGACGGAAAAGCCCAACCCTGAGCACCTGAGCCAGGGATCGGGCATCCACCGCAGCTCGGCCAATATCCCCGGCGGCGCCGGCAGCGTGGGCCGGCCCTCCCCGTCCCCGGCAGCGGACAGCGAGGACCCCGAAGCACCGCGTCCCACGGATCCGACCGCCTGAATGTTCCGCCGGCGTAACCGCCGGTTCCTAGCCGAAAATTTCCTTGCTGATGTCCGTCGGGGCGTCGTATTGGCGCTCAGGCAGGTTATTCAGGGCTTCCAAGACGGATCCGCCCGCCCCTGATCCTTCCGCCTTGGAAACAATGTCCTTTTTCGACGCCGGGTAGTCCATGCCGCCGAGGACCTTCTGGACGTCGATCGGGCTGGGTTTGTCAGCCATTGGTTCTCCTTCGTTTACTGGTTGTGTGGTGGGTGGACATCCTGCCCGCCGCCGGCGGCCGTCCCGCTGCCGGCGGCCGTCCCGCTGCCGCCGAGCAGGATCTCGGCCGCATCAGCGGAGCGGTCGGTAACCGTGGTTGGTGATTCCAGGTGCACGGCTCCGGACGGAACGAGCCCGGCGCCCCCGTACCGTTCCATCACGCGCCACTGCGCCGCTACGTCCTCCCCGGCATGCCCGGGAGGCAGCTGGTCCCAGAAACCGAAGCCGCCGCAGTCCAGCAGCGCCGTTCGGTTGTACAGGACGCAGGCCCCCACCCAGGCGACTTTGTACAGCTGCCATTCTCCGGCCGGCAGGCCGAGCCGGGAAGCCACATGCGCCAGATTGGCGGCGTTGTGCAGGGTCCAGCGTTCGAAGCCCGGTTCCCCCCGCCGGATCCTTTCCGGCTCCACCTTCCCCGTGTCCCACAGTTCAAAGGGGGCTTCTTCATCCGGCCGGCTGTCCGGCAGATAGGACAGCCCCTGCACGGCGGCGCCGACAAACCCTGCACCGGACGAGGCCAGGGCGCCGGCCAGCCTGGCCAGCATGCCCGGTTCCAGCCACACGTCGTCGTCGAGGAAAAGCACGGCGGGCGCCGCTGCGTTTTCCAGCAGGAAATGGCGCTGCTCTGCCAGCCCCCGGGCCGGCAGGTGGCGCAGCAGCCGGACCCGGTGTCCCTGGGCTTCCAGCACCCGGACCATGGCCTCGGCGGCCGGGTGGTTCCAGGAGGGTACGTGCGTGCTCTGGTCACTGATGGTGACGTTGAAGTCCGGACCGTCCTGGGCGGCCAAACCGGCCAGGGTGACTGCCAGTTCCGCAGGCCGGTTCCGGGTGGGAATCAGCACGTCAACTGCTGCCGGCCGGGGCGTGGCCGGCAGCCCCCAGTCCGCGGACCCGCGCCGCATCACACCGTGCTCCCGCTCCCGGCCCCGGCACCGCTGCCGCCCGCCCGGATCCGGGAGACCAGGGCGGTAGTGGAATGGTCGGCCACATAGTCCAGGATCACCACGCGTCCTCCGCACTGTTCCACCACGGGGGTTTCCGCCAGCATCTGCGCCGAGTAGTCGCCGCCCTTGGCATAGGTGTCCGGCCGCAGCTCCCGGATCAGCGGGATGGGCGTGTCCGTGTCGAAAACGGTGACGTAGTCCACGCAGCTGAGTGCGGCAATGATCCCCGCGCGGTCGTGGGCCGTGTTGATGGGCCGGCCCGGGCCTTTGAGCCGCCGGGCGGAGGCATCGCTGTTCAGGGCCACCACCAGGATGTCCCCCAGCTGCTTGGCCTGGTTCAGGTAGCGCGTGTGTCCGCGGTGCAGGACGTCAAAGCATCCGTTGGTGAGCACAATCCGCCGGCCCGCGGCCCGTTCCGCCGAGATCCGCGCGAGGAGCCCGGCAGGGCTCAACGCCGAGTCCGCGAAGCTGTCCAGATGCTGTTCCAGGTCCGCGGTGCTGCATACCGAGGTGCCGGGCCGGTGGACCACAATGTCGGCAGCGTTCTGTGCGAGGTCCGCTGCCGTGGACAGCGGCAGGCCTGCCGCCCGGGCCAGGGTCATGCAGGCAACAAACGTGTCCCCCGCCCCCGACGCCTGCTTTTCCGAGGCCGGCCTGGCCCAGGTGCGGTGGAACCCGCCGTCGGCGCCCACCAGTGCCGTGCCGTCCCGGTCCAGGGTGACGACGGCGGTGCCGGCGCCGGCCGCGGCCAGCAGCTCCGGAGCGGCGGCCCGCACGGCAGCGGCCCGGTCCGGGACGGAGTCCAGGCCGGCAGGCCTGCCCAGCAGCATGGCCGCTTCAGCGGCATTGGGTGTGACCAGGTCCGGAGCCAGCCTTGCCCACAACGCGGCGTCGTGGGCGTCTACTACGGTGAGGCGCCCGCCGCGCAGGGCGACGAGGGCATCACGGACGCTGCCGTGCAACAGGCCGCTCCCGTAGTCGCAGACCACCAGCGCATCGGCTCCGTCCAGCAGCGCAGCCACCGACGCTGCCAGCAGGTCCTCGGCTCCGGGCGGGACGCCGCCTCCCTCGTCGAGGCGGAACAGCACCTGCCCGCCGGCCACAATGCGGTTTTTGGCGGCTGTATGTGCGTCCTCGTGGTGGATTAGCGCCTGCAGGTCAACGCCCGCGCCGGCCAGGATGCCGCGCAACTCCCGGCCGGCGGCGTCCGTGCCGGTGACCCCGCCCAGCCGCACCCTGGCTCCCAGCGCCTGGAGATTCATGGCAGTGTTGGCGGCTCCGCCAGCTGCGGCGCGTTTCTGCTGCAGGTCCACCACCGGGGCCGGTGCCTCCCGGCAGAACCGCTCGGTGACGCCGGACCACCAGCCGTCGAGCATTACGTCGCCGATGACGGCCACACGCAGGGAGGCAGCAGCGAGTCTTCCGGGCAAGTCCGGGGAGAGGCTGCGCACCTCATCCAGCCGCGGGCTGCCGGGCGCGTGGCTCACCGCTGCGCTCCCGCTGGTCCGGGACCGACCGGCGGGCTCTCCAAATGGACCACCTTGGTCAGGGAAAACTCGTCCAGGAGTTCGGGGCCGTACCCGAACCCGCGGCCGCTGCGGCGGCGCGGCTGGGCGGACCCGCCCGGTGCGCCGCCGAACACTGCATTGATCTTCACCGTGCCGACGTCCAGTGCGGCGACCGCCTGCTGCGCGTGGGCCAGACTGCCGGTGAGGACGGTGGCGGCCAGTCCATAGGCTCCCGCAGCGGCCAGGGCCAGGCCCTCCTCGAAGCTGTCCACCACCTGCACGGGAGCTACGGGACCGAAGGTCTCTTCGCGGAAAACCAACATTTCCGCCGAACAGTCCAGCAGGACCGTGGCCGGGTAGTGGGCGCCCGGGCCGTCCGGGATCAGTCCTCCCACCGCTGCCGCGGCGCCCTGCGCCACTGCTTCGGACACCTGGTGGTGCACGGCGTCGCGCAGCCGGATGTCCACCAGTGGTGCAACGGACTGCTCCCGGTTCCTGCGCTGCGCTTCGGCGGCGAGTTCGGTGCAGAACTCTTCGGCAATGTGCCGGTGGACGTAGATGCGTTCCACGGCCGTGCAGATCTGCCCGCTGTTACTGAAGGCCCCGACGGCGGCCTGCTCCGCGGCCCAGCGGGGGTCGACGTCGGCGTCCACCAGCAGGGGATCGTTGCCGCCGTTCTCCAAGATGGCGTGGGCGCCGGTCAAGGCGGCCGCCCGGGCGATGCGCGCGCCGCTGGCACTGGAACCCACGTGGGCCAGGACGTCCACCCCGGCGTCCATGGCCAGCTGGGCGCCCACCTCCGCACCGCCGGTGAGGGCGGCGACCACATTCGGGGGAAAATGCGGTGCGAGGATCTCCATGAGCAGGTTCCCGGTGTGCGGGCAGCGCTCGCTGGGCTTGGCAATCACCGTGTTGCCCACCGCCAGCGCAGCGCCGGCCAGCCCCGCGGCCACCGCCACCGGATCGTTCCACGGGGTGAGCAGCACGGCGACGCCGCGGGGTCCGCTCACCGTGTAGTCGGCCGCCAGCAGTGCGCCGCGGAGGCTGTGGCCGCGGTGTACGGGTCCGAGTTCGGCGTATTGCTGCAGCGTGGCGACGCCGGCACGTACCCCGGCCAGGGCCTCCGGCCCGGGTTTTCCGGTTTCCCTGCTGTTCCAGGCCGCCAGTTCCCCGGCGCGGGACTGGAGGTCCTCCGCAGCGTTGCGCAGCAGCCGGCCGCGTTCGGCGGGATCTGTTGCCGCCCAGGCGGGCAGTGCCTTGCGGGCGGCCGCCAGAGCGGACTTCACCTGGGTGCGGCTGGCCGCCGAGAGGCTACCCACCGGTGTGCCGTCCCGCGGGTCCACGATGGTGATGCTGTCCTCCGTGCCTGCGGACGGCACTGGATAGGGTGCCGGGGAGGAAACCGGGGTACTTTCCGGGGTAACTGTGGTGGACATGCTGCTCCTTAGGCCGCGTCGTACAGGACCCGTACCCGCTTTCGGGCCGGTTCAGACGCAGGATCTGCGCGGACGCCGGGAGTTACCGATTCGCTGCCGGCGCGCAGTTACTGGTGGAGATGTGCCGCGGAAGTCCTATGGTGGGTGCCCTCAGCAGAACGGGGGGAGGTCCTCCGGGAACAGGAGCGGCATGACGCATGAAATCCGTGCCCGTCGCCGGCCGGGGCGGGCCCCCGCACCCGGTGTAGGCCCCGTGGCTCCGCGTTTTCCCGGCGTACGGAAGATCGCCGTGCTGCGGGGCGGCGGCCTGGGCGACCTGATGTTTGCCCTGCCGGCCGTTGAAGCGCTTGCTGCGGCGTATCCACAGGCCTCCATCACGCTGCTGGGCACAGCGCTGCACGCCGCACTGCTGGCGGACCGGCCGGGACCGGTGGACCGGGTGGAAATCCTGCCCGCTGCTCCGGGGATTTCCGCCGGCCCCGAGGACCGGCGGGGAACCGGGGCTTTCCTGTCCCGGATGAGGCAGGAGGACTTTGACCTGGCCGTGCAGGTCCACGGCGGCGGACGGAACTCGAATCCGTTCCTGCTGGGCCTGGGTGCCCGGCACACCGTGGGCACCCGCACTCCCGACGCCGCCGCCCTGGAACGGAACATCCCGTACATCTACTACCAGCACGAGGTTTTCCGGGCGCTGGAAGTCGTGGGCCTGGCCGGAGCCGTACCGGTGAGCATGGAGCCGCAGCTGCCCGTCCTGCCGCACGAGGCGGCGCGGGCCCGCACCATGCTCCTCCCGGGCCGGAAACTGGTGACCCTGCACGCCGGGGCCACGGACCCGCGGCGGCGCTGGCCGGCGTCGTGCTTCGCGGAGGTTGCGGTACGCGCCGTGGAGCGCGGCTGCCAGGTCCTGGTGGTGGGCGACGGCGCTGACCGGGATCTAGCCGGGCTGGTGGTGGAGCTGGCGCTCGCCGACGCCGGCCCTCAGGCGCCTGTGCGCTCGGTGGCCGGAGACCTGGATATCGGCACGTTGGCAGGGCTGCTGCAGGCGAGTTCGGTGCTGGTGGGCAACGACAGCGGGCCGCGACACTTGGCGCAGGCGGTCGGCACGCCCACAGTGGGGATCTACTGGTTCGGCAACGTCATTAATGCCGGGGCCATCGGCCGCAGCCGGCACCGGGTGCACATGTCCTGGGTTTCGGCGTGCCCGGTCTGCAAAGCGGACGTCACGCAGGTCGGCTGGACGGCGGAGCGGTGCGAGCACAATGATTCCTTTGTGGCCGAAGTGCGCCCTACCGATGTGTGGGACGACGTTGCCGCCCTGCTGGTGGCCGATCCGGACGGATGCTTCCAGTAGGCTCCGGTGCATGGCGAACCAGCAAAACTATGACGAGGTAGACCGCCGGCTGTTTGGCCGCCCCCAGCCCGGGGATGATCGGATCGGCGACACCGGTGCCGGCCGGGACAGCGCCGGCACCGAGCACGCGGGCCGGGACTGGGTGGAGGTGGTGGATGACGGCAGCGGGGAAGCCCCCGCCGCCGGCACCGGACTGGAAGCGCCCCCGCACGGCAACCCGAATGGCACGGACCTGTCACGGAGCAGGCTCAACCCCTACCTCGGCGCCGCCTGGGCGATTGTGGTGCTGATGCTGGGCGTCGGACTGATCTGGCTCTTTGGCGGCCTGCAGTTGGACACCGTATACGGCAACGGCACTACGACCATGACCCGGAAGGGTCTGATCCTGCTCAACTTCCAGATGACGGGTGTCTACCTGCTGCCGTCCGGCCTGGCCGGTGCCCTTGCCCTGCTGGCGGTGCAGGCCCGCGGCTACCGCAATACGCACCGGGACTGAGCCGGGGCCGAGTGGGGCCCCTGCCGCAGGGGAAACCTGCAGGCCCTTGCGCCCCGGAATCGGCCCCGCCCACAATGAAACAAGCCGCCGTGCCACGCGTTCAAAGGACGGACACCATGGAGCTTGTGCCGAACAATTCACTGCAGTGCCCCACCCCCGAGGATGGACGCAAGCTGGCCCTCAGCCTGGCACTGCAGACATCTTTGGCCATCCAGCCGGATGAAAAGGTCCAGGAGATTATCCGCGACGCCTACGCGAACAACCCCGAAGCGCTTATTGCCGCGGCGGCCGTGGTCGCCACCGAGTTTGCCACCATCGCCGCCGCTAACAATTACTGGCGCTAAGCGGCCGGGTCGCTCCTAGCGCCGCAGTTCGGGGACCAGATCCAGCAGGTGCGTCTCCACGTAGTCCAGGGCCAGGCGCACCGCGCCCGTGGGCACCAGCGTTTTGCCCAGCCCGGAGACGGCAATCCGCGGCGGCTGCACCACATACCGTTCCAGTTCCTGCCGCATCGCCGGTAGCAGGGCGGTGGCGGACGCGGCCACGGCACCGCCGATGACGATCAGCCGGGGATCGAAGAACGAGGACACCAGCGCCAGGACCCGGGCCATCCGGGCAGCAATCCGGTCCAGGATTTCCACGGCCACCGGGTCGCCCGCCTCGGCCGCTTCGAACACCAGGCGGGCCGACGCGCGGTTGGTGTTGGGCCCCACCAGTTCACGGATCCGCCCGTTGTGGCCGTCCTCGAGGGCGGCGCTGCCCCACAGGCGGGCCAGCTTGGCAATGCCGTCCTCATTGCCCACACCGTCCACCAGGTCCAGCGCCCCCATGCCGCCGGTGCCGCCCGAAGCGCCGTGCAGCAGCCGGCCTGATTCAATGATGCCGCTGCCCAGCCGCTCGCCGGCCAGGATCACGGCAAGGTTCTCTTCCCCCGCCCCCACGCCCCGCCAGCGTTCGGCTAAAGCGGCCAGCTTGGCGTCATTCTCCACCAGCAGCGGCCAGCCCCGGGCCTTGCTGAACTCCTGCGTGAGCCCCAGATCGAACATGGGTGCCACGTCCTGCCCCGGGGCAACCCGACCGGCGCCGGTGACCTGGGCGGCAATGCCCATTCCGGCACAGAGCACCGCCGAGGAAGTAATTCCGGCATCCTCCAGGGCCGCGTCAACGGCGGCGGTGACCACCCGGCGCCGGTCCTCCCGCTGCCCGCCGTGACGGGGGAAGCGCGCCTCGGCACCGCCGACGACGGCGCCGGCGAGGTCGGCGGCGAGCACGCGGACGGTGGCAATGCCGACGTCGAGCCCCAGGACGTACCCGGCACTCTCGTTGAACTGGAAGCGGCGGGCCGGACGGCCTTTCTGCCCGCCGGCGCGGGGGGAGTCCGTTTCCCGGGCCCAGCCGCGGGCTATCAGGTCATCACAGACGGCGATCACGGTGGCGCGGGTGAGGCCGGTGGCGTCGATCAGGTCGGTGCCGGTGACCGATGGTGCCGAGCGCAGCACGTGCAGCACTGCGCGCAGGTTGGCGCGGCGCAATAGCTGCGGGGTGTTGGCGGAGGCGTCCATGTGTCCCTTTGACGTGTGGCGGTAATAACAGCATAATTGTAGAAGACATTAAATTTAGTCTCTAAATTTACTCTAGCTTCAAGGAGGCCGCAGTGACGGTACGCGTCGGAATCAATGGTTTTGGTCGGATCGGCCGCAATTACCTGCGGGCGGCCCTGCAGCACGGTGAAGGGTTCGAGGTTGTAGCAGTCAACGACCTCGGCGATCCCGCGCAGCTGGCCCACCTGCTCAAGTACGACTCCGTTGCCGGACGCCTGGCCGAGAAGGTCACGGTTGAAGACGGCAACCTGGTGGTTGGCGGACACACCATCAAGGTCCTCGCCGAGCGCGATCCGGGCAACCTGCCCTGGGCCGAGCTGGACGTGGACATCGTCATCGAATCCACCGGCTTCTTCACCAACGCCGCGGATGCGCAGAAGCACATCTCCGCAGGCGCCAAGAAGGTCCTGGTTTCCGCACCGGCCAAGGGTGACGCGTTCACCGTGGTGATGGGCGTGAACGACGGCGATTACGATCCCGAAAACCACGACATCATTTCAAACGCCTCCTGCACCACCAACTGCCTGGGCCCGCTGGCCAAGGTCCTCAACGACGCCTTCGGCATCGAAAAGGGCCTGATGACCACGGTGCACGCCTACACCGCAGACCAGAACCTGCAGGACGGGCCGCACAGCGACCTGCGCCGCGCCCGCGCCGCAGCCCTGAACATGGTGCCCACCTCCACCGGTGCCGCCAAGGCCATCGGCCTGGTCCTGCCGGAGCTGAAGGGCAAGCTGGACGGCTTCGCCATCCGCGTTCCCGTTCCCACCGGTTCGGTCACCGACCTGACGGTCACCCTGGAAAAGGAAGCCACGGTCGAGGAGATCAACGCTGCCTACGCCAAGGCCGCACAGGACCCGCGCTGGGAAGGCATCCTCACGTACACCGAGGATCCGATTGTTTCCTCCGACATCGTGGGCGATCCGTCCTCCTGCATCTTCGACTCCGGCCTGACCCGCGTCATGGGTAACCAGGTCAAGATCGTCGGCTGGTACGACAACGAGTGGGGCTACTCCAACCGCCTGGTGGACCTCACCGGCCTGGTTGCCTCCAAGCTCAGCTAGCAATACCCGCAACATCCCCGACGGCGCCGCGCCGGACCGCTTCCACGGTCCGGGCGGCGCCGTCGTCGTTTAATGCGGTGTCCAGGAAAACCGAAAAGAAAACCGGGGGAACCGTGAACCATTCGCGGTGAGCGGGCATTACAGGGTGTGAAGACAGACAAAGAGATTGTGGAGCTCTCGCGCAGCGGTCCCTCCATATTCGGGGAACTCTATGACCGGCACGCGCCGGACATCTACCGGTACGCGGCCCGCCGTGCCGGTGACTTTGCCGCCGAAGACGTGATGGCCGAGACCTTTCTCATCGCCTTCGAACGGAGGGCGGGTTTCACCGGTCCGGCCGAAGCGGTCCGACCGTGGCTTTTCGGCATTGCCACCAACCTGCTGCGCCGGCACCACCGCGCAGAAGCGCGGATGCTGCGTGCCCTGGTGCGGAACAGCAGCCGCGGGGACACGGCCGATGGATTGGCTGCAGTGGACGAACAGGTGGACGCCGACGCCGACCGGTCCCGGATCGGCGCGGCCCTGCAGGCGCTGGCCCCGATCGACCGGGAAGCGATCCTGCTTTACGCCTGGGCGGACCTGACCTATGACGGCATCGCCACCGCCGCCGGGGTGCCCGTGGGCACCGTCCGCTCCCGCATCAACCGCGCCCGGCGCAAGCTCCGCGCGGACCTCGGCTTTGCCCTTTTCGACGAAATGGACAGTGATCATGGACGAACTGCACCTGCTGCGCGCAACGCGTAACACCACCGGAACCGTTCCCCCGGCCGTCCTGGCCGCCGGCCGGGAGAAACTGATGCAACGAACAGCCGAGGAAGACTCTGCACGGGAGCCGGCACCGGTACTGCACCCCCGCAGACCCTGGCGGCGCGCCCTGCTGGCCTCCGCTGCTGCGGCCGCCCTGGTCGCGGCGCTGGTGGCGGTCGACGTCGTTGGCTCGGATGAGCGCCCCGGTGCGACGGCGGAGGCCGCCGAAGTGCTGAACGCCGCCGCTGCGGCAACCATCACCAGCTCCGACCCGGTGCTGGCCCCCGGCCAGTACCTGCTGGTGGACACCGACATGGTGGGCACCACCTCCACGGTCACGCCGGAGGGGCAAGAGTTCTCCTGGCTGACCCGCCGGGACCACCAGGTGTACATACCCGCGGACCGGACCGGGGAATGGGTGTGGATCCGCGAACCATCCAAACCGGTGCAGTTCTTCGATGACGGGTCCAGACAGGAGGCCGAACGTGTTGGTGCGGGCAGCTCTGACAGCGGTGACGTGACGCGTGCCCCGCGCGGGGAGTTCGGCGGATCAACCCAGCACGTTCTCAACGACATGCCGTTGCAGGAAGCAGTTGAGGGTGCGCCCAGGGACCCCCGGCAACTCCTTGACCTGCTTTATGAAGGCAATGCCGGCGGGGGACAGACCCCCCATGAGGAAGCGTTCGAACGGATCGCTGAAACCCTGGGGACCGGCGCCATCCCGGCGGATCTGCGGGCCGCCCTGTACCGGGCGGCAGCGCTGATTCCCGGGGTCTCCGTTGTTGACCGGGAGGCAGCCCTGGACGGGCGGACCGGAATCTCGCTGGGCATCGGATCGCCCGAGCAAGGCTTCCGGAGTGAGATCATCATTGATCCGCAGACCGGCCTGATGATCGGTGAGCGGACGGTGTTGTTGGAAGACGGAAAAATCTTCCCGGCCGGCACCGCGCTCGGATGGTCCGCGGTCACCACCTCGGTGGTGGATTCAGCGCCCTAGGGAACCTGCGCCGCGGAAACTTCCCACGCTTTGGTGCCGGTGTTGCTGGTGTGGTCCCACTGGGCACAGCAGTCACAGAGCGTGGGAAGTTCGGCTACTGGTTTCCGGAAACCCTTGCGGGACCTCTCGATTATCGATAAGTATTGGCTGTCCTTCAATCGACGGGGTTCCGCAGGGAGAGTGTCATGGGAAAAGCAACCATCCTGGCGTTACGGATAGTGCTGGTGCTGGTGTTTCTCGGCACCCTGTTTGTCGAGGCAGTAATGGTGCCGCTGTTCGGCATCGACCTGGCCGAGGCGGGTGCTGAAGCCGTCCGCGTACCGGTCCTGGTGATTGTGGTGCTGGGCATCCTGGCCTTCCAGGTCTGCCTGGTGTGCGTCTGGCGGCTGCTCACCATGGTGCGCCGGGGGACGGTGTTCTCGTCCGCAGCCTTCCGCTACGTGGACGTGGTTATCGGAGCGGTGGCGGCCGCTGCCCTGCTGCTGTTCGCGCTGGGAGCCGTGCTGGCGCCGGGCGAAGGGGTGGCACCCGGCGTCGTGCTGTTGGTTGGCGGCATGGGGGTGACCGTTGCCGCCGGCGCCCTGCTCGTGCTGGTGATGCGGGCCCTGCTGGCTTCAGCCGTCGCCACCGCGGCGGAGGCGCACCACCTGCGCACCGAACTCGGCGGGGTGATCTGATGCCGATCGTCGTGGATATTGACGTGATGCTGGCTCGGCGCAAGATGGCCGTGGGCACCCTCGCGGAGCGGATTGGCATTACTCCAGCCAATCTTGCCGTCCTGAAGAACGGGCGGGCCAAGGCGGTGCGCTTCACCACCCTGGCCGCGCTCTGTGAGGTGTTGGACTGCCAGCCCGGGGACCTGCTGCGCTGGGAGCCCGAAACAGCGGATATCAGCGCAGCAGGTGGAAACCGGGACGACGGCGGCGGGCAGCACCCGCCCGTCCCTTAGGCCATATCCGCGTCCAACTCCTTGGCCTCCCGTGCAGACACGGCGTGCCGGCCGGCGCGGCGGCCGCTGAAAATGCAGTCGGCCAGCGACAGGCCGCTGACATAGCTTTCGGAGCAGACACCGACGGCGTTGCGGCCGGCGGCGTAGAGCCCGGGAATCAGTGTGCCGTCCTGCCGCTGCACCAGACCGGACTCGCCGTCCACCACCAGTCCGCCCAGCGTCAAACCGGGAATCGGATAGAACGGGGAAGCGTCCACGGAGATGTTGTAGGCATAGAACGGTGCCTTGAGCAGCGGAACGGACAAGGCGGGGTCCTTGTGCGCCGGATCCCCGGTGCCGTCGGCGATGCCATGGTTGTAGGCCTCAACGGTCCGCTGGAGCCCGGCGGCGTCTACGCCGATTTTCATGGCCAGTTCCGCCAGTGTGCCCGCTTTTTTGTGGCCGACAGTGAGCAGGAAGGCCACTTGAAGCCGCTGGAAAATCTGGGTTTGGGAACGGACCTGGCCCTGTGCCTTTTTCCAGGTGACGGAGTCATACACCGCCCAGCCCTTGCCGCCGAATTCGCGCATGAGCGTGTTGCCGTGGGTGGCTCCGTACAAGTCTTCATTCTTGATCCGGCGGCCGTTGAGGCCTACGGTCACACCCTCGATAAAGGCGCTAGGGGGTGAAAGGAAGCGCCAGGCCGTGACGTTGCCCATTTTGGCTGTGGTGCCGCCCGCGTCCATGCCCAGCCGGATTCCCGTACCGTCGTCAGCCGGGGTCCCCAGCGGGGAAATACCGGTGAACTCCGGAGCGTGGCGCTGGAGCCATTCTTCGTTGTAGATAAAGCCGCCGGCGGCGAGAACCACCGCGCTTGCACGCGCTTCCCGGTCCACCGCGCCCTCCTCCCAGAGACGCTTGATCTTCGCCACCGGTCCCTTGACCAATCCGGGTGCCCAGTTGCCGATCTTGCCGGTGAGGCGGGTCAGCCGGGCGTGTTCTGCGGCGTTTGCATGGTTCCGGTCCAGGACGCGGTACTTCACTCCCACCACGGCACCGTCCTCGATGATCAGGTCATGCACCTGGGCCAGCGGAACGAAAGTGACGCCCTTGCGGCGGGCGGATGAGGCGAGGGCGGTCCACAGCACCTTGCCGGAAGCCAGCCCTTTGGCCACGGCACGGTGTCCGCGCGGAGCCGGTTCGGCGTGGAGCTTATAGGGATGGGCCTTCTCGTTGCCGGAGAAATAGAGGTAGTGCCGGTCCGTGGGGTAGGACGTCTTGTAGTCCGGAACGCTGCTGCCGAAGACCGCTCCCTGCTGTTCGAGCCAGGTAATGGTCCCCGGGCTTTCTGCGCAAAAGCGGCGGAGGGTCTCGTCGTCCACGCTGTCGCCGGATTCCTGCCGAAGGTAGTTGTACAGGTTCTCCACGGTGTCGTCATAACCGGCCTCGCGCTGCTGGCGGGTGCCGCCTCCGGCATAGACCACCCCGCCCGACAAGGCACTGGCGCCGCCCCCGTAGGAGCGGTCCAGGACGAGCACACGCGCTCCGTTATCCGCCGCTTCGATGGCCGCTGCCGCCCCGGCATCTCCGTACCCCACCACAATCACGTCAAACTGCTCGCCCTCGGGCATAACGACCTCCTTGTCGGCAACCTTATTTCGGCAGAGTCTGCCATAACCCCGCAACGCGGAACAAGGGCTTACCGTGGGTGGATGACCAGACGAGCACCGGGCCGTCCCCCCGCGGTGGAAGAGGCCGAACTGCGCGCCCGCGCTTTCGGCGTCGTACTCCGGGACGGCTACGAAAATGTGACGGTGGGCGGCATCGCCGCCGAGGTGGGGGTCAGCGTCCGGACCCTGCACCGCCACTTTCCGGCGAAGGCAGACATTGTATGGGGCGCCGTGGACCAAACCTTTGACGCACTGCGGGAAGGGTTTGAATCGGCCGACGCCGGTCTGCCGTTGATGGAACAGATCATTGCGGCCGTGGCCGCGGCGTTTGGCGACGAGTATGCGGACGGCCGCCAGCGCATCCAGCTGATTGTCACCACCAGGGAGCTGCAGGCCGCCTCATCGCAGATGTACCAGTTGTGGCACCGGCAGCTGGTGGAAGTCATCGCCCGGAGGCTGGGTGAACCCGCGGATGCGCTGCGGCCCAGGGTGCTCGCAACGGCGGTGCAGGCCGGCATCATGGAGGCTTTGGCTGTCTGGGCCTTCTCCGACGGTGACAGATCCCCGGTGGAAACGGTGGCGACGGCATTGCGGGGTTTCGAACTCTTGGTGCCGCCGCCTGAGCCCCAAGGCTGGACGGGCGCACGGCCCGGGTCCCAGCGCCTCAGCGCCCCCGGTGGTCCTCAAGGACCCGGCCGATAATCCGCGCCCCCTCACCGAAAGCCCCCGGATCGGGTCCGGAGTAATTCAGCCGCAGATAGGCGCCGGCCTGTTCGGCGGGAAACCACTCGTTGCCTGGAGCAACGCGGACGCCGGCCGCTTCACAGTCCCGGGCCACCACGGCCGGATCGGTGTTATCCGGCAACCGCACCCACAGGTTCAGCCCGCCCTTGGGGACCGCCTCGACCCGGGCCAGCGGGGCATGCTCACGCAGCGCTTCCAGCAACAGGTCCCGCCGCGCGGCCAGCTGGCCGCGCAGGTGGCGCCGGTGCGTCCGCCAGGCGGGCTGCGTGACGACGTCGAGCGCCACCGACTGCAGGACACCGCTCACGTAGGTGGACGAGGCCTGCACATCTGACAGCAGCCGTTCCCGTGCCGGTCCGCGCGCGATGACGGCCGCCACCCGCACCGCCGGGGAAACGCTTTTGGTGAGGGACCGCAGATAAACCACGTGCCCGCCGTCGTCCCGGGCCGCCAGAGGCTCCGGATCTGCCGCAATGCCGAAGTCATGGGCCCAGTCATCCTCGATCAGGAAGGCGCCGTGCCGACGAACGGTGGCCAGCACCTGGTCCGCCCGCTGCCGGGACCAGTAGGCCCCGGTGGGGTTGGCGAAGGCGGGCTGGGCATAAAACGCCCGCGCACCGGTCTGCGCAAAGGCGCGGGACAGCTCCTCCGGATCCGGGCCGTCGCTTCCACTGGGAACCGGAACCACCTGCACCCCGGCCTGTGCGGCCGCAAGGAGTGCACCCCAATAGGTGGGTGATTCGATGAGCAGCGGCCTGCCGGGTCCGACGAGGGCGCGGAACGCGGCACTGAGTCCGCCCTGGCTGCCCGGCAGGACCACGACGTCGGCTGCTGCCGGCGGGGCGATGTCCGCCGGTGCGCCCGCCCCCAGTTCGGCGGCGAACCAGGCACGGAGGTCGGGCAGGCCGGCGGCAGGGGAGCGGGAGAGCACAGTGTCGCTGCGGGCGGCACGGGCAAAGGCTGCCCGCACCAGCTGGCCGGGCAGCAGCTCCGCGTCCGGATAGCCCGAGTGCAGGGCAATCACGTCATCAGGCGCAGCGCGCATGGCGGCGGAAAGGGTGGGCATGCTGCGCGGAGCACCCAGGGCGGCGGTCTGCCAGCCGTAGTCCTGCACCCGGGCCACCGTGCGGGCACGGACAAAGGTGCCCGCGCCCGGCCGGCCCTCCACCAGCCCCAGCGAGGAGAGCGTTCGAAGCGCCCGCTGCACCGTCACCGGGCTGACGCCGTACCGCGCCACGAGTGTCCGGCTCGGCGGCAATTGGGCTCCCGGAGCGGCTGAGGAAATCCAGGTGCGCAGGTCTGCCACGATCCGGTCGGCACTGCTACTATCGGCCATGAAGCCACATAATAGCGCTACTCTCGCTGTCCCAACAGTGCTACCCAGTGCCCGCAGCGGGCTCTGGTGGGGCCTGCTGGGAGTCGCAGCCTTCTCCTTCACCCTCCCGTTCACGCGCATTGCGGTGGCGGGCGGCGGAATGTCCCCGCTCTTCGCCGGATCGGCGCGGGCCGTGGTTGCCGCGGTTCTGGCCGCCGCAGTACTGGCCGCAACGCGGCAGCGGCTGCCGCGGGGAACCCAGTGGGCACGTCTGGCACTGGTGGCAGGCGGCGTGGTGGCCGGGTTCCCGCTGCTGACGTCCTTCGCGCTCGCCACTGCTCCCGCCAGCCACGGCGCCGTCGTCGTCGCGCTGCTGCCGGCGGCCACCGCCACCGTGGCGGTCCTGCGCACGGGGGAGCGGCCGCCGCGGAGGTTCTGGCTGCTGGCAGCCGTCGGAGCGGGTGCAGCCGGAGGATTCGCTGCGGTGCAGGGCGGCGGGCAGGCCGGCCTGCACCCGTCGGACCTCCTGCTGTTCGCTGCGGTGATGGCCGGGGCAGTGGGATACGCGGAGGGCGGCGTCCTGACCCGGGAGCTCGGTGCCTGGCAGACCATTTCCTGGGCACTGGTACTGGCCGCACCGGTGATGGGCGGGCTGACCGTGTCCGCGGCACTCAGCCGGCCGCCTGCCGCCGGCCCGGGCGAGTGGGCAGCCTTCGCCTATCTGGGCGTGGTGAGCATGTTCCTGGGCTTCTTCGCCTGGTACCGCGGGCTCGGTATCGGCCCCATGGCGCAGGTCAGCCAGGTGCAGCTGGTCCAGCCGGTCCTGACCATCTGCTGGGCGGCGCTGCTGCTGCACGAGGAACTGACCTGGGCCACCGTACTCGGCGGGCTCGCGGTGATCCTGTGCGCCGGCGTCGCCGTGCGGACCCGCAGCCGAAAGGTGCAGCCTGCCGCGAAGCCGAAGCCGATGCCGGCCTGAACGGACGGGGACTCAGGGCCAGGAATCCTCCTCCTCGTGGCAGATCAGCATTTCGCGGATTTCGCAGCCGGTCGGCTGGGAGAGGGCGAACAGGATGGCGTCGGCCACCCGGGCGGGGTCATTGAGCCGGGAATCGTCCTGCGGCCGGTACTGCTCGGTGCGGTCATCGAAGAAACGGGTCTTCATGCCGCCGGGAATCATGGTGGTGACGCCCACGCGTCCGGCCGTTTCGGCGGCCAGGGCCCGGCTAAACCCAACCACCCCGAACTTGGAGGCGCAGTACGCGGTCGCATCCGAGACGGCTTTGAGCCCCAGAGTGGAAGCCACGGTGACAACCCGGCCGCGGGACGCCATCAGGTACGGCAGGGCGGCACGCACCACGGACACCGTGCCGAGCAGGTTCACGCCGATGACTTTCTCCCACTCCCGGGCCGCAACGTCTTCGAGCCGGCCGCAGCGGTCGATTCCGGCCGCGGTGACCACAGCGTCCAGCCCGCCGAGCATCAACGCCGCTTCCCGGACCGCCACTTCCACGCTGGCACGGTCCGCCACGTCCACCTGCAGGGCCTTGGCACCCGTGACGGAACTGGTGTCGAGGTCCAGCACCACCACGCTGCCGCCGGCGGCGGTCACCGCTTCGGTGACGGCGGCGCCCAGGCCGGAGGCCCCGCCGGTAACCAGTACGCGGAGGGTGTTTGCAGCGCGTACCGGGGTGCCGCGCAGGGCAGGGTCCGGCTGCGGGGCGCCGGCGTCGAGCGCGGAGCCGGGTGCGGGGACGGCGGGGACAGCGGAAGGGGAGACAGACATGGACGGTTCCTTTCAATCGGGACGGGGACGGCGGAAAGGCGTGGTCAGCCGACTTTGGCCAGGGCGGAGGCCAGCGCCGTGGTGGAGCGGGCCGGGTGGTACGGGACGGTGACGGTCTCACCGCCCCAGGAACGGATCAGCTCGGCCTCGGGCAGTTGATCCTCGCGGTAGTCCCCGCCCTTGACCCAGATGTCGGGGCGCAGCCGTTCCAGTACGGCGGACGGGGTGTCCTCCTCGAAAACCAGCACACCGTCCACGCATTCCAGGGACTGCAGCAGCTCCGCCCGGTCTTCTGCACCGATGATCGGGCGTTCCTCGCCCTTGAGCCGCCGCACCGAGTCATCGGAGTTCAGGCACACAATGAGGCAGTCGCCCAGCCCCCGCGCAGCCAGCAGCGTGCGCGCGTGCCCGGCATGGAGCAGGTCGAAGCAGCCGCCGGTGGCCACCACGGTTCCGCCGCGTTCCCGGATCAGTGCGGCAGTGGCCAGGGCGTCGGGGACGTCGCTGCCCAGCACCGGCAGCGTCTCCTCCCGGTCCAGGGCGGCCACGCCGCCGGCAGCCAGGAACGACGCCGCGGTGCCGACGGCGCTTTCAACCGCCGCTTCCAGCCCGTCGCCGTCGAGCAGCCGGACAACCAGCGACGCCGCGAACCGGTCCCCGGCCCCGCAGCTGTCATTCTCGCGGATCCGGGGCGCCGGCAGGACCTGCGCCAGACCGGCGGCCGGCAACGCCAGGGCTCCCTGGGCACCCATGGTCACCACCACCGAACGGCTGCTCCAGCGCTCCAGCAGCCGCTCGGCAGCGCGCAGCCCGGCCGGAACACCGCCCGGCGTTTCTCCCGCAGCCTGCAGTGCCTCGGTCATATTCGGGGTGACGGCGGCGACCCCCGGTACCGGGTCGGCTCCGGCCGGATGCGGATCCCACACCACCGGGATCCGGCCAGCCAGGGCACCGAGCAGTTCCCGCAGTGCGGGATTGGCAGTCAGGCCGCGGCCGTAGTCCGAGACCAGCACGGCGTCCGCAGCCGCCACGGCCGCCAGCATCTGCGCGGTCACTGCCGGCACCGGGGGCGGGGCGCAGCCTTCGTCGAAGCGGACCACGGCCTGGGCGCCGGCCCGGATCCGGGTCTTGACCGGCGTGGGAGCATCCGACGGCCCGCTGGTCAGGGGGATGCCGGCCAGCGCGGTGCGCAGCAGCCCGGAGGCCCCGTCATCGGAGATCACCGTCACCAGGTGCACCTGCACCCCGTCCCGCTCCAGCATCCGCGCCGCCAGGCCCGCCCCGCCGGCGCGGCGGCCGACGTCGGCGACGTCCACCACCGGCACCGGGGCATCGGGGGAGAGGCGCTGGGCGGAACCGGTTATGTCCGTGTCCAGCAAGGTGTCGCCTACTACGACAATCGTTTTCACGGCATTCCTCCTGCAGAGGTGCGCTGTTGGGGTTGGGTGCACCGTTGCACCTCGGCGTCAAAGGACCGGCACAGCGCATGCAGGGCCACCAGATGGGCCTCCTGCGCGTTGGCCGCCGGCGCATCCACGGTGACCGCCTCCTCACTCGCCGCGGCGAGGGGATTGGGTCCCCGGCCGGTTAGCGCCCATGTGCGCAGCCCGGCACGGCGTGCGGCCTGCACGGCGGCGAGCAGGTTGGGGCTGGCGCCGCTGGTGGAGAACAGGAGCAGCACGTCGCCGGGGCGGCCATGGCCCGTCACCTGCCGGGCGTAGAGCTGTTCAAATCCGTAGTCGTTGGCGATGGCCGTGACCGCGGAGGTGTCCGCGTGCAGGGCGATGGCGGAAAAGGGCCGGCGCTCGCCGTCGAACCGGCCCACCAGTTCCGCGCTGAGGTGCTGGGCCTCGGCGGCGGAACCGCCGTTGCCGGCGGTCAGCAGCCGGTGTCCATCCAGCAGGCGCCCGGCAAGCTCCACGCCCCACTGGGCCAGCCGCCCGGCCTGCTGCTGTACGGAGAGCAGGGCGGGGCCGGTGCCGGCCAGATGGGCCAGAACCGCCCCGTGCGCCGCATCGGTCACGGGCGGAGGCGCGGTGGCCGGTTCGATACTCACAGTGCCTGCCCTCCCGTCGGCTGCAGCCGGGCCGGCCGGGCCTGGCCGAGGGGGACTCCCCTCAGAGCCAACTGATAGGCCTTTTCGGTTTCCTGTGCCACCCGGTCCCAGGAGTACCGGGCGGAGGCACGTTGCCTGCCGGCGGTGCCGAGCCGCCGGGCGTAGCCGGGGTTTTGCAGCAGTTCGCCCAGCGCGGCGGCCAGGGCGGCCGGGTCCCGCGGCGGTACGAGCAGCCCGGTTTTGCCGTGGACCACCGTATCGATCAGTCCGCCCACCGCGGTGGCCACCACCGGCACTGCGCAGGCCATGGCCTCCAGCGGAACGATGCCGAACGGCTCATACCAGGGTGCGCACACCACTGCGTCCGCGCTGCGCAGCACCGCCGGCATGTCTTCGCGCGGAACCTGTCCGCGCAGCAGCACCCGGTCCGCCACGCCCAGGGAACGGGCCAGGGACATCAACCGGCGAGCCTCCGGATCCGATTCCAGCCCGGCACAGTCGCTTGAGCCGCCCACAATGAGCAGTTCCACGTCCGCCATTCCGGCCTCCTGCAGCAGTCCCAGCGCCTGGATGGCCAGGTCCACGCCCTTGCGAGGCACCAGACGCCCGACGGCGGCAATGCGGTGCCGCCGGCCGCGGGGCTCGGCTGGTCCGCGGGACTTGAACAGGGACAGGTCCACACCGCACGGCGCAATGGAGATGCGGCTGCCCGGCACGCCCATGGCCTTGAGTTCAAAAACCTCGTCCGAGCAGGTGGCCAGGACCCGGTCTGCCCGCCGGCCCACCGAGGGTTCCAGCCAGGTCCGCTCCGGCGGGCTGGTGTCCTCCGCGCCCTGATGCCGTTTCTTCACCGTCCCGAGCGCATGGAAGGTGTGCAGCACCGGTACCCGGGCGCCGTCGTCGGCCGCGCTTTGGACCGCCTCCAGCGCGGCCAGGCCGGACATCCAGAAGTGTGAATGCACCACGTCCGGCGGCTGGTTTCCCCAGTCCGCCACCATGCCTTCGGCCAGCTGTCCCATGTACGGCAGCAGGTCATCCTTGGGCAGCGGCAGTGCCGGTCCGGCCGCCACGTGCACTACTTCCAGCCCGTCCTGCACCTGCACCCGGTCCGGCAGCCCGGGGTCATCACGCCGGGTGTACACCTGCACGGTGTGCCCGCGGGCTGCCAGCGCCACGGAAAGGGCGGCTACATGGACGTTCTGCCCGCCGGCATCCACGCCGCCCAGCGCAGCCAACGGACTAGCGTGCTCGGACACCATTGAGATTCTCACTGTTGTCCCCCTCCTGTTGATGCCGTTATCGGTCCTGCCGGCGCCTGCTGCGGCGCGGCGGAAAGCTTGTATGAGACCACGTCGGTAAGGAGCCTGTCCCACTCGGACAGGAACCGGGCCAGGCCGTAACGTGCCAGCGCCGCCTCACGCGCTGCCAGCCCGCAGGTGCGCGCGTGTTCCGGATCCGCCAGAAGCATCTGTGCTGCGGCGAGGAGTTCTTCGGGGTTGTTGCTGACCAGCCCTGCCTCCGGCGGAACCGCCCGGCTGGCCTCCGTGGTGGCCAGCACCAGGACGGGCAGGCCCAGGTGCATGGCTTCGAGCAGTGACAGGCCCAGGGAGGTCCAGCGCATCGGATGCAGGTAGGCCCGGCAGCCGGCCAGTTCGGCGTGCATCCGGGCGGCGGGGAGATCTCCGCGGAGGAGCAGCCGGTCCCGGTTGCCCTCCCCGTCCAGCTGCAAGGCGGCGGGCAGCTGACCGGTGCCGAAGCCGAAGATTTCCAGGGGAGCGGCCCGGGCAAAGGCCGGCAGCAGGTCCGTGCCGGTGATCCTTCCGCGCCGGACGGGGTCGTTGACTGCCACGCCCAGGTGCGGCCGGTCTCCGGTGTACAGGTACCCCGGGTCGGGGATGCCGTGCTCAATCACCCGGACCGGGGCGTCGCCGGTATCCCAGAAGAGCCGGTTGAACTGCGTAACGTGCACCACGGGGATAGCGTTTTGGCCGGCCAGCGGATGCCGGGTTTCCGGCACCGCGCCGCGCGGGGTGTTGTGTTCCAGGTAAACCGCGGGCAGGTCCCGGCCGGGCCGGCGGCCCAGCAGTCGGGCGCAGGCAACAAGTTCCTCCGGACGCTGCAGCACCACCGCATCGACCTGTTGACCGCGCAGCTGCTCGGGCGCCACTTCGACGGCGGACGCCGGCCAGGCCCGGCCGCCGCGGCCCAGCCCCCAGCCGTCCCGGGCGGGTGTGGTCGGCAGCAGATACTCATGGGAGCCGCGGACAAAGGATTCCATCCACCCTCCGTGCACATGCCAGAGCAGGATCTTCATGGTTTCCCCGCTCTCCGGTGCCCGGATACGTGTGCCGGAAGGCCGCCGTGCCGGGTTTCCCGCCGCGTGCCCAGGGACGAAACACCGCGGACCAGGCGCTGCACGGCTTCCACCACCTGTTCCGGCGCGACGCCGGACAGGCAGGGGTGCCCCGGCACCGGGCAGGTCCGGGCCCGGGAAAGCCGGCATGGTCCCTGCTGGTCGCCCAGCAGTTCCAGCGGCACCCGGTACGGTGCCCAGCGGACAGCGGGCACCACCGGGGCGAAGAGGCTGACCACCGGCGTGCCAACAGCCGCCGCCAAATGCGCGGGGCCTGTGTTTCCCACCACCACGGCGTCGGCACCGGCCAGCACACCGGCCAGCGAGGCCAGGTCCGTGCGGCCGCCGAGGTCCAGCCCGGCCACCCCCGCCACCGTGGCCGTCAGTGCCTTCTCGCCGGGGCCGCCGGTCACCACCACGCGGTAGCCGGCAGCGGTCAGGAGCTCGACGGCGGCGGCGTAGTGCAGGGCAGGCCAGGCGCGCGCCGGGACGGCGGTGCCGGGATGCACCACCACATAGGGGTCATCGCCCGCCAGATGCCCTGCATCGGGCAGCGGACCCAGCCGGAGCCTGCCGTCGTCACCGGCCGGAAGCCGGAAACCGGCGGCTGCGGCAATGCGAAGGTTCCGTTCCGGTTCCGGCTGGTCTTCGGGGAAATCCTCGCCGGGCCGCAGCCGCTGGTCCAGGAGCGCACCGGCGTAGTCGGTGGAAGCACCGGTGATGGTGTGCACCCCGGCGGTTCGGAGCACCAGCGCCAGGGGCAGCGGGGACTGGTGGAAGGACGTGAGGATCACCGCCTCACGGGTTCCGGCAGCGCGGACCATGTCCACCAGCGCTGCCAGGTGCGCCGGCGACGGTTCCGGGGCGGGGTTCACGATCCACGGGCAGGACCACTCCAGCACCTGCGCGGCGCCGGGCAGCAGCCGGGCGGCCGGGGTCCCCGCCGGGCCGGCCAGCAGCACGGCCTCCACCCCCGGCGCGGACGCCACCGCACGGACAGCGGGGCCGGCCAGCAGGACGTCGCCCGCGCCGTCGAGCCTCGCCACCAGGACCCGGCGGCTCACGCGCCGCCCCATAACAGGTCCACTGCTTTCCGCAGATCGGCGGCCACCAGATCAGCTGCAGCGGTTTCGGCGGGCCGCGTGACGGCTGTGGGGACCAGGACGCCGCGGGCGCCGGCCGCCGCGGCCGCCTGGACATCGGCGCCGATGTCGCCGATCACCGCCACCTCCGCCGGGTCCAGGCCCAGGCGCCGGGCGGCACGCAGCACCATTCCAGGCATGGGCTTGCGGCAGATGCAGCCGCGTTCCGGGGTGTGCGGGCAGATCTCCCACACATCGAACGGACCCAGCAGGGCGTCAACGGCGGCGTTGACGGCTTCCACCTGCCCGGCGGAGAGCAGCCCGCGGCCGATGCCGGACTGGTTGGTCACCACACCCACCGGGATGCCGTCCCGCCGCAGCCGTGCCAGCACATCGGCAGCCCCGGGCACCGCCTGCACCAGTTCCGGGTCCCCGTTGTAGGGCACGTCAACAATCAGCGTGCCGTCCCGGTCAAACAGGACGGCACGCGGCGGTGACGGCATAACTTCCATACCGCCTCTGTCCCCCTTCGGCACTGCTGCTAAACACCCGCAGCCACATCTTTTTCCGGGGGTGCCTCCAGCCACGGGGGAACACACCTGTACCGGGCGGGCCGCTGATCTGGCAGGATGTCCCTCCAATCCTCAATCGGAAGGACCCTGAACCATGCCCGAGCAGGCATCGGACCGCCCCGAACTCCTGGTCCTGCGGGCCCTGAAACTCGGGGACCTGCTGGTGGCAGTCCCGGCACTTAAGGCCCTGCGCAGGGCCTTCCCCGGACACCGCATCCGATACGCAGCGCAGGAATGGCTGCGCCCGCTGCTGCCGCTGACCGGCGCCGTGGATGGCCTGCTGCCGCTGCACGGCCTGGACGTGCCCATTGACCTGCCGCCCGGACAGGTGGACGTGGCAGTGAACCTGCATGGCCGGGGCCCGGAAAGCTGCGGCCGGTTGGAAGCACTGAAGCCGGCCCGGCTGATCGGCCACGCCGGGCCGGGATGGGACGGTCCGCCTTGGAAGGACGGCGTGCATGAACGGGAGCGCTGGGCCGGTCTGTTGTCGTGGCACGGAATTCCAGCCGATCCGCTGGATTACCGGTTGGACCCGCCGGCCGCGGCGGTTTCCGTCCCCGGGGCCGTAGTGCTCCATGTGGGTGCCGCCTACGGCAGCAGGCTGTGGCCCGCGGGCCGGTTCGCGGACGTCGCCCGGGAACTCGATGCCGCCGGCGGACAGGTCCTGCTGACAGGCAGCAGCTCCGAACGGCCGCGGGCACTTGCCGTGGCGGAGGCTGCCGGGCTGGATGCGGACTCAGTGGTGGCCGGCGAGCTGGGGCTGGCGGAGTTCGCCGCCCTGATCGCCTGCGCCCGTCTGGTGGTCTCGGCAGACACTGGTGCTGCCCATCTGGCCTCGGCCTACGCCCGGCCGTCGGTGGTGCTGTTTGGCCCGGCGCCGGTAGCAGAATGGGGTCCGCCGCCGGGCCCGCACATTGCCCTGACAGATGAAAGCCGCCGCCGCGGAGACACCTTCGCCGTGGATCCCGACCCGGCGCTTATGGCCGTCACGGTGGAAGATGTCCTGGCCGCCGTCGATAAGCTCGACGCCCTGTAGGCACTGGCCCACGGGTGCGCGGGCGGTTCGGTTCAGAGGGTTCCGGCGGGTCAGGCAGTTGCCGGGCGGGCCGCGTTTGCGGCAGCTTCTGAAGGGCCGAGCAGCTCGTGCTGCAACTGCACCAGGATCCGGGCGAGCCGCCGGGAAACCTGCATTTGGGTAAGGCCCAGCCGGGTACCGATGGCCTGCTGTGATTCCTCGTGGAAATACCGCCGGAACAGCAGCTCCTTGTCAGCATCCGTCAGGTTCCGCACGGCCCGGCGGAGCATGGCGAGGTTTTCCGCGTGTTCCAGCCGCCCGTCGGCCGAAGCCCACCGTTCCGCGCCGGTGGTGCCGGCGATGGCGTCCAGTGATTCCGGCCGCAGGCTGCTTTGGCAGTTCAGCGCCTCGGCAACCGTTTTGGCGTCCACGCCCAGCGCCTCGGACAGTTCGCAGAGCGAGGGCGCATGCCCCAGTGACTGGAACAGCTCCGGCTGCAGCCGGGCGATGGCGGTGCGGAGGTCCTGCAGGTGGCGCGGCGGGCGTACCACCCAGGAATGGTCGCGCAGGTACCGCTTGAGCTCGCCGTGGATGGTGGGCACTGCGAAGGCCGGGAAATGCGGACCGACCGCCGGGTCGAAGCGCCGGACGGCCTTGATCAATCCCATGTAGGCCACCTGGCGCAGGTCGGCCAGTTCACGGCCGCGGCCCGCGTAGGCGGCGGCAGCGGTTTCGGCTATGTCGCGGTACTTAAGGACCAGTTCGTTGTGCAGCGCCTGCTGCAGGTCCCCGCGGGCCTGGCGGGCTTCTTCGAAGTGGTGCAGGGACAGGGGAGGGCTGCTGGAGGAGCGCATGGGCGGGCAGGTATTTCAGCCGCAGGTCCGGCCCTCTGCTGGACCGCCTGAACAGGACACCAGAGCGGCCACCTGTTATCAAGAGTCCGGACCACTTGTTTTGCTGCTGCTCCTTGAAATGCGCAGAGAGCAGAAGGTATAAGGTCCGGCGGCGGGGGAAGGCGGTTAGCGCCTCCGTGCCAGCAGGTTGCGAAGTGAGGTGACGGAATGGTCCGGAGCGGCAGTCCCCGCCTCGCCGTCCTCCTGCACCGGCTCCTGCACCGGCTCCTGTCCCGCTGCAGGGCCGCGTCCCCGTTCACGCGCCGTCGTCTTCGCGCTGCGGTGCAGGACCAGGGCGGCGACGGCGGCTGCCGCGGCCAGGGCGGTGGCCAACGCAACCATGAGGTTGCAGTACATCCAGAGGAACATCAGGGCAGCCGGGGTGCCGAGCGGCGCCTCAAGGAACCCGGCGGCGGAAACCACCCAGAAGGCTATGCATACGGCCAGGAGGAGCCAGGCGGTGCGCTGACTGACAAGGGTAATCAGTTTCTGCTTCATGGCAGGAAAATCCCGGGGAAGATTGGAGGCGCCGTCTTCTTGACCCATCAACCCTAGGCACCTCGCCGTCGCGTGCGGGGGTTCTGCCGTGCATGGCTCCGATTTGGCGGCCGAGGGGTTGCCATCCGGCCGGGCGCACTGTGCAGGAACGGATGGTTGCCATATCCGTCCGCGATGGATACGGCAACCGCACCGAGTGGTCGGGGGTGCAAATGTATTGAAACCCGTCCCGCCCCGGGGTAGCGTCGCCGTCGTTGTTCCCTCCCGGCACGGTACCGGGAACCAGTCCTGAGGAGACCCATGGAGCCAGAGCAGAGAGCCGCCCCCAAGGCGCTGCCCGCCAGCGTTTCCGGGCTGGTGATTGCCCTGTCCTCATCCGCCGTCTTTGGGCTCTCCGGCTCCTTCGCCAAGTCCCTGCTGGAAACTGGGTGGACCACTGCCGGTGCCGTTGCCGTGCGGATGCTTGGAGCCGCGGCGGTCCTGGCTGTGCCGGCCTTCATTGCGCTGCACGGCCGCTGGGAACAGGTGCGCGGCAACTGGCGCACCATTGTGCTGTTCGGATTCATCGGGGTGGCCGGCTGCCAGTTTTTCTACTTCAACGCGGTGGAACGCCTCTCCGTGGGTGTGGCGCTTCTGCTGGAATTCCTGGCACCGGTGCTGATGGTGCTGTGGATTTGGGCCGCCACCCGGCGCCGTCCCGGTATCCGCACCATCCTCGGTGCCCTGGCAGCCATCGCCGGGCTGGTCCTGGTGCTGGACCTCGGCGGCAGCATCCGGATAGATCCTGTGGGTGTGCTGTGGGGCCTGGCCGCCGCAGTCTGCCTGGCCATCTACTTCTTCATCACCGCCAAGCAGAATGACTCGCTTCCGCCGCTGGTGCTCGCCACCGGGGGCATGCTCGTGGGCGGCGCCACCATGGCACTGCTTGGCCTGATGGGGATTCTTCCCCTGGGCTTCAGCACAGCCGGAGTGGAACTGGGCGGCTGGCACACCACCTGGTGGGTGCCCGTGGCCGGACTGGTCCTGTTCTCCACCGTATTGGCCTACGTCACCGGCATCATCGCCGCGCGGGCCCTGGGCTCACGTGTGGCCTCCTTCGTTTCATTGACCGAAGTGCTTTTCGCCGTGCTGTGGGCGTGGCTGCTCCTTGCGGAGCTGCCACGCCCGGTACAGCTGGCCGGCGGAGCCCTGATTGTTGCCGGCGTAGTGCTGGTCCGCTCCGATGAACCGGCCGGGCTTCCGGGCGAAGCTGCCGCCGACGTCGAGCCGTACTCCTGAGAACTACGCCGTGGGGGTTTCGTCCAGAAGCGGGCGGGGAGGGGCGGAGACCCTGATTTCGCGCTTGAGGATCTTGCCCGTGGGCCCCTTGGGGAGAGCGTCCGTGAGTTCGATGCGGCGCGGGTACTTGTAGGCGGCCAGCCGGTCCTTGGCGAACTGGGCGATGTCCGCCAGCAGGGCTTCGCGGGCGGCGTCGTCGGCGGGGGCGGCTTCCTCGCGCAGGCCCACCACGGCCACGATTTCCTCGCCGTGCAGGGAATCGGGCACCCCGATCACTGCGGCCTCGGCCACGGCGGGATGCTCGTACAGCACTTCTTCGACCTCCCGGGGGTACACGTTGTAGCCGCTGCGCAGGATCATGTCCTTTTTGCGGTCCACAATGTAGATGTTGCCCTCCTCGTCAAACCGGGCCAGGTCCCCGGTGCGGAACCAGCCGTCGGGAATGGCCGCAGCGGTGGCGTCGTCGTTCCGCCAGTAACCCTTCATGACGCCCTCTCCGCGGACGGAGAGTTCGCCGATCTCTCCCACGGGGACGTCAGCGCCGTCGGGATCCAGCATCCGCACCTCCATGCCGTCCACCGTCTTTCCGATGGAGCCGGCACGCCGGCCCTCGCCCGGAACGTTGAACGAGACGATCGGAGAAGTTTCCGAAAGCCCGTACCCTTCAAGCAGCTGGATGCCGAACACGTCCTCGAACTCGTGCAGCACTTCAAGGGGCATTGCGGAGCCGCCGGTGATGGCGCCGCGCAGCGAGGAGAGCTTGGTGTCCTTCACAGCCGGATGGCGGAGCATGCCCACGTACATGGTGGGGACACCCTCAAAGATCGTCACGCCGTCGCGTTCGATGATTTCCAGGGCCTTGCCGGCATCAAACCGGGGCAGCAGGCTGATGGACGCGCCGGCGAGCAGGGCCGAGTTCAACGCAGCGGTCTGCCCGAACACGTGGAAGAACGGCAGCCCGCCGAAGATCACATCGTTTTCCCGGGTATCCAGCAGGGACCTGGACACGATGGCGTTGCTGCGCAGGTTGCGGTGCGTCAGGGCAGCACCCTTCGGCCGTCCGGTGGTGCCCGAGGTGTAGAGGATCACCGCGATGTCCTCACCGTCCACCTCCGCCAGGTCCGGCCGGGAATCGGCACCGGCCAGCAGTCCCATGAAAGAGGAGGAGTCCACCGGCACCACTTCCACGCCGCCGTCGGCCTCTTCTGCTCCGGCAGAGACTTCACCGGCCACGCCCTCCCAGGCGAAAACCAGCTGGGCGCCGGAGTCCTGCAGGTGGTAGGCAACCTCGCGCGCCTTCAGCAGCGGATTCATGGGGACAACTACGGCGCCGTAGCGCAGGACACCGTAATACACGAAGGCCATCTGCGGAATGTTGGGCATCATCAGGCCGACGCGCTCACCCGGCACCACCCCGCGGGCGGCCAGGAGCCCGGCTACCTTGGAGCTCATCGCGTCCAGGGCGGCGTAGGACACCACTGTGTCGTCGAGTTTCAGGGCGGTCCGCTCCGGAAAGCGGGCCGCGGTTTCCGTAAGGATTCCGGCGAGGTTCTGCATAAGGATCTCCTTTGATCTCTGCGGCATCGTCGGGCGGCTGATCCCTGCGATGTAGGAGGCAGTCTAGCCACAGCCGGCTGCCCGTAAATCTTTTTTCCGGCACCGGGCTCACAAACCGTCCGCTGAAACCGTCTACCGTATGTGGAAGTGAAACCCTTTGAGCAGATTGTCCGGGAGCACGGCGCGGCCGTGCTGCGGGTCTGCCGCGCCGTTGTGGGGCCGGACCAGGCCGAGGATGCCTGGTCCGAAACCTTCCTGGCTGCCCTGCGCGCCTATCCGGACCTGCCCGAAGGGGCCAATGTGCAGGCCTGGTTGGTCACCATCGCCAAGCGCAAGGCAGTGGACCAGTACCGGAGCACCTCCCGCAGCCCGCTGCCGGTGGAGGCGGTTCCGGATACACCCGCTCCCGTACCGGCCGACACCGACGGGCTGTGGTTTGCCTTGAAGACCCTGCCTGTCCGGCAGCGGGAGGCGCTCGCCTATCACCATCTGGCCGGGCTCCCGTACGCCGAGGTGGCCCGTGTGCTCGGAAGCAGCGAAGCCGCCTGCCGCCGATCCGCCGCCGACGGCATCAAGAAACTCCGTGCCCTGTATAAGGAGGACAGCAATGGCGTCCTTTGACCTGTTCAATGTGCCCGCATTCAATCTCCCCGCAGCGTCCGTACCCGAACCTGTCCTTGCCGCTGCGGACGCAGCCGCCGCTGATCCGCAGGAAACCGCCGCCCTCACCGCCCTGCATTCCCGCTTGGCGGAGGACGCGCAGGCCGCCGGGGTGCTGGATGTGGCCTACACCGTGGTGGACAGTCCGGTCGGTGGACTCATCCTCGCCGCCACCGACGCCGGCCTGGTGCGGGTGGCCTTCGAATGTGAAGGAGTGGATACCGTGCTGCAGGACCTCAGCACCCGGATCAGTCCGCGGCTGCTGGAAGCGCCGGAGCGGCTGGCCGAACCCGCTGCCCAGCTGCGCGGGTATTTCGAGGGCAGCAGGCGCAGCTTCGACCTCGCCTTGGACCTGCGGCTGACCACCGGCTACCGGCGGACGGTCGTCGAGGCGCTGCAGGGGATCGCCTACGGGCGCACGGTGACCTATGCCGGCATAGCAGCCCTGACCGGCAATCCCGGGGCCGTCCGCGCTGTGGGCACCGCCTGCGGCCGCAACCCCCTGCCGCTGGTGATTCCCTGTCACCGCGTGCTGCGCTCCGACGGAACCACCGGCGGTTACCGCGGCGGCCCGGCTGTCAAGAAAACCCTCCTCGACCTGGAAGCCGCCGCATGAGCTCCTCCCTTTTCCCCCGCGAACGCTCCGAACCCGCCGTCGGGGCGGTGCATGTGCCCGGCTGGTTGCCGCCGGGACAGCAGCGATCCATTGTTGAAGCGTGCCGTCAGTGGGCCATCGGACCGGTGCCGATGCGGTCGGCAGTGCTGCCCGGCGGGCATCCCATGTCGGTCCAGACGGTGTGCCTGGGCTGGCACTGGCAGCCGTACAAGTACACGCGCACGGCCGACGACGCCGGCGGCGGGCGCGTCGCGGAGCTGCCCGACTGGCTGGTGCAGCTGGGCCGCGACGCGCTCAAAGAGGCCTACCGGCAGGCGGACGGCAGCTACGCGAGGGAGGACTTCCGCCCGGAGAATTACACGCCGGACACTGCGCTGATTAATTACTATGCCGAGGGCGCACATATGGGGATGCACCAGGACAAGGATGAAAAGTCCAGCGCCCCGGTGGTTTCCATCAGCATCGGCGATACCTGTGTCTTCCGGTTCGGCAACACCGAAACCCGCAACCGCCCCTACACGGACCTGGAGCTGGAGTCCGGTGACCTGTTTGTCTTCGGCGGACCGTCCCGGTTCGCCTACCACGGTGTCCCGCGCACGGTGGCCGGAACCGCGGACCCGGAGTCGGGACTGGCCACCGGCCGGATCAACATCACCCTGCGCATGACCGGCCTCAGCGGATGACGCTGACGGGGGAAGAAACGGGGAAAGGAACAGGGGAAGAAAAGCTCGACGGCGGAACGGCCGGCGGCGCGGCCGGCGGAACGGCCGGCGGCGCGCGTACCCGCAGCCTGCCCTTCCGGGGACCGCTGGCCTGGGCGCCGCTGGCCAGCGCACTGCTCGCCCACGCCGTCCCGGGGCTGGAACGGGTAACGCCGAAGCCCGGCGGCGGGGTGGGCGTGGAACGGCTGCTGACGGTTGGATCCACAGTGGTTCCGCTGAAGGTCCACCTGCACCCGGACGGGGTGGACCTGGAAGCACCGGCGCTGCCGCAGCCGGAGGAAGCCGCCCTCATCACGACGGTCCGGGCCTGGCTGGACCTGGACGCAAATCCGGGCGTGGTGGATCCCTTCCTCGCCGGATTTGATGTGCTGGCGCCGCTGGTCCGGCGGCATCCCGGCCTGCGGGTGCCCGGCTCCACGGACGGCTTCGAGACCGGGATCCAAACGGTCCTCGGCCAGCAGGTATCCCTCGCCGCGGCCCGAACCTTCGGTGCCCGCCTGGTGGCAGCCTTCGGCGAGCCCGGCCCGGCAGGACTCACTGCCTTCCCCTCCGCGCACCGGCTCGCCGCGGTCCCGGCGGAGGAGATCCAGGCGGCCGTAAAGATCACGCACGCCAGGGCCAGGACCGTTAGGGCCCTGGCCGCTGCCGTCGCCGCCGGGCTGCCGCTGCAGCCGGGCGCCGATCCGGGGCAGGTCCGGGCAGGATTGCTGGCCCAGCCGGGCATCGGCCCGTGGACGGCCGACTACTTGGCGGTGCGTGTGCTGGGGGACCGGGACGCGTATCCTGCCGACGATCTGGTGCTCAAGCGCGCGCTCGGAGTCAGAACCGGACGCGAAGCGGCCCGGCTGTCCCAGCCGTGGCGCCCGTGGCGCTCCTACGCCTTGTTCCACCTGTGGACAGAGGCGGCTTACGCCCCGGCACCCTCCGGGGCATAGACGTCAGCCGAGGCCTAACCGCTCAGGTCCCGAGCAGCGAAAAAACCAGGGAAAAGGCTGCGGGCCCGCCCTGGATCAGGGACAGCCGTCCCAGCCGCCGGTCACTGAGGGCAAGCACTACGGAAGCCAGCAGCATGCAGGCAGTGGTGAACGTCATCAGGGTCAGCCCGGCCACCGGATTGCCGGCCACCAGCAGCACTACCCCCAGCCCGGCCCCCACAGCCAGGAAAAGGTTGTAAAAGCCCAGGTTGTAGGCAAGCTGCGCCGTGGCGGCTGGAGTGCCCGCGCCCCGCAGCTGAAAGATGGCCACCGTGTCCGGCTCGGTCCAGCGCAGGGATTCGAGCATAAAGAAATAGAAGGCAACGGCCGCTGCGACGACGGCGAGGATAGCTGCGGCAATCAGCACGGGTGCTCCCTAGGCAAGGCGCCGGCAGAGGGTTGAGCGTGGGCGGAGCCCGCCGGCCCCGGCACATGGCGGCGGGTAATCTCCGCGGTGCCGTCCATCCTGACAGCCGGGGCCGGGCCCCTCAAGGGGAAGCTGGACTATCTGATGGCGGCTGCGGTCCAAAGCCAGCTAGCCTTGAAAGAGCGGCCGGTTGACCGCTGCACCCCCGCAGCTCCCCCGCCGGCCTTGGACGCCACCGCCGCTTCCCCAGGAAGGACATCCCTTGCGCCCAATCCGTCCCCTCCGCACGCTCGCCGCCGCACTGGCAGCCACGCTGGCGCTGGCCGCCTGCGGGTCCGACTATCCGCTCGGGGACGCCCAGCGGGACGCAGCCGAGAACAGCACCTCCATGCTCAGCGGTGTCTTGTCGGGCGCCGGTTCGAGCGCGCAGGGCCCGGCGATGGACGCTTGGATCGCCGGGTTCGGCACCCTGCATCCGAACGTTCAGCTGCAGTACTCCCCGGACGGCTCCGGTGCCGGACGCAGCGCGCTGCTGGCCGGCGCGGTGGACTTTGCCGGTTCCGACGCCTACCTGCAGGAGGAGGAACTGGTGGACGCCCGGGCGGTCTGCGGTCCCGAAGGGGCGCTGGACATCCCGGCCTACATTTCCCCCATAGCCGTGGCCTTCAACCTTCCCGGCATCCAGTCGCTGAACCTGGACGCGGCCGCCATCGCCAAGATATTCCGCGGCGAAATCACCCAGTGGAACGATCCGGTTATTGCTGCGCTCAACCCGGATGTGGACCTGCCCTCCACCCGGATCACTCCCGTGAGCCGGGCGGATGACTCCGGGACCACGGAAAACTTCACCGAGTACCTGCATGAGGTGGCCCCGGATGCCTGGCCGGACGCGCCGTCCGGGACCTGGCCCGGCGGGCTGCAGGGCGAGAACGCGCAGGGCAGCTCCGGCGTCGTCAGCACCGTGACCCGGACGGAAGGGGCGCTCACCTATGCCGATGACTCGGTGATTGACGAGTCGATGGGCACCGCCAACCTCCTGGTGGGGGAGGACTTCGTGCCGATCAGCGCCGACGCCGCGAGCACCGCCGTCGAACAGTCCACCCGGGTCCCGGGGCGCAGCGAACACGACATTGCGCTGCAGCTGGACCGGCGAACCACAGCGGCGGGCGCCTATCCGCTGGTACTGGTGTCCTACCAGATCTACTGCAGCTCCTATGACGACGCCGGGCTGGTAGAGCGCGTTCAGGCCTTCGGTAAATACGTTGTAAGCGAGGAAGGCCAGCAGGCATCCGCGGACGCGGCGAAGAGCGCGCCCATCCCCAAATCCCTCGCCGAGGAGGCCCGCGCAGCCATGGAATCGATCACCGTCCGGAAGTAGTTTCCACGGCTTTGGGGCCTACCTTCCGGTATCCCGCCGCCTGCCGCAACTCCTCTTACGGTGCCCTCTTGCGCCCCCTGACGGCCGGTGTCACCGTGGGTTTACGCAACGCTGAAGGGGGCTGCTGTGGAACCTATCCGAATAGAACGCTGGTGGCCGTACCTGGACGGTTCGGCCAAGGACTGGTTGAGGCATAACCTCCGGCAGGACGGTCTGCCCTCGAAGGTGCAGGACCGGATTGCCGAGGCCGGAGGCCCGGTAATGGACCCCATTCTTGCTGAGCCGGACTGGGTATTCATTGAACTCGATGCCCAGGCAGTGGAGTAGGGCGGCCAAGCGGAGACCTCTCCTGGGATGAACCCGCCCGGACGGCCGGACGCGTGCCAAGAACGGTACGGACCTGCTAGATTGTCCGGACCTCCGGCCTAAGGCGGCGTTATGACCAAACTCAGTGAAGAGTCCCTTTCCCACCTGCCGCCCGGTGTCGCGCGGCCCGGTTATGACCGGTCGCAGTTGAGCACCGGCATTGTGCATTTTGGTGTGGGCGGCTTCCACCGCGCGCATCAGGCGATGTACCTGGACACCTTGATGAACCAGGGACTGGCCTTGGACTGGGCGATCTGCGGCGTAGGCGTGCTGCCCCAGGATGCGGCCATGAAAACTGTCCTGGACAGCCAGGACTGCCTGTACACGCTGATGCTGAAGTATCCGGACGGTACCCGCGAAGCCCGGGTGATCGGCTCCATCGTTGAATACCTTTACGCCCCGGAGGACCCGGAAGCCGTTATTGAAAAGATGGCGTTGCCGGGCACCCGGATCGTCTCCCTGACCATCACCGAGGGCGGTTACAGCATCAGTGACACCACCGGGGAGTTCGACGCCGGAACGCCGCAGGTTGCCGCGGACCTGGCACCCGGGGCCGTACCTTCCGGGGTTTTCGGCCTGGTGACCGAGGCCCTGCGCCGCCGCCGGGACAGGGGTCTGGGGGCGTTCACCGTGATGTCCTGCGACAACATCCCCGGCAACGGGGAGGTCGCGAGGAAGGCCTTCGGAGAGTTTGCGCGGCTGCTGGATCCGGAACTGGGGGAGTGGGTACTGGCCAACGTCGCTTTTCCCTCCTCGATGGTGGACCGGATCACACCGGTGACAACGGACGAGGACCGCACCCTGCTGGCACAGGAGTTCGGGGTGGAGGACGCCTGGCCCGTAGTGTCCGAGGACTTTGCGCAGTGGGCGCTGGAGGACACGTTTGTGCAGGGGAGGCCGCCCTGGGAGGACGCAGGCGTGAGCGTGACGGCAGACGTGGAACCGTTTGAGCGGATGAAGCTGCGCCTGCTGAACTGCGGACACCAGGGAATTGCCTACCTGGGCTATCTGGCCGGGTACCGGTACGCGCACGAGGCGGTGGCGGACCCGAAGCTGGCCAGGTTCCTGCTCGACTACATGGACAAGGAAGCCACGCCCACGCTGCTGCCCGTGCCCGGGGTGGACCTGGACGCCTACAAACGGCGGCTGCTGGAACGCTTCGGCAACGAATACGTGCGAGACACCCTGGCGCGTCTGTGTGCCGAGAGCTCGGACCGGATTCCCAAATGGCTGGTACCGGTAGTGCGGGAAAACCTGGCCCGGGACGGCGAGGTGTCCCGTTCCGCGGCCATCATTGCCGCCTGGGCGCGCTACGCCGAGGGTGTGGACGAAGCAGGGGAACCCATAAATGTGCTCGATCGCCACCGGGAAGACGTGATGAAGGCGGCGGCCCGGAACCGGGAGGATCCGCTGGCCTTTGTGTCGCAGCCGCAGTTCTTCGGTGAGCTCGCTGCGGATCCGCGGTTCACCGGGGCATATCTCGCCGCCCTGGACGCCCTGCACAGCCACGGCGCGAAAGCTGCCGTCGCCGGCTTGGTGGACGGAGCCTGAGCACCGGCTTGCGTTGTACCGCTGGGACGTTAGTCCACGAAGTGGGTTTCAACGCCCTCGGATGTTACCGAGCTGACTATGCGGCTGGCCAGGTCCCGCAGCTTGACGTTCCGGTTGCTGGAGGCCTGGCGCAGTATTTCAAAGGCCGCCTCTTGGCTGCACTTGTTCTGGGCCATCACAATTCCCACCGCCAGGTCAATGACCGTGCGTGCCTGCATGGCGGCGCGCAGGTGTTCGGCAGCACTCTTGTGCCGGGACAACTGGACTGCCAACTGCAGGGCAATCGCCGCTTCTGCTGCAAAAGCTTCCGCGGCCTGCACCGTTTCCGGCGTGAAGTACCCGGGCTCGCGGGTGTAGAGATTCAGTCCTGCACCGCCGTCGTTGCCCAAGAGGAGCGGGACGCCAAGGATCGAATAGAAGCCCCGGTCCTGAATGGCATCCGTATAGTCCGGCCACCGCTCTTCGGTGCGCACGTCCGCCACCAGGACCGTCCGTCCGGTGCGGGAGGCCCGCAGGCAAGGGCCGTCGCCAAAACCGTACTGAACCTCATCCAGTGCCTTGGCCGCCTCGCTGCTGCTGGCCACCGTAGTCCCTTCCTTGTTCCGCAGCAGGGTCACTCCTGCCAGCACTTCCGTGTCCTTGCTGAACTTTTCGGCGGCGTGGACAACGAAGGCCTCGAGGAAGAACTCCACCGACTCGGTCCGCAGAAGGATCTGCTGAAGTTCGGCCGCGACGGAGTGCTGCTCCGGGACTAGGTTCATGGGCTGAGTCTATCGCCACCGGGCCCCGTTACCGTTACGGACAGGGCCCGGCGGGGCTAGGCGTCCGCTAGAGCGTGTCGCTCATTTCGACTTCCTTTTCCCGGCTCCAGGTTCGCGCGTAGACACCGATCAGGGCTTCCTGGCGGAGGGTGAATCCGAGCCGGTTCAGCAGGGTATGCGCTTGATAGACGGTCAGGTGCTGGGCGCTGCGGCTGGCGCCGGCCTTGTCCGCCCGGTACAGGTAGGTGTCAATGGCCCGCAGCCAGCGGCGGCGCCAGTTCGCGACGGCGGATTCGGACGCCGTTGCGACCATCAGCCGGTGGACCGGCATGAGCTGTGCCTGTGCCTGGGCTCCGGTGGCCTTCTGCACGCCTGCCGCCCGGGGGTCCGAGGCCGTGCAGCTGTGCAGGTGGCTGTCCCAGTAGTATTCCCAGGAAACCCGGCGGCGGTCCGGCCAGGTGGACGCCCGCGGCCCTTTCATCATTGCGTAGGCGGAATCGAACAGCAGCAGCGAGGCCAGGGCGGAGCGGTTCTGCGCCTTCGCAAAGCGCGCCGTGGCCCAAAGGCAGAGATCCGAGGACAACTCAAAGACTTCCTCGGCCTGGGCGAGCCCCTCCACGCCGCCGTAGCGGGCCAGGTCCGCTTCGACCCAGGGAAGCAAAGGCTCGGTTCCAACCGTCCGGTCCAGCACCGGCTCGCTGAATTCCTGTGCCACCGCCATGCTGCGGACGGGGTCCCCGGCTTGCTCCTGCAGGGCCCCGAGGAGGGACTTGAGCCGGTCCAAGGCCTCCGTCGGGGCCAGGACACGCAGCCGAACCTGCGCGTTGGGCGGTTGCATGCGGCGGGTAAAAAACCATCGCCGGGTGCCCCAGAGCCTCGCCTGGGCAACTAGGGGAGTTACCAGTTCACTGATAATGCGGTCAGCCAAATCGAAACCGCCGGCGTCAATGGACAGATTCCACCATAGGAGATCGGCGGCGGGCCGGGGCGAGGTGCGGGAGGGGGTGCGGGAGGAGGTGCGGAGCGCGGCTGGCTGGCTCATGGCCATCCTTTCGGTGCTGTTCATGCTGGGCCACCCCTGCCGGAACACCTTCTCGCAGCATGTCCCGGGAAGGAAGTCTTTCCCAATCCGGGGACCGTGTCCACAGCCCGCGGAACCTCTCCGCGAAGACTGCTGTACCCCCTCCCAGATGGCCCGAATTGGAGTAATATCACCTGCCCGGATGCTGGTGGGAAGCGGCCACCGGACGCGGTTCCCGCCGGGGCAAGCCGCCGGTTTGCCGTGTCACATTCATGGTGCCGGGAAGCAGCCTGATAAGTTCACTTACCGGCGAATTACGAAACCGCCGGGTGCGCCTGTTTCCGCAGCGCGCTGTAGATATCTGTTCTTTCCCCAAAGGTCCGGCATGCATATTTTTTCCCGCGGCTTCCCGCGCATTGGCGGGCGGCGGCGGCGGTCCGTCCCGGATCTTTCCACGCTTTTCCACCAGTCTCCCTCCGGATATGTGGTCCTTTCCGCACGCGGGGTGATCGAAGAGGCCAACCACTCGTTTGCTGCCTGGACCGGCCGGAACCGCAGTGCGCTGGAAGGTACCGTTTTTACGGACCTGCTCGCTCCGGAAGACCTGCTCGAATACCAGCGCTGGACGGCGGCCCTCAGATCCGGAACCGGGCCGGTCCAGAACCTGGCGGTGGACTTCCACGGCCCGGACGGTGAGCGGCTCCCGGCCCTGATCGCCGGGGCACGCAGCCCCGGGCGGGGCCTGGACCTGATCAGTGTTCTTCCCGAAACCGGGCGGCGCCGGTATGAACGGGACTTGGTGGAAGCCCTGCAGCAGGCCGAAGCCGCCGACGAAGCCCGCGGAGCGGCGGAACTGCGCGCCCGCGAGCGGGAATCACTGCTGCACGCGGTGCTGGACACCGTGGATGTGGGCGTGCTGGTGGTGGACCGGGACGGCCGGGAAATCCTTGCCAATGCGCTGATGGAAAGCAGCCGCGCCGGGGCAGCCACCGGAGATATTGCCGGCCCCGGCGGTTCCGAGTGGCCCGTCTACGGCCCGGACCGGGTTACTCCGCTTCCGGACAGCAAGCGCCCCATCCGGCGGGCCGTTTCCGGGGAGTCCTTCGCCGAGGAAATCGTCTGGGTCGGTACCGGCCAGGGACAACTGGCGGTCAGCGTCTCGGCCCGCTCCGTCCGGGGCGGCGGCGGATTCAAGGGATCTGTCCTGGCGTTCAGCGACGTGACGCAGCTGGTCCGGGCGTTGACGGCCCAGCGTGAGTTTGTAGCCAATGTGTCCCACGAGCTGCGCACTCCCCTGACGTCGATCCTGGGCTATCTCGACATGGCGTTGGATAGCGGCGAAAACCTGGCCGAAGACGTCCGTTCCGCCCTGCAGACGGCGGTGCGGAACGCCGAGCGGCTGCTGCAGCTGGTAACGGACCTGCTCTCGGTGGCCGCCGGGAACGAAACCGTGGAGGCCAGGGAAGTCGACCTCGCCGCCGTCGTGCGTGCTGCTGTCGATTCCTTTGGGCCGCGCGCCCGGGTGAACGGGGTGGAATTCAAGGTTGACCTGCCGGGCGACCTTTCTGCCGTGGCCGATCCCAGGCGGATTGGGCAGGTGCTGGAAAACCTGGTCTCCAACGCGGTCAAGTATTCGCCCGACGGCGGCGTGGTGCAGGTGAGCGCGCGGGTTGAAGCGGGCATGGCAGTGATTGAAGTTGCTGACAGCGGCATGGGGATGTCCCAGGAGGAGCAGGAGGCAGCCTTCACCCCGTTCTTCCGCTCGGGACGGGCGCTTACGGCCGCCATTCCCGGTGCAGGCCTCGGTCTGGTGATCAGCCGCCGCATCGTGGAAGAGCACGGCGGCAACATCCGGGTCCGCAGCGAGCCGGGAGCCGGAACGCTCTTTACCGTGAGTTTGCCGGTGGCCGGACCGGATACGGACTTGCAAAGCTAGTAAGTCTGCTTATGGTTAAGGTGCCCGGGGCGCGTCCCGGAGGGACGGCAGTCCCGCGCAGCTGTTGATCCGGCAGAACTGAGGAGGCAGGCCCGTGCGAGCAATGGTGTACCGAGGACCCTACAAGGTTCGGGTGGAAGAAAAGCCGCGGCCCCCCATAGAGCATCCCAACGATGCCATTGTCCGGGTCACCCTGGCCGCCATTTGCGGATCCGACCTGCACCTTTACCACGGACTGATGCCCGACACCCGGGTTGGCCATACCTTCGGCCACGAATTCATCGGTGTGGTCGAAGAGGTCGGACCCTCGGTGCGGAACCTGAAGGTGGGGGACCGTGTGATGGTGCCGGCCAACATTTACTGCGGCACCTGCTATTTCTGCGCCCGCGGGATGTATTCGAACTGCCACAACGTGAACCCGAACGCCACCGCCGTTGGAAGCCTGTACGGCTACTCCCACACCACCGGCGGATACGACGGCGGCCAGGCGGAGTACGTGCGCGTTCCCTTCGCGGACATCGGGCCTTCCTTGATTCCCGACTGGATGGACGAGGAGGATGCCCTGATGTGTACCGATGCGCTGGCAACGGGCTATTTCGGCGCCCAGCTGGGAGACATCGTGGAGGGCGACACCGTGGTGGTCTTCGGTGCCGGCCCGGTGGGCCTCTACGCCGCCAAGTCGGCGTGGCTGATGGGTGCGGGGCGGGTCATCGTGATTGACCATCTGGACTACCGGCTGGAAAAGGCCCGCATCTTCGCGCATGCCGAAACGTACAACTTCACCGAGTACGACGACATTGTGGTGCACATGAAGAAAATCACCGACCATCTGGGCGCCGACGTCGCCATTGACGCAGTGGGCGCCGAAGCGGACGGCAACTTCCTCCAGCATGTCACCAGCACCAAGCTCAAGCTCCAGGGCGGTTCGCCCGTAGCCCTGAACTGGGCCATCGACTCGGTGCGCAAGGCGGGGACCATATCCGTGATGGGTGCCTACGGCCCCATGTTCAGTGCCGTGAAGTTCGGCGACGCCATGAATAAGGGGTTGACGCTGAATATGAACCAGACGCCCATGAAGCGGCAGTGGCCGCGGCTGTTCGAGCACATCAAGGCCGGATACCTGAGGCCGAACGAGATCATCACGCACCGGATTCCGCTTGAGCACATCGCCGAGGGGTACCACATGTTCTCGGCCAAGCTGGATAACTGCATCAAGCCCGTGATCGTCCCCGGTTCCTGAAAGGAAGCACCCAACCATGGCCTATACCCCGCAGAAACCGGCCCTGACTCCCACCAGTGATGAACTGCGCGCACGGATCCCGGGCTGGGGCGCGGACCTTGACCCGAAGGACCGCCCCGCGGTGCCCAAGCTGCAGTTCGACCCCACCCTCAGCGGCGCCCACTGGGAGTTCCCGGAGCGCCAGGAGGAGAAATATCCGCGCGAACGTTCCATTGAGCATAAGTTCCTCACTCCCGTGTTCGGCACGTCCTGCCCGCCCAAGGGACTGTCCGGTGTGATGCGCCGGTACGCCTACCGCCGGTTCAGCGAAGCACGGGCGGCACATTGGCTGATCCTGCTGGCAGCGGACCGGGTTGACGCGGTGGAAAGCCATCTGGCCTCCTTCCTGACCCTGCATCCGGACAATCCCGTGATCGAGACGGGGGTGCTGAGTGAGTTCTCCCGACGCGGGTATTCCTCCCGGGTCGGACGGAAGCGAGCGGATGTTAACCACCAGTGGATCGACCCCATCCTCATCGGCGGACCGTGGCTGCTGGCCGGTGCAGGGCTGGCCGCGGGCATCGCGGCAGCGGTACGCCGGCTGCGCAGCTAGGCATTGGGGTTGCGTTGCCTGCCTCCGCCCCCGGCGGAATACTGGTGGGGACGCAAAACGGAAGCCGGACGGGTGAGGCGGTGAGAGGTCATGGAAGGCAGGGGTGTTGAACAGTACCGGCGCCGGATGGAACGCGCGGCACAGCTGAGGGCGGCCGGTGCCGGGGGCGGCCTGGACCCGGAGGACGTGGAGCAGGCCGCGGCTGAAGAGGAACTGCAGCACAAGCGGCGGCAGGTGGACGACGCCGCACGTGCGGACTACCTGGTCCGCGACGCTATGGCGCGCGGCGACTTCGACAACCTGAAATATGCGGGCAAGCCCATCCCCGGCCTGGGCGATGGCCATGATCCGGACTGGTGGATCAAGGGACTGCTGCAGCGTGAAAACGTTACCGGCCTGGGGCCTGCGGCCATCCTGCTGCGCACCGAGGACGCGGAACTGGATGCCCGTCTGGACACCCGGTGGAGCGAGCGGCAGGTCCGCGAGATCCTGGAAGACTTCAACGCCCGGGTCATCAATGCCCGCCGCCAGCTCGAAGGCGGGCCGCCCGTGGTGACCAGGACCCGCGACGTCGAGCAGGAAATGCTGCGCTGGCGGGAGCGGAAGGCTGCGGCCGGGGCGGCGGAAGAGGCGCAAAGAGAAACCGCCGCCCCGGAAGCGGAGCGGCGGCGGTGGTTTCGGCGGAAGCGGCGACGTTAGCCCGGACCCGGCCTAGACCGTGGTGGCGTCGTGGACTTCGCCCACAAGCTCTTCGATGATGTCTTCCAGGAAGAGCACGCCGGTGGTGTTGCCCTTGGCGTCGAAGACCCGCGCCACGTGGGCGCCGGTGCGGCGCATGGTGGCCAGTGCGTCCTCCAGTTCGCCTCCCCGGTACGCCGAGGCAAGCCGGCGGATGCGCTTGGCCGGCACCGGCGCGGCGAATTCATCCGGACCGGTCAGGTCCATGACGTCCTTGAGGTGCAGGTAGCCGTCCGGGTCGCCGTCCTCGTTGGTCAGGATGTACCGCGAATAGCCGTGGATATCCACGGCCTGCTGCAGGTCCGCCGGCGAGGCCGTTTCGGGCAGCAGCACCATCTGAGCAATGGGAACCTCGACGTCGGCCACGGTCTTTTCAGTGAACTCGAAGGCCGCCGTCAGGGTGCCGCTGCGGTCGGTGAGCACGCCGTCGCGCGTGGACTGCTCCACAATGTTGGCAACTTCGTCCAGCGTGTAGGCACTGGTGGCCTCGTCCTTGGGCTCTACCTTGAAGAGGCGCAGCACACCGTTCGCTATACCGTTCAGGGCCCGGATGACAGGGCGGACAATCCGGGACACCATCACCAGCGGCGGGGCCAGCAGCAGTGCGGCGCCGGTGGGAACCGAGAAGGAAATGTTCTTGGGCACCATTTCACCCACCACCACGTGCAGGAAGGTCACCAGCAGCAGCGCCACTACGAAGGCAATCATCCCGATGGCGTCCGCGGACAGCGAGGTCAGGCCCAGCGGGATCTCCAGCAGGTGGTGGATGGCCGGTTCCGAGACGTTCAGGATCACCAGGGAGCAGACGGTGATGCCCAGTTGGCTGGTCGCCAGCATCAGGGTGGCGTGTTCCATGGCCCAGAGGGTGGTTTTGGCGGCCTTGCTGCCGGCCTCGGCCTTGGGCTCGATCTGGGAGCGGCGGGCTGAGATGACGGCGAACTCGGCACCCACGAAGAAGGCGTTGACCACCAGCAGCACTACGAGCCAGATGATTCCGGGCAGGTATTCACTCATGGGTCAGGTCCTTGGTCAGTGAGTCGACAATGCGGTCATGGGCACTTACGGGCGCCTCCAGGGAACCCGACGGCGTGAACCGCAGCCGCTCAATGTGGTTGCGGTTCACCCGTTCGACGCGGAGCGTTCCGCTGCCGATCTCCACTTCGTCGCCGAGTTCGGGAATGCGGTCCAGTTCATCGGTGACGAATCCGGCGATGGTGTCGTACTCCTCGCCGTCCGGTACCTCGATGCCCGTGCGGTCCAGCAGTTCGTCGGGCCGGAGTGCGGCGTCAAAAGTGATGGCCCGGCCGGTGCGGACCACGCCCACCCGGGCGCGGTCGTGTTCGTCCTCGAGCTCGCCGACAATTTCCTCGACCAGGTCCTCAAGGGTCACAATCCCCGCAGTGCCGCCGTGTTCGTCGGAGACGATGGCCACCTGCAGGCCCTGGGCGCGCAGCAGCCCCAGCAGGGTGTCCGCATCCATGGACTCGGGCACGTGCATCGGTTCCACCATCAGCTCGGCGGCGGTCACGGAACCTCGGCCGGCCAGCGGAACTCCGAACGCCTGCTTCACGTGCAGCACGCCGAGGATGTCGTCCGAATCGCGGCCGATCACGGGGAAGCGGGAGTAGCCGGTGGCGGTGGCAGCGGCCACCACCTGTTCGGCCGTATCCGTGCCGTGAACCGTATGCATGCGGACGCGCGGCGTCATCACATCGGCGGCGCTGTGGTCCGCGAAGCGCAATGTGCGGTTCAGCAGCACGGCATGGTCCAGGTCCAGCACGCCTTCAAGGGCTGAGCGGCGGACCAGGGAACTGAGCTCCTCTGCGCTGCGCGCACCGGAAAGTTCCTCTTTGGGCTCAATGCCGAAGGACCGGATGATCGCGTTGGCGGTGTTATTGAAAAGCAGGATCACCGGCTTGAACACGGTGGTGAACACTGCCTGGAAGGGAACCACCAGCTTCGCCGTGGCCAGCGGCAGCGCAAGGGCGAAGTTCTTGGGCACCAGTTCACCGATGATCATGGAGAAGATGGTGGCCAGGAAGATGCCGGCCACGGCGCCGATTCCGGGCACCAGGGCGTCGGGAATACCCAGCGCCGCAAGCGGGGTGGCCAGCATGGAGCTGATGGCCGGCTCGAAGGTGTAACCGGTCAGGAGGGTGGTCAGCGTGATGCCGAGCTGGGCGCCGGAAAGATGCGTCGAGGTAATCTTCAGCGCGTTGATGGTGGGGTTAAGCCGTTTTTCGCCCTTGTCCCGGCGGGCTTCAAGCTCCGCGCGGTCCAGGTTGACGAGTGAAAACTCGGACGCGACAAACAGTCCGGTGCCGACGGTGAGGAGCAAACCTACGCCAACCATTAGCCATTCATACATGGGGCTGCCCCTCTCTCGCGATAGCCGGTGCAGCCGGAGCGGACACGGTCTGCATTGCGGTCAGGACGGGGAGGGGCAAGGGTTTATGTGAGGGAGGGTCATCCATAGTCCAAGGAATATTACAGGATGCGTCTGGGCGCGGTTCCAAGGATTTTTCCAGCCGGAGCCGGAGCCCGAGCGGGGGCGGGGGCGGGAAGTGGACTACCGCCGGCCCTGCCCGTAGCTGGGCTCGCGGTTGGTGGAACCGGCCACGCGGTGCTGGCGCACCAGGCAGAACGGATCATAGATCTCGATCCCCAGCCGGCCGGTGCCGGGCATGGGCTGGCAGAAGCAGGTGCAGGGAAAGTTCACGGCCGCCTTTCCGGGTCCCTGAAGGCGCAGGACCCTCGAAGATCTTCTGGTGACTCCGGACGTGTCCCGTGGGGACGGAATCCGTCCTACTTTCCTTGATACAACCAAGGTGCGGCCCGTGCCAAAACGGGCCCGGCGCTGGAAACCGGCGCCGGGCCGCGCCGCCTAGCTGTTGGCCAGCTCTGCCTCGCCGGCAGCTTCCATCAGCACCGAGTCCAGCATCTCTCCGGCTTCTTCAGCGGACGCCGAACGGGCCAGGGCCAGCTCCGAAACCAGCAGCTGCCTGGCTTTGAGGAGCATCCGCTTTTCGCCGGTGGACAGCGGGTGCGTCCGCTCCCGGCACCAGAGGTCGCGCACCACTTCAGCGATCAGGTGCAGTTCGCCGGTGGCCATTTTGCCCTCATTGGCCTTGAAACGGCGGGACCAGTTGTCCGGTTCCATCCCGGCCGGTCCGCGCAGTACGGTGAACACGGCCTGCACGCCGGCGTCGTCAATGACGCTGCGCACGCCAACGTCTTCGGCATTGTCCGAAGGTAGCTTGATGGTGAGTTCGGTGGCGTGCACGCGGAAGGTCAGCGTTTCGCGTTCAATCCCCTTGACGGTCATGGGGGAGATGTCGGTAACGGTGACGGCTCCGTGGTGCGGGTACACCAGCGTCTGCCCAACGGTGAAATTCAAAATGACGTCCCTCTGTTCAGGTGGTTCCGAGTTCAGGTGGTTCCGAGATGCGCGGGCTCCCAAAGACCGAGAAACCAGCCGAGCCACCAGTGGTGGCGGCCTGACGGACGGGCAATAGAGAAGGAGTCGTATTCCAGGCGAGGAGGTGCATAACTGCGGGGAAGGGTTGACTTTCAGCCGTACCGCTCCCGTTTTGTGCCCTCACGCTGTGCCGCTAGCTTATCCCCCCTGCGCAAGTCCCCGGCATCGGCCCGCCGCCGCCGGTTGCTAGGATGGCGGCGTGACCAACATGATGTGCGCGCGCTCTGCCGCCGCGGAAGGGCAGGTGGGCCCCGGGCCCTGCACTGCGTCCTCCGCTGCCCGCTGCCCCTGACGCGCCCCCGCGGCGCGCCTTTCCCAACCGCCGAAAGTGCTGCCGAACATCATGGAACCCCTGTCTGAAACGGCCATCCGCAAATCCTTCATCAACGCCACCCGCTCCGAGGTGGCCGCCATGAACCTGCCCATCGGGTTCGAGAACATCAATTGGGAGATCCTCGACCAGCTGGGCTGGCGGGACCACAAAATGCCCCAGCGCGCCTATCTGGTGCTGCCCTTGGACGGAAAGCCGGTGGGAGTGCTGCTGCGCGCACCGGAACTGAGCGCCCCGAAGAACCGGCGGGTGCTGTGCGCCCTCTGCCAAGATGTGTTCTCGGAGGAGGAAGTCTTCCTCTACGTGGCACGCCGGGCCGGCCAGCGGGGCCGGGACGGCAACACCGTGGGCACCCTCATCCATGCTGACTTCACATGTTCGGTCAACGTGCGGGCAGACGTTGCGCCCACGCCCATCCATCCGGATCCGGATGCGGTGACCGCAGAGCGGATCCAGGGACTGCGCGGACGCACTGAGCTGTTTGTGCGCAACATCCTGGCGAAGTAGCGCGTTTCCCCGGCTCATCCACCGCCTCCGCGGGGAGGGGCCGGGGGACTACTGCCCCGGCAATTCCCGGTCCAGGAGAGTCCAAGCAGCTGTGCGCGCCCGGGCTGCCGGAGCTGCGGGCGTCCCGCGCAGCAGGCTGCTGAGGACTCCGTTGTATAGCAGCAGGAGCAGTTCCGCGACCCGCTCCGGGTCCTGGCAGCGGGCTTCGCGTGCCAGGTCCGTAAGCCGGCGGGTAACCAGGCGGGTGTCTTCAGCTACAAGGTCGAAGACGGGATCACTTGCCCCCTCCGCGGGGACAGGCCGCTCGGAAGCCGTGGCGAGGAAGCAGCACCACTGTGTGGGGCCGGCCGCGGCACGGAACGTGTCCACGGCGTCGAAGATTGCCACCAGGCGCTCCCTCGGGGATTGGGCCGCGGCTACGGCTGCATCCCAGTGGGAGGTCCAGGACTCAAGCCGGCGGGAAAGCACGGCGTGGAGCAGGTTGTCCTTGGCTCCGAAGTGCTTGTAGAGGGTCACTACGGATACCCCTGCCGTCGCCGCCACGGAGTCAACCCCCGTGGTGGCAATGCCGTCGGAAAAGAACAGTCCTTCGGCGGCGTCGAGGATACGGTCCCGGGTGGGCTGGGGGAGAGGCATACCGCTAGTGTAACGTTCGTTTCAGTGAAACGAACGTTTAACTGGCGACGGAGGCAATGTGCAGCAGGCGGGGATTCGTGTGCAGGGCGGCGCGGGAGCAGGCATGGCGGCGGCCGGAATGCTGTTGATTGCCGCCACCTACGGCATGGCCCGTTTCGGTGTGGGGCTGTTCGCCCCGGCGTTGTCAGCGTCCCGGCCGCAGCTCGTTGATGTGCTGGGTTGGGCCGCCGCTGCCCAGTTCACTTCCTATTCGCTGGCGGCCTTGGCTGCCGCCCGGCTGGTGGACCGCTATCCGCGGACGGGCTTGGTGTTGGCCGGCGCCACCGCAACTGCGGGCTGCCTGGGGGTGGCAGTGGCCACGGACCCAATGATGTTCATCCTTGCGGTTCTCGTGGGAGGGCTTGGAGGCGGTTTCGCCTCCCCGGCCCTCGTTCCGGTGATTGACGCGTTGGTGAAGCCCGAGGCGGCGGCCACGGCCCAGTCCGTTGCCAACGCCGGCACAGCAGTGGGCGTGATCGGGGCGGGTGTGGTTGTGTTCGCCGTTCCATCCGTAGGTGCCGCCTGGGTGCTGATGGCCCTGATCTGCGCAGGATCCGCCGCGGCCGCACTGTACCCGGTGCGCTCGCGCAACGCTTTGGCAGCCCGGCCAGGTAGCCAAACCGCACGGCAGGAGGAGACCTCCGGGCCGCTGGCCTGGCGGGCGTTGCTGCTCCCGGCGGCCGCCGCCCTGGTGGTGGGCGCGGGGTCCTCCCTGACCTGGACTTTCGGCCCGCTGCTGGTCACTGGGGCCGGCGCCGTCTCCGGCGGTCAGGTTGGTTGGTTATGGATTGCCCTGGGCGCCGGCGGGCTCCTGGGAACCTTCACCGGCCATCTGGTGAAACGCATCGGGCTGCACAGCGGGTGGTGTGCCTGTGCCGGGTTGCTGGCTCTGGCCACCGCCGCCGTGGGTCTCTCCGTTGCCACGGCCAACACCGCGGCGGCCTACGCCGGCATGGCGGTTTTCGGGGCAGGCTACATGGCAATGTCGGCCGTGCTGATCCTGTGGGCCCGGTCCGCGTGGCCGCAGGCCGCCGGGGCCGGCACCTCGGTGCTGTTTATCGCGCTGGCCACCGGGCAGGCGCTGGGGTCCGCCGCCATTGGCGCCGCAGACTGGAGCCCCGTTGCCCTGGCGGCAGCAGCTACCGCGTTTTGTGCCGCCGGCGGCACAGCCGCACTGGTACGCAAGCGCAGCTAGGCGTCCCGGTGGGCGGCGTCGGGGTCCTCCGGCGCGTCGCGGCGGCGCTGTGCCAGCAGCTCCTTGGTGCGCACCAGGCGCAGGGCGGTCACCAGCACCAGGCCGCCCACCATGTTGAACAGCAGTGTGTAACCGAACCAGCCCAGCCACTGCAGGTAGGTGATTTCCGCCCCGGACTGGAGGGCACCGAAAATCAACAGTGAATCCAGGATGGAATGGAACAGCTGCAGGCCGGCCAGCAGGAATCCACCGATAACCGTGGCGACAATCTTCGCAGGATCCGAAGACGTGCCTTGCTGCATCCGGCTCATCAAGGTGATGGTGCTGCCGCCCAGGATCGCCAGGGCCACGGTTTGGAGTGAAAACGGTGCTTCGGTGAAGTGCTTTGCCGATTCGGCTACGGTGGGCGCCCACTGGGGAAAGGCCTGCATCACAATCCACATAAAGACCCAGCCCCCGGCCAGGTTCGCCACCAGCGTGCCGGCCCAGAGCTTGGCGAGCTGCTTGACGCTGCCTTCCTTGGCCGCAACAGCAGCCACCGGCATCAGGAAGTTTTCGGTGAAGAGCTCGCTGTGCGCCAGGAAGAGAGCAATAAGGCCCACGCTGAAGGCAATGCCGGCCAACAGGTGGTCACCCGTTTCATGCATCACGGCCAGGTATGCCATCACTCCGAGGCCTACTTCGAGGCCGCCGAACACCCCGGTGATCAGGATGGTGCGGAAGGTGCGGTGCAGGCGCTCGGCACCTTCCGTCACAGTGTTCTCGAATGACTCCTGGAGTTCGTCCTCCACGGGCGCCTCGGAGGAGCCGATTTCCCTGCGACGTTCCTCGCTCATATATGTCCTCTCCGGTGCAGCGAAACTGCACCTACGTCATAAGCCTACTGATGAACTGTTGCGCAAAGCCGTACACGTGACGCACAGTTTCGGAACAGGTTCAGTCGGCCCGGGCCTGCACAATGGGCGTCAGGCTCAAATCCGGGCCGGCCGACGGCATGAGTCAAAGGACGCAACCCATGGCAGACGCTTCCGCACTGTCCCCCACGGTCAACCTCCCGCGCCTGGCCCATCCGGACGGCAGCGCGGTCCGGGCGCTGGTGGTCGACGACGAGACAAGCTTGGCCGAACTGGTAGGCATGGGCCTGCGTATGCTGGGCTGGAACGTGCAGACTGCCCCGGACGGGCACCGGGCCGTGGCGGCTGCCCGGGAGTTCCGCCCGGACGTGCTGGTGCTGGACGTGATGATGCCGGGGCTGGACGGGCTTGCGGCCCTGCAGAAGATCCGCTCCTTTTCCCCCGCGGTTCCGGCCCTTTTCCTCACCGCCAGGGACGCCGTGGAAGACCGGATCTCCGGCCTGGCAGCCGGCGGTGATGACTATGTCACCAAGCCGTTCAGCATGGAGGAACTGATGCTCCGCCTGCATCGGCTGGTGCAGCGCTCGGGGGTGGCGGCGTCGGACTCCGCCGAACTGGTGGTCGGTGACCTGGTCCTGAACTTGGAGACCCGGGAAGTCTCGCGCGGCGGGGAGGACATTTTCCTGACCAGTACCCAGTGGGAACTGCTGCGCTACCTCATGGAGAACCCGAAGCGGGTCCTGAGCAAGGCCCAGATTCTGGCCAGTGTCTGGAACTACGATTTCGGCGGCCAGGCCAACATCGTGGAACTGTACATTTCCTACCTGCGCAAGAAGATCGATGCCGGCCGCCCGCCCATGATCCACACGGTGCGCGGTGCGGGCTATGTCCTGAAACCGGTGGCCGCGTGAACACATCCGTTCCCCGGTCCGGAAAGTGGCCCCGCCTGCGCAACCATCCGCTGCGCACCAAGCTCATCCTCGCCACGCTGGCCCTCCTGACTGCCATCTGCGCCGCCGTCGGCCTCTTCAGCCACCTTGCGATGAGCCACTACCTCACGTCGGTGCTTGATGACGGGTTGGAGCGGTCCGCAGTCCGGTCTGGTTTCCGTCCCGGGTCCTCCGGCGACGCCCAGCCGCCGGAGCGCCGCACTGCTCCCCGCAAGGCGGACGGCATGCGCCCCGGCTCACTGAATGCCCTCTTCGTGGGCGGTGAGCCCCGCCGGTCGTCGCTGATGCCCGACGACGGCGCGGCGCAGCCGTTGAGCGACGAGGACGTGGAACGGCTTGCCGCGGTCAAACCGGGCGATGGGCCGGAAGACCTCACCCTCTCCACCGGCCGCTACCGGGTGGACGCTTTCACGGCGCCCCCGGGGGCACCTGCAGGGGACGCCGTCCTGGTGGCGGGCCTTTCCACGGCCCAACGCGACAGCACCCTGGCTTCGCTGAACCTCACCATGGTTGTCCTGTCCCTGGGCGGCCTGCTGGTGACCGGTGTGGCCGGAACCGTGATTATCCGGCGATCACTGCGCCCCCTGGACCAGCTCGCCGCAGCGGCCACTTCAGTGTCAAAACTTCCGCTGGCCTCGGGCGAGGTGGAAATACCGGTTAGGGTGCCGCCGTCGGCCGCCGCACCCGGGTCTGAAGTGGGCACGGTGGGGATGGCCCTGAACGGCATGATTGACCACGTCACCCAGGCGCTGCGCGCCCGGCAGGCCAGCGAAATGAAAGTGCGGCAGTTTGTTGCCGATGCCAGCCACGAGCTTCGGACGCCGCTGACCTCCATCCGGGGCTACACCGAACTCGTCCTGCTCAGTGAACAGGTCAGTGCGGCCGGCAGGTCGGCCCTGGAACGGGTGGACAGCGAGTCCAAACGGATGTCGGTGCTGGTGGAAAACCTGCTGCTCCTGGCCCGGCTGGATGAAGGCCGGCGCGGTGAGCGTGCCGGGGTCGATCTCTCCGAACTGGTGGTGGAAGCCGCCAGCGACGCGCAGGTCTCAGCACCGGAGGACCAGTGGACCCTTCAGCTGCCGGACGAGCCCGTCGTCGTTTACGCCGCCGAGTCCGAGCTGCGGCAGGTGCTGATCAACCTGCTCTCGAATGCACACAAGCACACACCGCCGGGGACCCGGGTGGAGATCGTTTTGCAGGCGGCCGCGGGCAAGGCCACGGTCACGGTGACCGATAACGGCCAGGGCATTGATCCTTCGTTCGCTGACTCGATTTTCGCCCGGTTCAGCAAGGCGGACTCGGCCCGTACGGGGACTGAGAGCGGCACCGGCAGCAGCGGTTTGGGGCTGGCCATTGTGCAGGCACTGGTGGCAGTGAACGGCGGGACGATCGACGTCGAAAGCAGGCCCGGGCGCACCCGGTTCACCGTGGCCTTCCCGCTGCACAGGAGCGGCGCAACCGGGGGTGAAGACCGTATCCGGCGGGTCCCGGTAGCCCCTGAGTAGCGCTACGCCAGGTCGATCCAGTACCGGCGAGTGCCTTCCCGGCTGTCCTCGTAAACGCCGCCGTTCTTCTCGATAACGGCCCGGGAACCGGCGTTGTCCTCGGCACAGGTGACCAGCACGGGTGAGATGCCCAGCCCGCGGGCCACCGGCAGGGAATCATGCAGGGCGCGGGTTGCGTGGCCCTGCCGCCGGGCCGAGGGACGGATGCTGTAGCCGATGTGTCCGCCGCGCTCGAAGAGGAAGTCATTCAAGATGTGCCGGATGGCGAGGGAACCGAGGAACTCCTCTCCTTCCACCAGCCAGAGGTAGGTGCAGGCGACGAATTCCGGCGGACGGGGTGTTTCCGGCAGCCGGTCTGCCACCAGCCCGTCGACGAAGGCCGCAAAATCTCCGGAAATTTCCGTGCGGACGCGCTCGAGCCGGTTCTCGCCGTACACACCGGAACCGTCCATGTTCTCGCCGCCGAATTCTTCGGCGGCGGCCAGCCAGCTGTTCCGGAAATGGGCATCGGGAGTAATCAGGGTTGCCATTGGGGGATTCTATGACGGTGTAATTCGATAAAGCGAAACCATCCAAATGGACAGGATTCCCAGCCGCCGGGATGAAAGACTGCGTTTTCAACCGAAAGTCGTTTGGGGGCGGGATAGCTTCGGTGCCATGACTCAATTGCTGAATTACACGCGTATCTGGGGTGCCCCAGCGGCTGCCGCAGTATTTTTGGTGCTCTGGATCATCGGGGAGGCAGGCCGGATGGGTGGCGATTTCGCCACCTGGGGCGGGGCATTCCCGCTGCTGGCCTTTGCCTTGGCCATCGGGCTTGCGTCACGGGTGGCGTACGCCGCGCTCCTCATCCCCGTTCTGGTCCTCGCCGCGCAGTTCCTCAGGGCTGTGCCGCCATTGGAGCCCAATAGCTGGCCCATTTACCTCGGTTCGGGGATTGTGCTCTTTTTCGTGGCGCTGTCGGGTGGCAAATGGCCGCGGGTGGCAGGAATTGCGGCAGCGCCTTTCCTTGCCGGTGCCATGTCATATCTGATGCTGAACAGAAGTTACTCGGGCGGTGTCGGCTGGCTGCCGGTTTACGGGGCCTCTTGGTACACGATGCGGGATTTCTGGATACTTTATTCCTCGTTCCTGCTGGTGATTTTCGCTGCGGCCTGGCTTGCCGGCCATGCCCTGCGCAGCTGGGAAGAGCGCCGTACCCTGTCCGCCGAACGGACTGCCGCCGTGGCCAGCCTGAAGGCCACGGAAGTGGACCTGATCGTGGAACAGGAGCGGACCCGCATCTCCCGGGACCTGCATGACGTCCTGGCGCACTCCCTGGCCGTCATCGCGGCGCAGGCCGACGGTTCGCGCTACCTGGGGAAGAACCAGCCCCAGCCGGTGCTGGACGCTTTGGAGAACATAGCCTCGGCCGCGCGCCGCGCCCTGACCGATGCCCAGCGGGTGATTGAAGGGGTGGGCGACGGCGGTTCCGCGTTGCCCCAGCCCCGGCTGGCGGATATTGACGAACTTCTCGAGCAGCAGGGCAACAGCCTGCAGGTGGAACGCACAGAGTCCGGGTCGCCGGTGGACCTGCCCGAGGGGCAGCAGCTGGCGGTGTTCCGGATTGTGCAGGAATCCCTCACCAACGCCCTGCGCCACGGCGGATCCGGAACACGCGTTACGGTGCACCTGGACTGGAGCGGCCCGGGGCTTTCCCTGCAAATCGCCTCCTATCCCGGCCGCGCGGCGTCGTCGGCCGGGAGCGACTCAAGCGCGACGACGGCCGGCACCGGTCGCGGTATTGCCGGCATGCGCGAACGTGCCCACCTGGCCGGCGGCTGGCTCACGGCCGGCCCGGACGGGGAAAGCTTCCGGGTGAGTGCGTTCCTGCCCTACGGATTGGCGCTGAGCGCACCGGGCGCTGAGATTTATGCCGCGGAACTGGTAGGCGCAGATGAGTGAACCGGGCGGAGGTGCTGCGGAGGAACCGATCCGCGTGGCCCTGGTGGATGACCAGCCGCTGTTCCGTGCGGGAATCCAGATGCTGGTGCGCTCGCAGCCCGACCTCGCCTACTGCGGCGGCGCCGGTGACGGGATGGAAGCAGTGGAACTGGCTGAAACAGCCCGTCCGGACGTGATGCTGATGGATCTGCGGATGCCGGTGGTGGACGGGATTACTGCCACCCGGCGGATCATGGCTGACGCCGACGCAGCCGGCCGGGACCGGCCCAAGGTGATTGCACTGACCACCTTCAACCGGGACCAGGCAGTGGTGGAAGTGATCCGCGCCGGCGCCAGCGGTTACCTGCTCAAAAGCGCCGAACCGGAGTTCCTGCTCTCGGCCATCCGCACGGTGTACGCAGGCTATTCAGTAGTGGCGCCGGGTTCCGCACATGACCTGTTTGCGCACCTGACCCGCAGCGCTGACCCGCCGGAACCGGACCTGGCAGCCATCGCCGAGCTGTCGGCGCGGGAGAAGGACGTGTTTGTGCTGGTGGCCAAAGGCCTCAGCAACGCGGACATAGCCGCCAGTGTGTTCCTCTCCGAGGCCACGGTCAAAACGCACATTCGCCGCATTCTGGACCGGCTGGGCCTGGCCACCCGGATCCAGCTGGTGGCGTTCGCCTACGAGCACCGGCTCATGGGCTGAAGGGCTCCCGCCAAGGGCAGCGCCCTGCGTATCCTCCTCCTATGGACCCGGTACGCGTCTGTCTCTGGATTTTCGCCGCCAGCACCGCCGGCACGTGGCTGCTGTCCCTGGCCACGCGGGAATACTCGTGGACAGACCGTATTTGGTCGCTGACCCCGGTGGCCTATGTGTGGGTGTTTGCCGCGGCATCCGGTGCAGCCGCCCGTGTGGTGCTGATGGCGGCGCTGGTGACCCTGTGGGGCGCCCGGCTGACCTTCAACTACGCCCGCAAGGGCGGGTATGCCCCGGGCGGAGAGGACTACCGCTGGGGCATCCTTCGCCGCCGGCTGCGGCCCTGGCAGTTCCAGCTGTTCAACCTGGGGTTCATCAGCATCTACCAGAACCTCATCATCTGGCTGATGACCCTTCCGATCCTTACCGTCTACCGGCACCCCGGGCCGCTCACCGGGTGGGACGGGGGGCTGGCGGTGCTGTTCCTGGCCGCCCTCGCGGGGGAGACCATCGCGGACCAGCAGCAGTGGAATTTCCAGCAATGGAAAAAAGCCCGGCGCGCCGCTGGACAGGAATCGGGCCCCGGCTTTCTGCAGACCGGCCTGTTCCGCTTCTCCCGGCACCCCAACTTTTTCTTTGAACAGGCCCAGTGGTGGTTTTTCTACGGATTTGCCGTTGCCGCCGCGGGCTCCTGGCTGCACTGGACCCTGGCCGGGCCGCTTCTGTTGAGCATGCTGTTCGCCGGTTCCACCGCCTTCACCGAGAGCATCTCCCGCGCCCGCTACCCCGCCTACGCCGGATACCAGCAGCGCACCTCGGCGCTCCTTCCGCTGCCGCCCCGCCGCCCCCGGCCGGCGGTCTGAGACGTTCTACCCGGCTGTACTGTCAGTCACATTCGTCTCATTCGGGAATGCAAATTTCTTCTACAGGTGTTGAATAAGGCAGGATTGAAACACTTAGAAGGAGAAAGACATGGGACGCGTAAGCGGCAAAGTAGCCCTCATCAGCGGAGGGGCCCGCGGCATGGGTGCCTCACACGCACGCCTGCTGGTGGCTGAGGGTGCCAAGGTCGTTATCGGCGACATCCTCGACGAGGATGGCCGGAAGACGGCCGAAGAGCTTGGCGACGCCGCCCGCTACGTCCACCTGGATGTCACCAATGCTGCCGACTGGGACGCCGCGGTAAACACCGCCGTCACCGAATTCGGCGGACTGGACGTGCTGGTCAACAACGCCGGGATCGCCAACTTCGGGCACATCGAGGATTACAGCTTCGAGCAGTGGAACACCATTGTGAACATCAACCTCAACGGCGTGTTCCTTGGCATCAAGTCCGCCATCCCGGCACTGAAGGAATCCGCGGGCGGATCGATCATCAACATCTCCTCCACAGCGGGCCTGCAGGGCTTCGTGGAGCTGCCGGGTTACACCGCCACCAAGTACGCGGTGCGCGGCCTGAGCAAGTCTGCTGCCCTGGATCTTGGCAAGTACGGCATCCGCGTGAACTCGGTGCACCCGGGCGTCATCAAGACGCCCATGACGGAAGGCATGGAGAACCCCATGAACCACGTTGCCCTGCACCGCATGGGTGAGGCGCAGGAGGTCTCCCAGATGGTCCTGTTCCTGGCCAGCGACGATTCCAGTTTCTCCTCCGGGGCGGAATTCGTGGTTGACGGCGGCGAGACCGCAGGACTGGCCAACTACTAGGCCTGCTCCACACCAAAAGCTTGCGGCGTCCCCCAGCGCCGCGGCACCGAAGGGCCCCGCCTAGGCAGGGCCCTTCGGTGTATCTGCGAAGATTAATTTCATGCCAGCACCGGAAGACCCCAAGCCGCTACGGCGGCACTCCCCGGAAGAACCCCGGACTGCCCGCACCCGCGAAGCGCTTGAAGCAGGCCTCTGGGAGCTGCTCCGGGAGCATGAACTGGCAGACATCAGCGTGTCGGCGCTCTGCCGCCAGGCAGGGGTGCACCGCACCACGTTCTACGGCCATTACCGGAACATTTTCGACTTTGCCGCCTCCGTATACGCTGGCGTGGTGGACCGGCTGGGCACCGTGGACCTGGACCAGCGCGGGACCGGGCGGACTGTCGCGGAGATCGGGGACCTTTACGTAGAGTCCATCCGGCAGATCCTGCGGCACACCAAGGATGAGCAGCGCGTCTACCGGGCCCTGTTCCATACGGAGACGTTCCTGGGCGTCCTCGTCGAGGACCTGCGGTTGCGGATTCTCCTGGCACTGCACGTCTGGCAGGCGCACGAGGTGTTGCCGGACATCAATCTGGAGGCCACGGCGGGATTTTTGGGCGGCGCCTACGCCTCCTGGTTTGAGCAGTGGGTCATCAGCGAGGACGACGACGCCGAAGCATGGCTGGCCTCCCTGCGGAACCTGCTGCCTGCCTGGTGGCCGCGGGACGGTTTCCCGCAGGCGGGTTAGTCCCGCCCGCGGTAACTGCCATCAGCACCGTCCCGGCGGCCAGCAGCTGCACCGGCCCCCTAGAGCCGGTGCAGGGCTCCCCTCAGCGAGGCCAGGTCCGGGTAGCCGTTGACGGCCATGGTGAGGTCCGCCTCGGCCAGCAGGCTGCGCATCACATGCGTTACCCCGGCCTGTCCGCCCGCGGCCAGCCCGTACACGTACGGCCGGCCGATCCCCACGGCGGTGGCCCCCAGGGACAGTGCACGCAGAGCATCCACCCCGGAACGCACCCCTGAATCAAACAGCACCGGGGCGCCGTCGGCCGCTTCCACCACGCCGGGAAGGCAGTCGATGGCGGGGATGCCGCCGTTGGCCTGGCGGCCGCCGTGGTTGGAGCAGTAGATGCCGTCCATCCCGCCGTCCAGGGCGCGCCGGGTGTCCTCCGGGGAGCAGATGCCCTTGAGCAGGATCGGCAGCTTGGTCAGGGAGCGGAACCACGCCAGGTCCTCCCAGGTCATGGTGGGATTTCCGAACAGGGATGCCCACAGCATCACGGCGGCGGCGGGATCGGCGGAGCCCTGCTCGGCCAGCAGCTTCCGGAAGCGGTCGTCCGTGAGGTAGTTGGCCAGGCACTGGCCGGAGAGCATCGGCAGGTAGGCGGCGCTGAGGTCGCGCGGACGCCAGCCGTTGACCCAGGTGTCCAGGGTGATCACGATGCCCGTGTAACCGGCTGCTTCGGCGCGGTGCACCAGGCTCTCGGCCAGTTCCCGGTCTGCGGGCGGGTAGAGCTGGAAGAATCCGGGTGTTTCACCGGCCGCTGCGCGGACCTGTTCCAGCGGTGCGGAGGCGAGGGTGGAAGCCACCATCGGTATGCCCAGCTCGGACGACGACGCCGCGGTGGCCAGGTCGCCGTCGTCGGCCACTGCGCCCAGCACGCCCACGGGCGCGAAGAACAAGGGTGAGGGCAGATGATGCCCGAACAGGTCGATGCCCAGGTCCCGCTGTGCCGCGCCCACGAGCATCCGGGGCATGATGCCCAACCGCTCGAAGGCTGCAACATTGGCCCGCTGGGTGTGTTCATCGCCGGCGCCGCCGGCCACGTAGCCCAGGACCCGCGGATCCATGACGGTCTGCGCCAGTTCCTCCGTGGCGGCAAAGCCCATCGGCAGCCCGGGAAGTGTTCCCCGTGCTCCGTTCATGTAAATGCCCAGCTGATAGTCGCCGAAGTTAGCGCTCACGATTGTTGTCCCCGTTTCATCTCATTCGCGGCGCCGTCGCCGGAATGCTCCTGTGGCGGAAATGCTACTCCCGGGCGCTCTTGGCAGCGGCGCGACCCGCTGGGCCGGCGAACCGGTCCAGCCTTTGTTCGAGCCCCGCCCGGACCTGCGGCCATTCCTCCGCAAGGAGCGAATACACGGCCGTATCCCGCCAGCTGCCGTCGGCGCGGCGCCGGTCCCGGCGGCGGATGCCTTCGAACGCCGCGCCGATCCCGCTGATGGCGGCCCGGGACCGCTCGTTGCGGGCGTCCGCCTGAATGGTGATGCGGCCTAATCCGGCCGCGAAGGCATGTCCCAGCAGCAGGAGCTTGGTCTCTGGGTTCACGGCGGTGCCCCAGACGGAAGGCGAATAGGCAGTCCATCCCAGTTGGGCCGATTCCGTGTGCAGCTCCAGGTCGGCCAGGCTGCTGGTGCCCACCACCGTGCCGGCGTCCGTCCCGGCCAGAAGGCGGACCGCAAAGGGCAGTTCATTCCACCGGTAATACCTCCGCGCCCACTCAGTGAACCCGTCTAAATCCTCGCGGAGCCCCGCCGGGCCGCCGCCGTAGCCGCCGGCAAACACCTCGGGCACCGCAATGGCCCGGTACAGCTGGGGCAGCAGATCAGCGGTCAACGGTTCAAGCCGGACAAACCGGCCCGCGAGGACGGCGGGAAGGGGACGCACGGCAGTCATGGGCGCCAGTTTGGCACACCGCAGGCCGGCGGCGGCGCCACGCACCGCTTCGTTATGCCAGGAACTTGTCCGGTGTCAGGGGCAGGTCCCGCACCCGGACGCCGGAGGCGTTGTAGGCGGCGTTGGCGATGGCCGCCGCGCTGCCCACAATCCCGATTTCCCCGATGCCGCGGGCGCCCAGCGGGCCGGCGTGCTCGTCGTCGTCCTCAATCCACAGGGCCTCCATGTCCAGCACGTCCGCGTTGGTGGGGATGTGGTATTCGGCCAGGTCGTGGTTGACGAAGATGCCGAACCGCGGGTCCATGACGCCCGCCTCGTGCAGCGCCATGCCCAGGCCCATGGTCATGGCGCCGAGGAACTGGGACCGGGCCGTGCGGGGGTTGATGATCCGTCCGGCGGAGAAAACCCCGAGCATCCGGGGCACCCGGATTTCCCCCGTATCGGCATTGATGCGCACCTCGGCGAAATGCGCACCGAAGGAGTAGAGGGCGTACTCCTGTGCTTCGGCGTCTTCGGGCGGCTGCGCTTCGGTGGCGGCGCCGGGGGAGGGGTGCTCGCCGTGGTCCGCCCGGAATGCGCGTGCGGCGGCGATGATTGTGCCGCCCCAGCTGGCCGTGCCGGAGGACCCGCCGGCCACGCTGGCGACCGGGAAACGGGTGTCGCCGATTCCAAGGCGGATCCGGTTCACCGGCACCCGCAGCGCGTCGGCGGCTATTTGCGTCAGTGCCGTCCAGGATCCGGTGCCGATGTCCGCAGCGCCTATCTGCACGGAGTAGATCCCGTCTTGCTCATAGCCGATCCGGGCGGTGTTGGACGGTTGGCGCATAAAGGGATAAACGGCGCTGGCGGTGCCCATGCCCACCAGCCAGCCGTCCTCCTGCACGGACCGGGGCCGGGTGACCCGCCGGTCCCAGCCGAACCGTTCCGCGCCCAGCTCAAAGCACTCCAGCAGATGCCGGCTGGACCAGGGTTTGCCGGTTTCCGGGTCGGTCTCCGGTTCATTGCGCCGGCGCAGTTCAATCGGGTCCAGTCCCGCTGCGGCCGCGAGTTCGTCCATGGCCACTTCGGGACCGAACATTCCGGGGCACTCGCCGGGAGCCCGCATCCAGGACGGCACCGGGATATCCAGCGGCGCCAGGCGGGTGGTGGTGCGCCGGTTGGGGGCGGCGTACATCATCCGGAACGGGGCAGGGGTCTGCTCGGCGAATTCCTTGATCCGGGAGGTGTGTTCCACGATGTCCAGGGACATGGAGGTGAGCCGGCCGTCGTCGGCGGCGCCAAGCCGGATGTGCTGGATGCTGGGGGTGCGGTGGCTGGTCAGTGAATACATCTGCTGGCGGCTGACCGGGAATTTCACCGGCCGCCCGTCCGTGCACTGCGCGGCCAGGGCGGCCATCACCACGTGTACGTGCGGCATCCCCTTGGACCCGAAGCCGCCGCCCACGTGCGGGGCGATCACCCGCACCTGGCCTTCATCAAGGCCCAGGACCTGCGCCAGGGTGCCCTTCACCGTATGCACCCCTTGGGTGGAGTCCCAGAGGGTCAGGGTAGCGCCGTCCCACTGCGCCACGGTGACGTGCGGTTCCAGCGGATTGTTGTGTTCGGGCGGGGTGGAATAGGTCTGGTCGATCTTCAGGGCTGCCGTGTCGAAGGCGGACTCCGCGTTGCCCTGGCTGCTGTCCGTGGGCGTGCCGGCGTTGAGTTCCTCCGGCGCGTAGAGCGCCGGGTCATCAGCGCGCAGCTGGGCGGAAAACGGCTCCGCTGCGTACGTCACCTTCACGGAGTCGGCCGCCTGCCGCGCGGTTTCCGGGGTTTCCGCCAGGACAGCGGCCACGATCTGCCCGCGGTAGCCCACGCGGGTGTCCTGCAGGACGGCCAGTTCGCGGTCAGAGGTGTCCGCCAGACGAGGCGCTGTTTCGGCGGTGAGCACGGTCAGGACCCCGTCCAGCGCCTCTGCTTCGGCGGTGTCCACACGCTCCACCCGGCCGCGTGCAATGGTGGAGAGGACGGGATACAGGTGGACGGGGTTCTCTACCGGCTGCTCATACGCGTACGGGGCGGTGCCGGTGACCTTGAGTTCGCCGTCGAGCCGTTCAAACGGCGTGCCAATGGCGGAGGCGGGCATGGTCATGGGGTTTGCTCCTCCCAGCCGGCATCTTCCGGGCCGTCCGGACCTTCCGGATGGCCGGTTCCCGCAGCGCCCGCGTCCGGTGCGGGCAGCCCGGCCAGGTCCCGCAGGACGGCGGCCATGGTGTTGCGGACCATCGGTACCTTGAAGCCGTTCCCTCTTAGCGGCCGCGCCTGGGCCAGTTCGGCGTCCGCCGCGGCACGGAAGGCGGCGATCGTGGCCGGCGCCCCGCGCAGCACTGCCTCGGCCTGCAGCGCACGCCAGGGTTTGTGCGCCACCCCGCCCAGGGCAATGCGGACGTCGCGGATAACCGGTGGATTCACGCCGTCGTCCTCCAGTTCCAGTGCCGCGGCCACGGAGACCAGGGCAAAGGCGTACGACGCGCGGTCCCGCACCTTGCGGTAGGCGGAGCGGGCGGGTGCCGGGGGCAGCTCGACGGCGGTGATCAGCTCTCCGTGCTCGAGCACGGTATCCCGTTGCGGCTCGTTGCCGGGCAGCCGGTGGAACTCGCTGAGCGGAAGAATCCTTTCACCGGCCGGACCCAGGACCACCACCGAAGCGTCAAGGGCAGCGAGGGCCACAGCCATGTCGGAAGGATGGGTGGCTATGCACTCCTCGGACGCGCCGAGGATGGCGTGGTAGCGGGTGTAGCCGTCGACGGCGGAGCATCCGGTGCCGGGTTCGCGCTTGTTGCACGGTGTGGTGGGGTTTTGGAAGTACACGCAGCGGGTGCGCTGGAGCAGGTTTCCGCCGGTGGTGGCAAGGTTGCGCAGCTGCCCGGATGCGCCGGCAAGCAGTGCCTGGGCCAGGGCCGGATAGCGGCTGCGGACAAATGTGTTGGCCGCGAGGTCCGCGTTGCGGACATTCGTGCCGATCCGCACCCGTCCGTCCTCCTGCACGTCCACGGTGTCCAGCGGCAGCCGGCTGATGTCCACCAGCAGTGTCGGATCGGCAATGCCCAGCTTCATCCGGTCCACCAGGTTGGTGCCGCCGGCGAGGAAGGCGGCGTCCGGGTTGGCGCTGACCAGGGCGACGGCGGCGGCGGCGTCCTCCGCGCGGCGGTAGTCGAAGGGAATCATGACCGCTCCTCAACGTGGGAGGGCATGGATTCCGCAGTGGGAGAATCCTCCACGGCGGGTTCTGCCGGATCGGGGACGCCGCCTCGCCGGGCGGCGGCTGCCTCCGCGGCCTGCCTTACCGCGGCCACGATGTTTACGTAGGCGCCGCAGCGGCACAGGTTCCCGCTCATGCGCTCGCGGATCTCCGCGTCACTGAGCTCGATCCCGCCCTCGGCCTGCAGGTCTTCGGTGGCGGTGGAAGGGTGCCCGGCCGCGGCCTCTTCAATGATGCCTGCGGCTGAGCAAATCTGGCCGGGGGTGCAGTAGCCGCACTGGAACGCGTCCTGCTCCAGGAAGGCCCGCTGGACGGGGTGCAGCCCGCCGTCGGGCGTACCGCCGGCCAGGCCCTCCGCAGTGACGATGTCAGCGCCCTCGTGCGCCACCGCCAAGGTGAGGCAGGAGTTGGCGCGGCGTCCGTCCAGCAGCACCGTGCAGGCCCCGCACTGGCCGTGGTCGCAGCCCTTCTTGGGGCTGGTGACGCCCAGCAGGTTCCGCAGCGCGTCCAGGACCGTGGTGCGGGTATCCACCGTCAAGGTGCGCGGTGTGCCGTCCACCAACAGGGTTATCCGGGCTTCCATAAGAGTGTGCCGCCTCTCCGTTGACGGATCGTTTCTGCAACTTACCGGAAGGGGAGGGAATGGAACAACCAAAAGGCGCTGCCAACGGTGGGTGGACCGAGACCCCAGTGCCGGGGATCCGCTTACTGGGGGCAGTCCACCTGCGGCTGGCCAAACACAAAAGATCCCGATCCGGGAATCCGGATCGGGATCTTTTTATTGGTTGCGGGGGCAAGATTTGAACTTGCGACCTCTGGGTTATGAGCCCAGCGAGCTACCGAACTGCTCCACCCCGCGGCGTGGTTACGACTTTACCGCACATTCTCCCTGCCGCGTAATCCTGTGGTCCTGTTCACATTTGCGGTCGGTCCGCTTCGGTAGGGTGGGCCGATGACTATGCCTACCGCTGATACCGCCGTCACCTACCCTGCAGGCGCCCTCACCGGCGCCGGAACGGTTCTGCACACCGAGACCCTCCCGGACGGGCGGCTGGCGGTCCTGGTGGATGCCACACCCGTGCATCCGGTGGATGCGGGATGGCCGGACCAGGGACCGGACCGGGCAACGCTGACGACGCCGGAGGGTACCGAGGTACCGGTGGCCGACTGCATTGTGGGCGCCACCGACGGCAGCACACTGTTCCTGGGGCGGGATATTCCGGTCCGGAAAGGCACGGAGGGGTGGGCTTTTACGGTGGTGCACATCCTGCCCGCCGGGACCGTCCTCGCCGAAGGCGCCGAGGTTCGGTTCCGGGTCGATGAAGGCTACCGGGCGGGGATCTCCGCCGGACATACCGCCTGCCACCTGGCGTCCCTGGCCCTGAACCGGCAGCTGGCCCACGGGTGGAAGAAGGACGTCCAGCCCGACGCCGCGGGCAACCCGAACTTCGACGCGCTGGCTGTTGAAACCACTGCCATCAGGGAATTCGGCTCGCGGGACGTGTACCGGCTGGGGAAGTCGCTGCGCCGCAAAGGTTTCCAGTCTGAGGCTCTGCTGGCGGATCTGGCTGCCGTTGAGGCCGGCGTGAATGCGGCCCTTGCGGCGTGGACGGCGTCCGGAGCGAAGGTGCGCATTGACCGGGAATCGGAGCTGCTCACCGGAATGCGGCGCTGGGTATGCGAACTTCCCGACGGAACGGTCAGCATGCCCTGCGGCGGGACCCATCTGTCTTCCCTGGCGGACATATCGGGTATTTCCGTCCGGCTGACTTCCGAAACGCTCGACGGCGCCGTCGAAGTGGTGATGAATACTTACGTTTCCGCGTAGCTGATTATTCTTTTCCCCTTTCCGGGTCCGGAGTCTTGCCCGGACGGGAGCTCTGGACGTAGTGTCACGGCCTACGCAGCGGTACCGATATCTCAAATGAGCAAAGGTGACCATATGGGATTCCCACCCAGCAGGCGGACCCGCCGCAGGGAACACTTCCGGCTCCGGCAGTTTATGGCCTGCGCCGCCGTGACGGGCCTGGTGCTCACCGGCTGCGGCGGCGACGCGGACGCCGGGGGCAACAAGGAAATTGTCGTGGCTATTGTGTCGAACCCGCAGATGCAGGACGCCATCTCGCTCCAGAATGAATTCAAGGCCCAGTATCCGGATATCGATGTCAGTTTTGTATCCCTTCCGGAAAACGAGGCCCGGGCAAAGATCACCGCCTCCGTGGCGACTCAGGGCGGGGAATTCGACGTCGTGATGATCTCCAATTACGAAACGCCCATGTGGGCGGAAAACGGGTGGATCACCAACCTGCAGGATTACGCGGATTCCACCGAGGGGTATGACCCCGAGGACTTTGTGCCGAACATTCGCGAGGCGCTCAGCTACGAGGGGGACCTTTATTCGGTTCCGTTCTACGGTGAGTCCTCCTTTGTGGCCTACCGCCAGGACCTGTTTGAAGAAGCCGGACTGACCATGCCGGAGCAGCCCACCTGGGACGACATCCGCGGATTCGCCGAAACTTTGGATGACCCGGACGCCGACATGAGCGGCGTGTGCCTGCGCGGCCTGGCCGGCTGGGGCGAGGTGATGGCCCCGCTGGACACCATGATCAACACCTACGGCGGGCGCTGGTTCGACGAGGACTGGAACGCCACCCTGGACTCCCCTGAGGTCGAGGCGGCGGTGACGGATTATGTGGACCTGGTGCAGAACTACGGGCAGGCCGGACCGGCCACCAGCGGCTACGGGGACTGCCTGACCCTGTACAGCCAGGGCAACACCGCCATGTGGTACGACGCCACCGCCATGGTTTCCGCTATCGAGGACCCTTCGTCGTCACTGGTGGTGGGCAAAACCGGCTACGCGCCAGCACCTGTCCAGGAAACGGACTCCGCCGGCTGGCTGTACAGCTGGTCGCTTGCCATTCCTTCGACCAGTGAGCAGAAGGACGCTGCCTGGGATTTTGTGTCCTGGATGACCAATAAGGACTACATCAAGCTGGTCGGCAACGAGATCGGCTGGGAGCGGGTGCCGCCGGGCAGCCGGCTTTCCACCTACGAGATCCCCGAATACGCCGAGATTGCCGAGGCCTATGCGGAGCCCACCCTCAACGCCATGGCGGGAGCGTCGCAGGAAAACAGCATGAACCAGGGGGTGCCCTACACGGGCCTGCAGTTTGTCGGCATCCCCGAATTCCAGGACCTTGGCACACGGGTGGCCCAGCAGATTTCGGCTGCGATTGCCGGCCAGCAAACGGTGCAGGAAGCACTTGAGCAGTCCCAGAGCTACGCAGAGACGGTGGCCGAAGGCTACCAGGACGGAGGCGGCTGATGTCCACCTTGGTAGCCCGCCAGCAGGTCCGGGCGCGGAAGGCCGCCGAGGAGCGGCAGGGCGGCGGAATGTCATCGGCGGAAGGATGGCGGCGGCGGCTGCCGCTGCTTCCGGCGCTGATCTTCACCCTGATCGTCACCCAGATCCCGTTCCTGTTTACCCTTTGGTATTCGCTCCAGAACTGGAACCTGCTGCGTCCGCAGGGCAACAAGTTTGTCGGGTTGTCCAACTACGTGGACATCTTCTCCGATTCCACGTTCCGCGGCGCGGCCCTGAACAGTGTCATCTTCACGGTCGGCTGCGTGCTTTTCGCAATGGTGCTGGGGATTGTCTTTGCGCTGCTGCTGGACCGCTCCTTTCCCGGCCGCGGGATTGTGCGCACCCTGCTGATCACCCCGTTCCTGATCATGCCGGTGGCCAGCTCGCTGCTGTGGTCCATTTCCATCCTCAACCCCAGCTACGGCCTCCTGAACTGGCTGATCGGGCTGGTGGGAATCCCGCCGGTGGACTGGACGTCGCAGCACCCCATCGTCTCCATCCTCATGGCGCTGGTGTGGCAATGGACCCCGTTTATGATGCTGCTGGTCCTCTCCGGCCTGCAGGCACAGTCAAAGGACGTGCTCGAAGCAGCGCAGGTGGACGGTGCCGGCTGGTGGCGGACCTTCGTGTCGGTCACCCTTCCCCAGCTGCGCCGGTATATCGAACTGGGCGTCCTGCTCGGGGCCATTTACGTGGTGAACACCTTCGACCAGATCTACCTGATGACCGCAGGCGGGCCGGGTACGGCAAGTGCCAACCTGCCGTTCTACATTTACCAGCGCGCGTTCCTGGGCTTCGACGTCGGCCAGGCCGCCGCAATGGGCGTGGTGGTGGTCATTGCAACCATGGTTGTTGCCACCCTCGCGCTGCGCCTGATCTTCCGAAGCTTCGACGTAAAGGACTAACGACGTGGCTACCCAGACTGCTGCCCCCACTCCCGCCGGCAAGGAAACGCCGGCCCCCTCCGGGCGAACCGTCCGCAAGCCGGTCCGCCGGTTCAATTCCGGCCCAATCCTCACCACCGTCACCTGGGTGCTGGCACTGATCTTCTTCTCCCCGGTGCTGTGGATGGTGCTGACCTCCTTCAAGCAGGAGTCCGCTGCGGCGTCGTCGCCTCCGGTCTTCTTTTTCGCGCCCACCCTGGACCAGTACCGGGCGGTGCTGTCGGGCGGGGCCGGCAGCTACTTTGCCAACTCGGCCATCGCTACCGGGGTCTCCACCATCCTGGTGATCGCGCTGGCGGTCCCGGCCTCCTACGCGGTGAGTATCCGGCCGGTGAAAAAGACATCCGATGTGCTGTTCTTCTTCATCTCCACCCGCATGCTGCCGGTGGTAGCCGTGATTATGCCCATCTACGTCATTGCCGGGCAGCTGAAGGTGCTGGACAACGTGTGGACCCTGGTGGTCCTGTACACCTCCATGAACCTGCCCATTGCGGTGTGGATGATGCGCTCGTTCTTCCTGGAAGTCCCCGGCGAGGTGCTGGAGGCGGCACAGATGGATGGTGCCGGCTTGATGAAAACGCTGTGGCGGGTGCTGATGCCCATGGTCGCGCCAGGGTTGGCGGCCACCGCCCTCATCTGCGTCATTTTCGCGTGGAATGAGTTCTTTTTTGCCCTGATCCTGACCGCCGGAAAGTCCGCCACGGTCCCGGTGTTCCTGGTGTCCCAGATGACCAGTGAGGGACTGTTCCTGGCACAGCTCTCGGCCGCTTCCGTCCTGGCGTCGCTGCCGGTGGTCCTGGCCGGGTGGGTGGCGCAGAAACAGCTGGTGCGAGGACTGTCGATGGGCGCCGTCAAGTAGGGGACACCGGGTTGGGGGAACCCGTGCTTACAGGGCCTGGTTCTGCTCCTGCACCGTGGCGTTCGAGGAGACCTCGAAGGTTCGTTCGGCCTCCCCGGTGTTGGCCGGGTCCATCCACAGGAACTCCCAGACGTGGCCGTCTGGGTCCGTGGCGGAGCCGCTGTACATGCCCGGCATCCGTTCCTCCGCCGGGGCGTAAACGGCGCCGCCGCCCGTCTGGCAGGCGGACAGGAACCGGTCCACTTCGTCGCGGCTGTCGCAGCTGAGGCAGTTCAGCACTTCCTTGCCGGAGGAAGCGAGGTGCGGTGTGTCGCCCTGCGGCAGGAATCCCTGGTAGAAATCCTGCTGCAGCAGCATCACCACAATGCTGTCCGATATGACCATGGCGGTGCCCTGGTCGTTGCTGAATTGCGGGTCCTTGGTGAAGCCGAGGCCCAGGTAGAAGTTCTCCGCGGTTTTCAGGTCCGCGACGGGGAGGTTGGGGAAAATCATGCGTTCCATGGCTGGTCCTTTCGGGCGGGGTACTTTTCACGTTCCCACCGGCCGAAGGCCGTGACAACGGGTAGCCGAAAGCCCCGTCCGGGGGAACGGAAACCGGATGTCCGTTCGTGACGCCGCCCATATTCGCTGCCGCCCGGAAAACTGCTAATCTCGCAGCTGCGAAGGCGGGCCGGCATCTCCGGTTATCTACCTGGCATACCTGCATCGGCACTGCATCAGGACCCACGGGAGAAGCCACATGAGCACGGATGACTTGACCACCGACGACGTCTACCTGTCCCAGGCCATTAGCTTGGCCACCGCGAACGTAGCCGACGACGGCGGGCCGTTCGGCGCCGTCGTCGTCACCGCCGAGGGGGCAGCCTTTGAGGGCGTAAACCGGGTGACGGCCAACAATGATCCGACCGCGCATGCCGAAGTCACCGCCATCCGCAATGCCTGTGCCACCCTGGGCACGTTCGACCTCACCGGGGCCGTGCTGTACACCAGCTGCGAGCCGTGCCCCATGTGCCTGGCCTCGGCGCTGTGGGCGCGGGTGGACCGGGTGGTCTTCGCCGCCGACCGGCACGACGCCGCCGCCGCGGGTTTCGACGACGCCGCGTTCTACGAATACTTCGAAACGCCGCTGGAGCGCCGCTCCATGCAGGTGAACCAGCTGGCAGTGGACGGCGTGCCGGCCACAGCGCCCTTCGATGCCTGGACCGCTGCCGCCGGACGGGTCGACTACTAAGGCGCCGGCGGGACTTCACCGCAGGTCAGAACGGCACCGCCGCGCCGATGGTCTTGGAGTAGCAGGTGGAACCGTCCGAGCCCAGGTAGGCGCCAAAGTTCGGCACCACTTTGTAGCCTCCGTTTTCGTAGAAGCGGCGGCCGTCCGGTTGGGCGGATCCGGCTTCGGCCGTCAGGACGGCGTAGCCCATCTGCTTGGCGCGTGCTTCCAGGGCCGCGAGGACCGCCGTCGCCACTCCTGAACCGCGGGCATAGGGCAGGACGTACACCCGCTTGATTTCCGCGGTCACGGAATCCACGCGCCGCAGCCCGCCGCAGCCCAGCGGTTGCCCGGTGCTCCGCTCGTAGGCCACCAGGAACACAGCCGAGTCTGCGGCTCCGGGCGGATGCGGATCGTGGGCGGTGCTGCCGTAGCGGGCATCCAGTTCGGCCTGCTGGGCTTCGCGCAGGTCCGCGCCCACCGGGTTGGTCCAGGGCACTTCGCGGATCCGCAGGTGCGGGGTCGAGTAGGGACGGAATCCGGAAAAGGGTCGCAAATCCGACATGCTGCCTCCAGCGGCCAAGGGGTATGCCCCCACGCTAGGAGCAGCGGGTTTCCACCGTGTTTCCGTGATGTGGCTGACGGGCAAAAGGAATGTTCCGGGCGTGCGAACCGTGCGAGAATAGTGGCGATGTCAAGCCTCGAAATTCCCCCCGCAAAAAAGCAGCGCCCCGCCCGCGCGCTTCCCACCGCCACCGGACCCCAGGTCCGCCCTGCCACGGAGGGTTGGGAACAGGCCAAGGAACCGGACGGCCGCCCGCTGCTGCAGTTCAAGTCGCCGCGCGTATCCCAGCCGCCGGCGCATCTGGCCGACATGACGCTGGCCGAGCGTCAGGAGAAGGTGAAGTCCCTGGGCCTGCCCGGCTTCCGCGCCAAGCAGCTCTCGGTGCACTACTTCCAGCACTACACCACCGACCCCGAGGCCATGAGCGACCTGCCGAAGGAACGCCGGGCCGAGATCGCCGCGGAGATGTTCCCTCCGCTGCTCACCGAGGTCAAACGCCTGACCACGGACAACGGGGACACCATCAAGTTCCTGTGGCGGCTCTTCGACGGTTCCCTGGTTGAGTCCGTGCTGATGCGCTACCCCGGCCGGATCACCCTGTGCGTGTCCAGCCAGTGCGGCTGCGGCATGAACTGCCCGTTCTGCGCCACCGGCCAGGCCGGCCTGACCCGGAATATGTCCACCGCGGAAATTCTGGACCAGATTGTCCAGGCAAACCGGGTGATCAAGGAAGGCGGCCTGGGCGGCAAGCGGCGCGACGGCGGCCACGACGCCGAGCGCGTCACCAACATCGTGTTCATGGGCATGGGTGAGCCGCTGGCCAACTACAAGCGCGTGATGAACGCCGTGCACCGCATGGCCGCCGAGGTCCCCGAGGGCCTGGGCATGAGCGCCCGCAACATCACGGTCTCCACCGTGGGCCTGGTCCCGGCCATCAAGAAGCTCGCCGAGGAGAACATCCCGGTGACCTTTGCGCTGAGCCTGCACGCCCCGGACGATGAGCTGCGCGATGAGCTGATCCCGGTCAACAGCCGCTGGAAGGTGGATGAGGCGCTGGATGCCGCGTACAACTACTACCGCGTCACCGGCCGCCGGGTGTCCATTGAATATGCCCTGATCAAGGACATGAACGACCACGCCTGGCGTGCGGACCTGCTGGCCAAGAAGCTCAACGCCCGCGGCCGCGGCTGGGTGCACGTGAACCCCATTCCGCTGAACCCGACGCCCGGCTCCATCTGGACTTCCCCTGAGCCGGAGGTCATCTCCGAATTCATCAACCACCTGCTCGACGCCGGAATCCCCACCACCATCCGGGATACCCGCGGCAAGGAGATCGACGGCGCCTGCGGCCAGCTCGCTGCCGCGGACTAGCAGCCAGCTCCGTGGAGAAAGCGACGGCGGGCCGGGCACAATGCCCTGCCCGCCGTCGTCGTTTAACGTCCGCCGCTTCCGGGGCTCAGTCCCGGGGTGCGCCGGGGGTGCCGGGAGCACCGCCGGTTTCGTCAGTATCTGTTTCGGGCGTTTCCCCGGCAAGGATCAGGTACAAGGCCCGCCGGGTCTCGCCCAGCAGGGCGGCTGCGGCGGCTACCTGTCCGGGATCCCCGGCCATGCCCACCTGGCGGGTGGCGGCGGCCAGCTCATGCAGCAGGCCGCGCAGGTCGGGGCCGCTGTGTGCTCCGGTGAAATCCCCGAACGGATCCCCGGTTTCGGCCTGTGCGGCGCCCCGCCCTTCCTCGGTGAGGCTGGCGAGTTTACGGCCGCCGCGGACCTCTATGGTGACCAGGCCTTCGTCCTCCAGCTGTGAAAGCGTGGGGTAAATGGCGCCCGGGCTGGGCTGCCAGCGGCCATTGGTGCGTTCGCTGATCGCCTGGATGAGCTGGTAACCGTGCATGGGTTCCTCGGCGAGCAGCAGCAGGACGGCCGCGCGGACATCACCGCGGCCTGCGCGGCGGCCGCCGGGACCGTGATGGCCCCTGCCGCGGCCCCGCCACGGCATACCCCCGGGCATGGCTCCTGCTCCGCGGGGGCCGCCCGGGCCAAAGCCGCCGAGCCCGCCGGGCCCGCCGGGCCCGGATCCGCCAAAGCCTGCCGGCCCTCCGGGGGTGCGGTGGCAGCGGTTCGGCTCCTGGGCCGCCTCCTGCGGGGTGTCAAAGGGATGGAATTTATGCATGGCCTTCTCCTTCCGAAGACATTCGCACTGGTCGTTGCACGATCATCAACCTGAGTCTCAAAGAAGCGCTTCAATAACATCACGATATATCGTGAGCGGTCGCGGATTCAAGGGTTTGGTGGTGTGACCGGGGTGCCGGTTCCCGCTGGGGCGGTCCGCCCCGGGGAAACGAAAAGGCACGATTTACCGGTTTTCGGCTGGAAAACGGTAAATCGTGCCTTCTCGTGTGTCAGACAGTGCCGTGGGGTGCGGCGGCCTGGCCGCGTGCCCGGACTACAACAGGTGGTTCACCAGCTCTTCCGCGATGCCCGTGTACTTACCCGGGGTGAGCGCCTGCAGGCGGGCTTCCGCCTCGGCCGGAAGGCCAAGGCCGGCAATGAATTCCTTCATCCGGGCGGCATCCACCCGGTGTCCGCGGGTGAGGTCTTTCAGGCGTTCGTACGGGTTTTCCATGCCCGGGGTGCCTGCAACCGCCTCAGCGCGCATCACCATCTGGATCGCCTCGCCGAGCACCTCCCAGTTGGTGTCCAGGTCGGCGGCGAGGACGTCCGCTGCCACATCCAGGCGCTCCAGGCCCTTGGCCACGTTGGAGATGGCCAGGAGGGAGTGGCCGAACGCCACGCCGATGTTGCGCTGCGAAGAGGAGTCAGTCAGGTCGCGCTGCCAGCGGGAGGTCACCAAGGTGGAACCCAGGGTGTCCAGCAGTCCGTTGGAGATTTCCAGGTTGGCTTCGGCGTTCTCGAAGCGGATCGGGTTCACCTTGTGCGGCATGGTGGAAGAGCCGGTGGCGCCTTCCACGGGTACCTGCGCGAAGTAGCCGATGGAGATGTAGCTCCACACATCGGTGCAGAAGTTGTGCAGGATCCGGTTGAAACGGGCCATGTCGGCGTAGAGCTCGGCCTGCCAGTCATGGGATTCAATCTGGGTGGTCAGCGGGTTCCAGGTCAGGCCCAGGCCCTCCACGAAACTGCGTGCCACCTGCTGCCAGTCGGCCTGCGGCACTGCCGCGTAGTGGGCTGCGTAGGTGCCGGTGGCACCGTTGATCTTGCCCAGGAATTCGGTGTTTCGGATGCGGCGCAGCTGGCGGGAGAGGCGGTGTACCGTAACCGCCAGTTCTTTACCCAGGGTGGTGGGGGTGGCCGGCTGTCCATGCGTGCGCGAGAGCATGGGGATGCTGCGGGTGTCCTCGGCCATGGCCGCGATTTGGTCCACTAGGTGCTGGGCGGCGGGGAGCCAGACGTTCTCCACGGCGCCCTTGATGCCAAGTGCATAGGAGAGGTTGTTGACGTCTTCGGAGGTGCAGCCGAAGTGCACCAGTGCCTTGAGGTCCTCGATGCCGGCGGCGGCCAGGCGGTCCGCAATGTAGTACTCCACGGCTTTAACGTCGTGAACCGTGCGCTTCTCGATTTCGCCGAGCTCCGTGACGGAATTGCCGTCGAATCCGGTGACGATTTCGCGCAGCTGGTGCTGCTGCTGGGCGCTCAGCGGTTCGGTGCCGGGAAGGACGGCGTTGCTGGTGAGGTGGATCAGCCATTCCACCTCCACGTGGGTCCGGTCGCGGTTCAGGGCGGCTTCGGACAGGTAATCCACCAGCGGTGCTGCGGTGCTGCGGTACCGGCCGTCCAGGGGGCCCAGAGCGATGGCGGGAGTCACGGAGGCAAGGGATACACGGGATTCAGATTCGGCCATGCGGCAATTCTTTCATGCCGGTGCGTTGGAGCCGGTGTGTGACTTTCCGGAGGGCGACGTCGGATGACATCTCCTCCACAGAGCCTCCGGTAGGAGACGGAGGGCGGGGGAGTCCCCACCGTTGCGCCCGGTCATCGTCGGCGGTGAGCTGTGGCGCCTAGCTTTTGTGGGGCGGGCACAGGCACGGTCAGCACTAACACGGCACTTGAAAGAGCACAGCGGAGGAACCCATGAATCAAATGGCTGCGGCCGCATATGCACAGGAGACCGCGCATCAGTTGGTGGCCTGCGCCGGGGAAACGGACCAACGTGAGGACGAAGTGGCCGCGGCGGCGGGCGTCCGCTGGGTATCGCCTGCTGCAGATGCATTCCGGCACGCCTTGGCGGCATCTGTCCAGGAGCTGCCGTGGGTGGCGGACCAGCTGCGGGCGGCCGCCGCAGATCTGGAACAGGACCCGGCCGCGATGATCGCGGGAGGTTGATCGGGGTGGGTGCCATCGGGGCTGCGGATAGCTTCCGCGATCAGCCGGCGTTCCAAGTGAGGGGTGGTTCGGCCGGACTTCTGGTGCAGTTGGAGGATCTTGCACGGGTGGCGGATCGGCTGGGAACCACTACGTCCATGCTGCGGAACCTTGAGAAACGGGTCAATGGCCTGTGGCTGGAGGCCGGAGCGTGGGGAGGCGGCTCCGTGACCGCGGACCGTGTCCGGGCACGGATGCTTGATGCGTCTTTCGCCCTGCGGAGATCGGCGGCCGCGCTCGAGGAGCTCACCGAGGGCGTGCGGGAGAGCGCCCGCAGCTACGCCGCCACCGAGGGTCGGGTGCAGCTGCGGATGCCCTGGGCCGGCGAGGTGTCCCCCTGGCCGGCAGCGCCAGCCAGCGGAGGAACCCTGGTGCCGACCCGCGGCCAAATGGAGGCCGCATTGGGTTCCGTGGCTGACGAAGTGGCCCTGCTGGCGGCCCTGGCGCTGCTGAAGACTGCAGGGGTGACGGAGCTGCGGCCCGTGACGGTAACCGCGCTTCCCGGGAAGCCGGAGAACATCCGGCTGGACGGAACGGCGGCCGGCCTGCTCGCCCGGTCGCAGGTGCTCAAGGACGAAAACGATCCGGGAGTGGTCGAAGTCCTCCGTATCGAGGAGGGCGGCAAAAACACCTTTATCGTCGTCCTGCCGGGCACGCAGGGCTGGTTTTCCGACGGGGGATCCGTGCCGTTTGACCTCGCCGGAATGGGGGAGGCCCGGGGCCGCGAAAGCCAGTATGTTGCCGCTGCCGTGGCGGACGCACTCCGGCAGGCTAACGCGGAAGCCGGCGATTCCGTGGTGCTGTCCGGATACAGCCAGGGCGGAGACCATGCCGCCAATGTGGCAGCGTTCCTCGCCGCTAAGAGCCCGTATCAGGTGGATTTTGTGCTGAGCGCCGGCAGCCCCACCGGCACGGCCAACCTCCCGCCAGGTGTGCCGGCGCTGCACCTGGAGCACGAGCGGGACTGGGTCCCGGGGATCGACAGCATGCCCAACCCGGATACCCCGGACCGGGTCACCCTGACCCTGACGGATCCGGTTGCCACCCCGGAAGGGGAGCCGGCTGGCCTGGGCCCGGCGCACCGGCTGGAGAACTACCTCGACGGTGCGGCGCTCGCGGATGCCAGCGGCGATGCTTCGGTGCGGACCGCACTGGGCTCGCTCGCGCTGGCGGTGGGGGCAGGCCATGCCACCAGGCACTTGTACCGTTTCGAGCGGGAACCGCTCCCTGCACGTCCCCCTGCCCGGGTAGCCGCACCCGCGGACGTTTCAACGCCTACCCCGCCGTTCAGCCGGCTCCCGTCCAACAGATGACCGCCGGAGCGCTGCGGACGGTAGTGCCGGCCGCTAGCTGTGCTCAGACAGCACGTTAGTTACACGGCAAATAGGTGAAGACCTCTTGGATTTGGTGGTTACTACACACCCGAAACTAAGAGGTCTTCACTCAAAGCTCTCCACAACTTGCGGGTCGTGGAGCATCTTCGCCGTCAAACTGCGAGGTTCATAATTGCCGCCGCCGTACGATGAGCCGCTCCGAAAAACTAACGGAGGTCGACCCAACGGTTCCGGCCAGCACTGGAGGAGGTAGCGTTCACTGGGCTCCTCTACTATTTGGTCTCGGTTGATGTCCCGACCGGAGGAGTAGATACGGAATCTGTACCGATGATGGTCCTGACTCTCCAGTGAACCGATCATTATCGACCTGACTTCGTCATTACCCAGAGTGAGCGTGCCTTCACCGAGCTTGACTGATGTCTCCTCGACATCTTCCCAATGATCATGTGTAAGCAACGTGGGTGCCTCGCTCAATACTTCCAGATTGATTAGCACTGGCCCTCCCCAAATGCCCGTGACCACCTGCAGTCCCAAATCTTGGAGAGGATCAGGCTCGGCTTGGCCTCGAGATGCCATGAAGGCCTCTACAAGCCGAGCCTGATCGACAGGAGGAGGCGATACCAGTAAGGAGAATCTGTGGTTACTCGCAGGTACGATCCAGCTTCCAGATCTGATCACGCCATTGCCTCCAGCAGTGTTAGAGCGAAGTCACAACATAGAAAACCAGGCCGGCAAACACCCATCACCCGTGTAACTAACGTGGTGCCTGAGTACAACTAGCGCTGCCCGCTAGCGCCGGCTGCGCCTCCGCGCGCCGGTCACGGTGTCCAGCACCATGGAAACAACACTGATGATGACCGCCCCGAAAATGGCCGTCCAGAAGAAGGAATCCACCTCGAAACGGATGGGAGTGTAACTGCTCAGCCATGCCGTGAGTTCGAGCATGGCGGCGTTGATGATGATCCGGAAAAGCCCGAGCGTCAGGATGGCCAGGGGCAGGGTCAGGCCCTGCGCAATCGGGCGGACCAGGGCGTTGACCAAACCGAAGATCAAGCCGACAAAAAGGTAGGCCAGGACCGTGTCCAGGGTCGGGTTTCCTGTCATGCCGCCCGTTTCCGAGGTCAGTGTCAGGCCGGGAAGAAGCCAGCTGGCTACCCAAAGGGCAATGGCGTTCAGGACAATCCGCAGAAACAGTGTGACCATGCACCCATGCTGGCAGATGCAGGACCATTACTGTTAACGCCATGACCACTACCGAGAATGACACCGACGCAGCTGTACTTCCCGCCATCGGCATCTCCCCGCGGCCCATCGTGGGCCAACTGCCGCAGTACAAGGCGGGCAAACCGCCGGTGGTCGTCAATGGGCTGGAGAGCTACAAGCTTTCCTCCAACGAAAACCCCTACGCTCCGCTGCCCGCCGTCCTGGAAGCGATCAATGACCATGCCACGGTCAACCGCTACCCGGACCCGCTTTCCACGGAACTGCGCAACGAACTCTCTGCCTTCCTGGACATTCCCGCCGAAGACATCGTCACCGGCGGAGGCAGCTTGGGGGCACTGAACCAACTCCTGGCCACCTTCGCCGGACGGAACCCGGACGGAACAGCCGACGAGGTCATCTATGCCTGGCGTTCCTTCGAGGCGTACCCCATCAGCGTGGGCCTGGCCGGAGCCGCAAGCGTGCAGATTCCGCTGCAGGCAGACGGGACCCACGACCTCGACGCAATGGCCGCGGCCATTACCGAAAACACCAAGGTCATTCTGCTCTGCACCCCGAACAACCCCACCGGGCCGGTCCTGACCACCGCACAGGTGGAGGACTTCCTCGACCGGGTCCCGTCCGACATCATCGTGGTGATTGACGAAGCGTATGAAGACTTCGTGCGTGACCCGGCCGCCGTCAACGGCATCGACATGTACCGCAACCGCCCCAACGTGGTGGTCCTTCGCACGTTCTCCAAGGGTGCCGGGCTGGCAGGACTGCGGGTGGGCTACTCGGTATCCCACCCGCACATCACGGAGCACCTGCGCGTGGCCGCCGTCCCGTTTGCGGTCTCCACCATCGCTGAACAGGCAGCCATTGCGTCCCTCCGCCACCACGACCAACTTGTGGAGAGGATACAAGGACTGGTCGCGGAACGGACCCGCGTCGTGGAGGGCCTGCAGGGCCTTGGATGGAAGATTCCGGCGGCCCAGGGAAACTTCGTGTGGTTGGAATTGGGCGAGAACACCCCCGAGTTTGCAGCAATGGCAGAGCAGCAGGCCCTGGCGGTGCGGGCCTTCGGAACCGAGGGTGTGCGCGTGACCATCGGCGAGGAAGAGGCAAACACCCGGTTCCTGGAGCTATGTGCAACCTATACAAAAGGGCCGCGGGTTTCCTAGCGGGTCCTAAGTAGGGTCAAAAGCCGCGCCGTCGTTAGGCTGTGGGAAGTAACTTCCACACATATGCAAAACAGGGAATGTATTCCCGACGAGGCATATTTCTAGCGCGGGCGCGGCTTTTGCCGTCCAGGCGAGGAGCAGGCATGGACGTAGGACACCTGCCGGCAAGCGAGTTCAACGCTGCCGGACTTGAGCAATCCCTGATGGGTGCTCCCGAGGACAACCCTGTCCCGGACATGGTCCAGCTGCTCACCATTGACGGCGAGCTCCGGCAGGATGAGGCCTACAGCAGCTACGTGCAGGACCTGAGTCCCGAAGAGCTGCGCGGGTTCTACCGGGACATGTTCCTGGTGCGCCGCTTTGACGAAGAGGCCACGGCCCTCCAGCGCCAGGGCGAACTGGTGATGTGGGTGCCGCTCACCGGTCAGGAAGGTGCGCAGATCGGTTCGGGCCGCGCCCTGCTGCCCCAGGACTATGTGTTCCCCACCTACCGCGAGCACGGCGTCGCGTATACCCGCGGACTGGAGCTGGCGCATCTGCTGCGCCGTTTCCGCGGCATCTCCCACGGCGGCTGGGATCCGCGGGAAGCGAACTTCCACCTCTATACGCTCGTGCTGGCCGCACAGGTGCCTCACGCCGTCGGCTATGCGATGGGTATGGCGCGTGACCGGCTCGTGGACCCGAAGCTCCCCGAGGCGGCCACCGTGGCCTACTTCGGCGACGGCGCGAGCTCCGAAGGCGACGTGCACGAGGGCATGGTGTTCGCCGCCTCGTACAACGCGCCGGTGGTGTTCTTCTGCCAGAACAACCACTGGGCCATTTCCGTTCCCACCGAGGTCCAGTCCAGGATCCCGCTGGCCAACCGCGCGCAGGGCTACGGTTTCCCGGGAGTACGGGTGGACGGCAACGACGTCCTGGCCGTCCACGCGGTGACCCGCTGGGCGCTGGAACACGCCCGGTCAGGCGGCGGTCCGGTCCTTATCGAGGCCTTCACATACCGCATGAGTGCCCATACGACGGCGGACGACCCCACTAAATACCGGGTCAGCGCGGACGAGGAAGCCTGGCTGGACCGGGATCCACTGCTGCGGATGGAAAAGTTCCTGCGCAGCCAGGGGTTGGCCGACGGTGCCTTCTTCGCCGAATTGCGGAAGGAAGGCGCCAACATGGCCGTCCGGCTGCGTGAGAACGTGCAGCAGATGGAGGCACCCGGCTTCGAAGACGCCTTCGCCGATGTATACGCCGAAGCCCACCCGCTGGTACGCGAGGAACTGGACGCCCACCGCCGGTACGAAGCTGGCTTCGCCGACACCGACACGGACACCGCCGCCGGCACCGATACCACCTCCGCTTCCCGGGAGCACACTGCATGAGCACCATGACCATGGCCAAGGCCATCAACGCCGGACTGCGCGCCGCGCTGGAAAGCCACCCGAACTCGCTGCTGATGGGCGAGGACATCGGCGCCCTCGGCGGGGTCTACCGGATCACGGAAGGGCTGCTTGCCGACTTCGGCCGGGACCGGGTGATGGACACGCCGCTGGCTGAATCGGGGATCATCGGTACCGCCATCGGCCTGGCGCTGCGCGGTTACCTGCCTGTCTGCGAAATCCAGTTCGACGGTTTCGTTTTCCCCGGCTTCAACCAGATCACCACCCAGCTGGCCAAAATGCATTCCCGCAGCGAGGGTGCGCTCAGCGCACCGGTGGTCATCCGGATTCCCTACGGGGGCGGCATCGGCTCCATCGAGCACCACTCCGAATCGCCGGAAGCACTCTTCGCGCACACGGCCGGGCTGCGCATCATTACGCCGTCGAACCCGCAGGACGCCTATTGGATGATCCAGCAGGCCGTGGCCTGCAAGGACCCGGTGATCGTCTTCGAACCCAAGCGCCGGTACTGGCTCAAGGGCGAGGTGGATACCTCGGCGCCGACGTCGGACCCCTTCTCAGCGCACATCGTGCGGGAAGGCACCGACGCCACCATCGTCGCCTACGGGCCGCTGGTCCCGGTGGCCCTGGCTGCCGCAGCCGCGGCGGAGGAGGACGGCCGTTCCGTGGAGGTGGTGGACCTGCGGTCCATCTCGCCGATCGACTTCGACACGGTTACCGAATCGGTGAAGAAGACCGGCCGGCTGATCGTCACGCACGAGGCACCCACCTTCGGCGGCATCGGCGGAGAAATTGCCGCACGGGTGACCGAGCGGGCGTTCCTGTCCCTGGAAGCTCCCGTGCTCCGCGTGGGCGGGTTCCACATGCCCTACCCTGTGGCCAAGGTCGAAGAACACTACCTGCCGGACATTGACCGCCTGCTGGAGGCGCTGGACCGCTCGTTCTCCTACTGACGGACCTCGCGTCGGAACCCGGCCCGCCCCCTTTTAGCTGCGCCCATCAGCAGCCCATACAAGATCGAGAAACCATGACTGAAAAGACATTCAACCTGCCGGACGTTGGCGAAGGCCTGACCGAGGCCGACATTGTGCAGTGGAAGGTGCAGCCGGGCGACACGGTTGCCGTCAACGACGTCATCGTGGAAATCGAAACCGCCAAGTCGCTGGTTGAGCTTCCCTCACCGTACGCCGGAACGGTCTCCGCCCTGATGGTGGCCGAAGGCGAAACGGTTGACGTGGGGACGCCCATCATCAGCGTCACCGTGGGCGCCCCCGGTGCAGCATCTGCACCGGCGCCGGCCGCCCCGGCAGCGTCTGCCCCGGAACCGGCTGCCGGCCCGGCAGCGTCTGCCCCGGCAGCTGAAACGGGGGAGGCGCCCGCCGCCTCGCTCACCGGCACCGGCCCCAAGCCCGACGCCGTCCGCCGCCGGGAGCGCCGCCGTCCGGCCCCGCCCGCGGCCCCGGCTGCTGCTGCAGAAACGGTGGCCAAGGCCCCCGTTGAGGCCGCAGTCCAGACGGCTGCCGCCGTCCAGGACCGGGTCAACCGGCTGGTCCAGCGGGTCCTCGCCAAGCCGCCGGTGCGCAAGGCGGCAAAGGACCTGGGCATCGACCTTGCCGAGGTGCCCGCCACCGGAGCAAGCGGTGAAGTTACCAAGCAGGACCTGATGGGCTTCCAAGCCCGGCGTGGCCAGGCGCCGGAATCCGCCGGGACGTTCGGCACAACCGGCACCGGAGAAGCCGATGCGCGGATCGAACGCATCCCGGTCAAGGGCGTGCGCCGTGCCACCGCGCGAGCCATGGTGGAAAGTGCCTTCAGCGCACCGCACGCGAGCATCTTCGTGGACGTGGACGCCTCCCGGACCATGGAGTTCGTGAAGCGGCTGAAGGCCTCCCGGGACTTTGAGGGGATCCGGGTTTCACCGCTGCTGGTCCTGGCCAAGGCCGTCATCTGGGCCGCCGCCCGCAACCCGTTGGTCAACGCCGCATGGGCCGGGGACGAGATCCTCGTGAAGCACTACATGAACCTCGGTATTGCCGCTGCCACCCCGCGCGGACTGATGGTGCCGAACATCAAGGACGCCCAGGACCTTTCGCTGAAGGAGCTCGCCGTCGCGCTTAACAACCTGACGGCCACGGCGCGGGAAGGACGGACGCCCCCGGCGGACATGCAGGGCGGCACCATGACCGTCACCAACCTCGGTTCGCTGGGCCTGGACACCGGCACGCCCATCATTAACCCGGGCGAGGTGGCGATTGTCGCCTTCGGGACCATTAAGCAGAAGCCGTGGGTGGTGGACGGAGCGGTGGTCCCGCGCTGGGTCACCACGCTGGGCGGTTCCTTTGACCATCGGGTGGTCGACGGCGACCTTTCGGCCCGCTTTATCGCCGACGTCGCCTCGATCCTCGAGGAACCGGCACTGCTGCTGGACTGAGGCTGAACCGCGCCCGCCGCTAGCGGACCGTGGCAGGCCCGACGGCGGCGCCGAGGATGGGTGCCAGCCGGCGGATCCCTTCGCCGATGTCTTCCGACGACACCGCGCTGAAGGCCAGCCGCAGCTTGTTGGACGGACCCTCGCCGGGCGTGAATGCAGCTCCGGGGATAAAGACCGTGCCGGCATCGATCGCTTCATAGAGCAGGGGATAGGTGTCCACGCCCTCCGGCAGCGTCACCCAGATGAAGAAGCCGCCGTCCGGCCGCGTCCAGGTAACCCCCTCGGGCATGTGCTCGTCCAGGGCGGCGAGCATGGAGGCGCAGCGGTCGGCGTAAAGGGCCCGCGAATCCTTCACATGGCCCATCCAGTCGTAGTCGCGCAGGTAGGCCGAGACCAGCATCTGGGTCAGCGGTGAGGGGCAGAGCACCACGGCTTCGCAGGCAAGGTAGAACCGCCGGTAGAGGTGGCGGGGAACCAGGGCCCAGCCAAGCCGGACCCCGGGGGCGAAAATCTTCGAGAACGAGCCCAGGTACAGCACGTCCTGGGGGTTCCCGGCCCGCATGGGTGCCAGGGGTTCGCCGTCGAACCGCAGCAGGCCGTACGGGTTGTCCTCCAAAACAAGGATGTTGTTCCGCCGGCAGATGTCCACCACCAGCTGCCGCCGTTCGGCGCTGAGCGTGACTCCGCTGGGATTGTTGAAACTGGGGATCGTGTAGAGCAGCTTGATGGTTTTGCCCTCGGCGCGCAGCTGGCCAATCCGCTGCTCCAGCGCCTCGGGGAGCAGGCCGTCGTCGTCCATCGGGACCGTTTGGACGTCCACCTCGTAGGCCTCGAACGCGTTCAGGGCGCCGACGTAGGTGGGGTCCTCGCAGAGGATGACGTCGCCGGGATCGCAGAACACCTTCGCGGCGACATCCTGGGCGGATTGGGAGCCTGTGGTAATCACAATGTCCGCTGGGTCGGCGTCGAGGATGCCCTCGGCTGCCATCACCCTGCAGGCCTGCATCCGCAGGTCCTCCATGCCCTGCCCGCCGCCGTACTGCAGTGCCTCCAGTCCGTGCCGGGCAATGATGTTCCGGGCGGTCTCGCCCAGGTCTTCCAGGGGCAGGGAGCGCAGGTAAGGGCTGCCGCCGGCGAGGGAAATCAGCCCGGGCCGGATGGAAATGTCGAAAACGTCCCGCACCGCCGACTGCTTGATGTGGAAGGCGCGGTTGGAGAAGAGCATCTCATGGCGGTGCGCACCGGCGGCCCGCTCCAGGGCGGCCATGGTGTCTACGGGCAGTTCTACGGCATCGGAGAATTCCTCGCGGGTCATGGCAACCATGCTAACCCCGGGTGTTGACCTCTATGCAACGGCTGTTTCGCACACCGTTGGCTGAATCTAGGTTCCCGTCCCTAGATCCATCCGGCCTTGTGGGCCTTGATTCCGGCCTGGAACCGGCTCTCGGCACCGAGTTCCTCCAGCATCCAGGCAATGTGCCGGCGGCACGTCCGGACGCTGATACCCACCCGGCGGGCGATGGCTTCATCGGAATATCCGGCGGCCAGGGCGGTCAGGACCGAGCGCTGGGTGCTGGTCAGCTCGTCCCGGGCCGGATTCTCCGTGAGAAACGGCTCGGCAAGGCCCCAGGCGAACTCGAACAGCAGGCCAAAGATGCGGATGAGGTTGGGATCGCGGATGACCAGGCCGGCAACGTCTCCGGGGTGCAGCTGGCGGGCAACCACCGCGACCTTTTCATCAAAAATCAGTGTCCGCAGCGGCATGTAGGGAAGTGTGCGGAACTGGCCGCCGGCCGCGGTGATGGTTTCCACCGCCTTGCGGGTGGGAACGTGGTCCCGGGTGCTGGAGTGGTAGAGCGTCTGCCGCTGGACGCCGCTGCGCAGCAGGTCCAGGTCCTTCTGCACACTCTCTTCGTGGATGTCTGCATTTGCCCCCTGGCCCGGACGGGCAATCAGGACGCGGTCCGTGGCGCTGCGCCCGTATTCGATCAGGACGCGCTGGACCTTGTCCTGGTCCTCCACCACCTCCACCGAGGAATCCGCCGCGAGCCGCTTGCGTGCCTCCACATAGGCGGGGGTCAGGGCGGCCATTTCCCGGCGCCGGGAATTGATCCGGCCGCGCAGCTCCAGCAGTGCCCGCTCGTCCGGATCCACCAGTTCGGCCAGTGCCACGTCAGGGGAGACGGCGGTGTAGCTGGGGCAGTCCGCAGCCTGCGCCAGCAGCAGGCACCGGGAGGTCAGCTCGGCAATGGCCGCGTCAATGGAGCGGCTGGTGTATCCCAGTGCCTCCGATGCATCTTCAGCCGTCCACCCGGGACGGCTGACGGCAAATCGGTAGACGTCCAGCGAAACCTGAGACAGCACGGCGAATCCTTTCAAAGCAGCAAGCTGAAGCCCCCACGGCTACCCTACCCAGCACAGCATGTTTCCGGTCCGCTCGTTACGAAAGTGCTTTATGTCGCCAACACACTGTGGAAAGTCGGACATGTCCGGTTAATGCCAACGACGGCGGCGCTGCCGGTACAGGAAGCAGAGGTGGGGCATACCCGTTCAGGCGTCCGATTTTGGCACGGGTATGCCGGGTTCCGGTGCCGGAAGCGGCCATGTCCGGAACAGGGCAGCGGAGCCTATTTACAGACGCGTCAACGGCGGGGGAAGCTTTCGGAGTCAAATCAAGGTGCCGGCTGAGCAACAGCCAAGAGATTCAAGGGGGACAGCAATCATGAAGAGCTGGGATTGGTTCTAACCATCGGCCCCCGAGGGGCCGAACACAGGAAATAACAACAATGCAGGCCCGCCCCAGCGGCGGTAACCAACCCCGAGGGGAAAGATCCACATGAGCCAGCTAGCTGCAGTTCGACCAGCCTCACGGACGCAAACCGGCACTCATTGGTGGTCACTTTCCATCCATACCGGGGGCTTCGATGTAGCGGACGGCATCATTGGAGAATTGGTTACCCCGCTGGCGGCGCAGGCGCAGGTCCTGGGAGCCCAGCGCTGGTATTTCACCCGGTGCTCGGATCCGGCCTTTGCGCACGTAAAGATGCGGGTGCTGGCAACCACCGAGACCTTGGACCGGCTGCAGTCGCTTTTGCCGGCCCTGCAGGAACAATCCAGCGGAGTGATCGGCCATCTGGAGACCAGCCAGCAGCTCACTGAACCCGCCACCGACCGGCTGAGCCCGGGCGGCGGAGAGCCTCAGGACCCGCGGATCGAAGCGGACCTCGCAAAGTACGGCGGGGTGGAGGGGCTGTCCCTCGCCGAAGAAGTATTTGAACTTTCCTCGGATCTGGCCAGCTGGGCAACCGCGCGTTTCCCCAAGGTCCAAAACCGGTGGGCGCTCGGGTCGCTGCTGCTCTTCGACGCGGCCCGGAGCATGATGAAGGGACCGCGCGCCTCGGCCTGGCCGGACCGGCGCCGTTTGTCCTGGGACTACTACTGGGACAGCCACCTACGCAGCTGCACCGCCGGGTTTGGCCCCCGGGCGGCAGGCGTGCGGCAGGCAATGACGGTTCAGGTAGGCGCCAAGGTAATGCCGACGCACCGGCTAATGGCAGCCACTGCAGCAGAATCGGCGGTTGAAAACTGGCGCCGCCGGTGGTTCCGCGGCATCGACACTTACCTCTACCGGGCGGACAAGGCCCGGCTGAGCCGTAGCGCCCAGCACTTGACGGTATATCAAGCCCATATGCTCCTCAACCGCCTTGGTCTCAGCCTGCGGGAAGAAGCCGCCATGGGGCTGTACGCACGCACCTGGAGCCCGGAACGGGAATCAGTACTGCTGGATAAGCGCTGAAACGTGCGCACAATTGGGAAGGGGGCCCAGCCTGTGGCCGAACAAGAAGAGGTAGTGGTGGCAGACGCCCAAGACCTGGGTCTGGTCCTGGGCTGCTCGGAAGATCTGCTGGCCGATATGAAGGACAGCGGACTGCTGGAACCCTTCGGTGAAGCGTGGAATGTTGGGCCGGCCCGCGAATATCTGCGGGATGCTGCGTGGGCGGATCAGGCCTGGTATTGAGGCGCCGGGGTCCGCTGGACCTGTGCGGCAGAAACACAAAAGGGACGGACCATGTGGGTCCGTCCCTTTTGTGTTTGTCCTGCGAAATGGTGCCGGTTTTGACGCCTAGGCTACGGAAATGGAAGCCTCGGCGAGGACGCGGACGGCTTCATTGAGCTGGGCCACCGTCTCGGGGTCGTCCTTGGGGTGGATTTCCGCATAGCGGGTGACCGAGCCGCCAATCGCCAGGCGCACTTCCTCCACGACGCGTGCGCCGGCAATGCCCACGGACTTCCGGGCATCATCCTGGGCCCATACGCCGCCGTACTGGCCGAAGGCCGCACCGATGACGGCGGTCGGCATTCCGGACACGGCGCTGGCGCCGAAGGGGCGGGACAGCCAGTCGATGGCGTTTTTCAGTACTGCGGGCATGGTGCCGTTGTATTCCGGGCTGATCAGCAACAGGCCGTCGGAGGCAGCAGCCGCTTCACGCAGGGCCAGCGCGGGTTCGGGGACCAGGCCCTCGGCGTCGATGTCTTCGTTGTAGAAGGGGATCTCGCCCAGCCGGTCAAATACCTTCACGTCAACGCCCTCAGGGGCACCGCTTGCGGCCACTTCGGCGAGCTGGCGGTTGATGGATCCGGCGCGGAGGCTTCCGACGAGGGTCAGGATGGTGGTGCTCAAAATAGGGAACTCCTGTCTAGGCCGTGCCGATTTCCCCCGGGCACGGACGCGGTTCTGTCTTCGATCGCTTAAACGGACCGCGGTCCGGATATATTCCCTCCGGGTTACACTTGCGCGATGGAGGCAAGCCAGCCCGTACCGTCCGGCATCCGCGGGGACGCGGAGCGCAACCGGCTCCGCCTGCTGGAGGAGGCCCGGGAACTCGTGGCGGCAGGCGGCGCCGATGCGCTGACCATGGAAGCCCTGGCCCGGCGGGCCGGATTGGGCAAAGGGACGGTCTTCCGCCGGTTCGGCAGCCGGTCAGGACTGATGCAGGCGCTCCTGGAGCACGTGGAGGCCGGTTTCCGCGCAGACTGGATGTCCGGTCCGCCGCCGCTGGGGCCCGGCGCGCCGGCACTCGCCCGGTTACAGGCCTTCGGCTCGGCACGCCTGTCGCTCCTCATGGTGAACAGCGAATTGGCCCGGGCAGCCGACGTCGACCCCCGCACCCGCTACCGGAACCCGTCCCGTGCCCTCGCCGTGGCGCATCTGGCCGGGTTGCTGCGGGAAGCGGGTCCGGTGCGGGACCCCGAACTTGCCGCCTACCAGCTGGCGGCGTTCCTGGACGCCGGGCTGCTGCTTCATCTGCGCGGGGAGGCGGGAATGGACCAGACGCGGCTTGAGCAGGGCTGGACGGATCTGGTGGCTGCCCTTGTCCGGGCCTAGCCCGGGACTGGCCGGGGACTAGTTGTCCGGATGCTCCAAACCGAGGGAGGCGATCAGGGACCGCAGCGCCCGGCGCAGTTCCTGGCTGTCCTCTGCGTCCAGGGTTACCTCCGCCTCGGCCAGCTGTGCGCACTTGATGGCCTCGCGGCCGGCTTCGGTGACGGCCCAGGACAAAACATCCGGGTCGGTCCCGCCAGCCGTCTCCGGGTCCTCCGGCACACAGCCCCGCTGTTCCGCATATCCGGACGAAACAAGGGAAGACAACTCCCGCCGGACGGCCGGCAGCGGCTGCCTGGTACCTGCAGCCAGCGCGGTGTCCTTTACGGCGTCACCCGTTGCAGCTGCGGCCAGGAGGGTGAGCAGGGCGAAAGAGTTCCGGTTCAGGCCAAAGCGTTCCAAGGCGCCGTCGGACGCCACATGGGTGACATGGGCAGCAGCGGACAGAAGCCGGGGGAAATAGCCCGGGGTGGCCGGAGCGGTGTGGGATGCGGAAACGGAATCAGGGCCGGGACTGGAATCGGGCTGCTCGGAGTTCCCGGACTGGTCGGGGTTGACGTGTCGAAACGGCACTTGTTCCTTGGGGTCTAAAAGAGGGTGCGGCTGTGCAGAAACAGGCCTCGGCCACGTCTTGACCAGAGGACAGCTTACGGTGGACTATCCGGCGCTGACAAGCGGGATTATGGCGGCGGACGGCTTGGCGGAGCCGGAACCGCCCGTCACCGTACAGTCACCCGGGGACCCGAATACCGGTGTGATGAGCACCTCAGATAGCTTTGTACGATGCACATCAAGGACCGGATCGAAGAAGCCCCGATGAGTCGACGGCAGGTGGCCATCATTGCCATCTGTACAGCCTTGTACATGATCGACGGTTTCGACGTCCTGGTGATGGCCTTCAGTGCAAGCCATGTGGAAGAAGAATGGGGGCTGAACGGCGCGCAGCTGGGCTACCTGCTCAGCGCAGCACTGGTGGGGATGGCGGTGGGCTCCATCTTCGTCTCCACGGTTGCCGACATCTTCGGCCGGCAGCGCACCATGCTGGTCGGTGTGTGCATTGTCGGACTGGGGATGTTGGCGTCCTTCTTTGCCCCGAACTATGCGGTGCTGCTGGTTCTTCGCCTGCTCACCGGCTTAGCCATTGGCACACTGCAGGCGACCATCGGCGTTTTTGCCTCGGAGTTCTCCAGCGCAAAGCGGCGTTCCACCGCCCTGTCCATTGTCACCATCGGCCAGCCCATTGGCGGGGTGCTGGGCGGGCTGGCCAGCGGCGTGCTGATCAGCCAGTATGGTTGGCGGTCCGCGTTCCTGCTCGGAGCGGTGGCAACCTTCCTGATGATTCCCCTGGTGATGAAGGTGTTCCCGGAATCGGTGGATTTCCTGCTGGCCAGGCGCCCGGCGGACGCACTGGCGCAGCTCAACCGCAGCCTGCGCTCAATAGGGCAGCCGCCAGTGGATGCCCTTCCGGACGCCGTACCGGTGCAGCGGAAGACTTCTCGGTTTGCCGATGTCCTCACCGGTTACAACACCCGGCGCACCATCCTGCTGTCCCTGGCCTATTTCATCCTGATGGCCAGTTTCTACTTCGCGAATTCCTGGACACCCAAGCTGATCACGGACAGCGGGTTCACTGCCCGGGACGGGATCAACGCCGGTGTCCTCTTCAGCGTCGGCGCCATTGCCGGCGGCATAACGTTGGGGCTGTTCGGTGCGCGTTTCCCGATGCGCAAGGTCCTGTCGGTGTTCTTTGTGGCCGGAGCGGCAACCTTTGTGGTCTTCGCGAATTCAACCACCGGATCAGTGGGCTGGGCTCTCTTCGCAGCCGCGCTGGTGGGCTTCGGTTCCAACGCGCCGATTGCCGGGATGCTTGCCATTAGTCCCACCTACTACACCGGCGAGGTCCGGGGCACGGCGCTGGGCCTGGTGATCGGCATGGGCCGGCTTGGGGCCATCATTTCGCCCATTCTTGCCGGCGCCCTGATCGACGGCGGCTGGAGCGCCGGGGACCTCTACTTCCTGTTTGTGCTCCCCATGGCCCTGGGCGCCGTCGTTATTTCCATGCTGGGCAAGCCGGCGCTGCACGGTCCGGTCGAGAAGGACCCGGCCCCCGTCCACTAGCGGGGAACGGCCCGCCAAAATGGCCGGCACCCGGGTCCGCGCGAACGGCTGCGGACCCGGGTACCGTACCGGATTAGGACGCGACCAGTTCCGGCCAGTCGGCGGCAAGTTCCAGTCCGTGCGCTGCCGAGACGGAGGAATGTGTCACCTTGCCGCCGGCGATGTTCAGGCCGTGCGCGAGGTCCGGATATTTCTGGAAGGCAGCGGCAACACCGAGGTTGGCCAGCGCCACCGCGTACGGCAGGGTCACATTGGTCAGCGCGTAGGTGGAGGTGTTGGGCACTGCGCCCGGCATGTTGGCAACGCAGTAGAACAGCGAGCCGTGCACCCGGAACGTGGGATCCTCATGGGTGGTGGGGTGGCTGTCTTCGAAGCAGCCGCCCTGGTCCACGGCAATGTCCACCAGGACGCTGCCCGGTTTCATCCGCGCCACCATGGCGTTGGTGACGAGCTTGGGCGCCTTGGCCCCGGGAACCAGGACCGAGCCGATCACCAGATCCGCGTCCACCACCGCGCGTTCAATCTCGAATGCGTTGGAGGCTACGGTCTTGATCCGGCCGGCGTACAGCGCATCCAGCTCCCGGAGCCGGTCAATGTTGATGTCCAGCACCGTGACATCGGCATGGCCTCCGACGGCGGCTGCAGCGGCGTTGGTGCCGGCCACGCCGGCACCGAGCACCACCACTTGGGCGGGCCGCACGCCCGGCACCCCGCCGAGCAACAGGCCCGGACCGCCGGCCGGAGCCATCATGGACTGGGCGCCCACCTGTACCGAAAGCCGGCCGGCAACTTCGGACATGGGGGCAAGCAAGGGCAGGGTGCGTCCGCGCTGCACGGTTTCATAGGCAATGGCGGTTACACCGCTTTCCAAGAGTGCCGCGGTCAGCTTTGGCTCGGCGGCCAGGTGGAGGTAGGTGAAGAGGATCAGGCCCGGCCGGAAATGCCGGTACTCGGAGGCGATGGGTTCCTTGACCTTCAGGACCATGGCGGACTGGGACCAGACGTCGTCGGCTGAGTCCAGGATCTGCGCCCCGGCCGCGGTGTATTCCGCATCAGTGATATTGGAACCGGTGCCGGCACCGCTCTGTACCAGCACCTCATGGCCGTGGGTGCGCAGTTCATGCACGCCGGAGGCAGTAATTGCTACGCGGAATTCATTGTTCTTGATTTCCTTGGGGATACCGATGATCACAGTATTGCTCCGTCAGTAGGGTCAGCCGGCGAGGTGTCCGCCGACACAGCCCCAGCATAGATGCCCATCCGGCGTGCCGGCAGACCGCTGCAGGACCGGTTTCCCGGCGCTTGTCCGGGTCAGCCGGCGTTGCCCTGCGGGCGGGCTTCCTTAGCGGCCTTCGCGGCCTGCTGGGACTCCAGCCAGGACTGCACGTCCTCCATCCGGATCCGGCGGTGCGAACCGCGGTACTCCACCGGGATGATGCCGGCGTCGGTCAGGTTCCGCAAGTAGGTGTGCGATATTCCGGCAGCAGCAGCGGCCTGCGAGGTAGTCAGCAGAGGCATGGGTCCGGCCGGCAGGGGTGCGTCCTGACCGGCTTCCGCGGGAGCGGGTGCCGCGGTGGACAGGGTTACGGGGGACCCTTCCGCAAGGCGCGAGAGCAGGTCCAGTACGGCGTCGCGGGCGGTGTCCGGCAGGCGCAGTGCCGTGCCGTCCACGAAGACCGTTACGTCGCCGGCGGCGAGGGCCCGCTTCAGGGCACGGATGTCTTTGTCCGGCAGCGCCGGTACGGTTCGGGAACTCTGGCTCATGGCCCTAATCTTGCCAAACGAATCTGCCCCCGGCAGCCACCCAAGCCGTGTGGGATCGGCCTGGACATGATCAAATGGCGGGAGGAGCGGGCGCCGCAGCACCGGCCGGGCGGGAACACAGCGGCTGCAGGGCAGGGATTTCAAGGGAGAGTTCATGGCTATCAACGGCAGCAGGTCCATCCGCGGCGCAGTCCTGGAAACCATTGGCGCCCCGCGCCCCTACGCCCGGTCCCGGCCCGTGGCCGTCCGTGACCTGATGCTCGACGCCCCTGGCCCGGGAGAGATCCTCGTGCGCATTGAAGCTGCCAGCCTGTGCCACTCGGACCTGTCCGTGGTGAACGGCAGCCGGGTCCGGCCGCTGCCCATGCTGTTGGGCCATGAGGCCGCCGGCAGGGTGGAGGAGCTGGGGGAGGGGGTGGAAGACCTGGCCGTGGGCCAACGCGTGGTGATGGCCTTCCTGCCGCGCTGCGGCGAATGTGCCGGTTGCCGCACGGACGGCAAAATGCCGTGCCTTACGGGTTCGGCGGCCAACAACGCCGGCACCTTGCTCGACGGCGGCATGCGCCTGCACGGCGAAGACGGGGAGGAGGTGCGCCACCACTTGGGGGTCTCCGGCTTCGCCAGCCACGCGGTGGTCAACCGTAAATCCGTGGTTCCGGTGGAGGATGACATCCCCCCGCAGGTGGCGGCCCTGCTGGGCTGCGCCGTGCTTACCGGCGGCGGCGCGGTGCTGAACCCTGCCCGCCCGGGCAAGGACGACGACGTCGCCGTGGTGGGACTTGGCGGCGTCGGCATGGCAGCCCTGCTGACCGCACTTTCCCTGGAGGTCCGCAGTGTGATCGGCATCGACTCCCTGCCGGAGAAACTGGCCCGGGCAAGGGAACTGGGGGCGGACGCCGTCTACACTCCGCAGGAAGCGCTCGAGGCCGGGATCCGCCCAGCCCTGGTCATCGAGGCCGCCGGGCACCCCCGTGCGTTTGAAACTGCCGTTCGGATCACCGCTGCCGGCGGGACCACCGTGACGGTGGGGCTGCCTGCTCCTGATCAAACTGCCGAAATTCTGCCGCTGACCCTCACTGCGGAGGCCCGCACCATCATCGGCAGCTACCTTGGCTCCGCGGTTCCGGCCCGGGACATCCCCGTTTACGCCCAGCTGTGGCGGGAGGGGAAGCTGCCGGTGGAGGAACTGGTTTCCTCGACCATCGCCCTGGATGACATCAATGCCGCCATGGACACCCTGGCGGACGGAAAAGCCATCCGCCAGGTGATCCTGTTCGAGGACCCGGCAGCCCCGGTATCCCGTGGCTAGGCCGCCGCTGCGCGGCTGGGAGCCGGACATCCTCGGAGAGGGCTTCGAGCAGCTCACCCTGGACCTTCCCGGCGGCAACGTTGCGACCCTGGTCCGCTACACGCCGGCCCCGGGAAATGAGGTACTCCCCGCCGGTGTCCGGCAGGTTCCGGAACTGATGCTTTCCGGCGTGGATGCCGGCAGCGAAGGCTTGGATGTCCTGTACGTGCACGGCTGGTCCGATTACTTTTTCCAGACCGAGCTCGCGCGCTATTGGGCTGCGCAGGGGGCCCGGTTCTTCGCCCTGGACCTGCACAACTACGGCCGCAGCCTGCGCCCCGGGCAGGAACCGGGGTATGTGCAAAGCCTCAGCGACTACGACGCGGACCTGGAAGCGGCGCTGGACGCCATGGGCCAGGGTGCAGCGGACGCCCGGCCCCTGCTCCTGCTGGGCCATTCCACCGGTGGCCTCACCTTGTCCACGTGGGCCTACCGTCACCCGGGACGGACCGCGGCACTGATCCTGAACAGTCCCTGGCTGGAGTTCCAGGCAACGGAACTGGCCCGCCGCATGATCTCCCCGCTGGTCAGCATGCAGGCACAGCGCCGGCCGCGGATGCCGCTGCCTCCGGTGGATCCGGGCATCTACAGCCGGACGGTGTCCGCGGCTTTTAGCGGCGAATGGAACTACAACACACAATGGCGGCCGGTCCGGGGCTTTCCGGTGACCGTGGCGTTCCTCAATGCGGTGTTTTCCGCTCAGGCCACCGTAGCCACCGGGCTGCGGCTGAACGTGCCCGTGCTGGTGCTCCTCTCGGACAAGAGCTACCTGCACCCGCGCTGGTCTGAAGATGCCGAACGATCCGACGTTGCCCTGGATGTGAATGTGGTGGCCCACCGGGCGCTATCGCTGGGCCCCTCGGTCAGCGTGGTGCGGATAGCCAACGCCATGCATGACGTGTTCCTCTCTGCCCCGGTGGTCCGGGCGCAGGCCTACAATGCCATCACTCGGTGGTCCGGCGGGTACCTGCGGGCCCGCGCCTAGTCAATCAACTCGTAGGCGGGAAGGGTAAGGAAATCGGGGTAATCCGCTGACAGGCTGATCGAGCCGATCAGTTTGCTGGCCGGCTCGAAATACCCGGTGTACATCTCCTCTGACACCTCGCCGCGGAGCCGCTCGGTCTCCTCCGCCAAGAGCCGGCTGACCAGGTCCTCGGTCACGGTCTCTCCGGTGTCCTCCAGGACTACGTGGTTCCGGACCTGCTGCCAGACCTGGGAACGGGAAATCTCGGCGGTGGCGGCGTCCTCCATCAAATTGCGGATGGCCACGGCGCCGTTGCCAGAAAGCCAGATGGCCACATAGTTGACGGCCACGTACAGGTTGGAGCGCAGCCCGGCCTCGGTGATCGACCCGCCGGCGGTGCTGACATCGAGCAGGTCCGAGGCGGTAACGGACACGTCTTCGCGCAGCCGGTCCACTTGGTTCGGCTTGTCGCCCAGCACGCCGTCGAAGACCTCCGTGCAGGTGGCCACCAGATCCGGGTGGGCCACCCAGGAACCGTCAAAACCGTCACCGGCCTCCCGGGTCTTGTCCGCCTTCACCTTTTCCAGCGCAGCTGCCGTGGTTTCGGGTTCCCGCCGGTTGGGGATGAAGGCAGCCATGCCGCCCATGGCGAAGGCACCCCGGCGGTGGCAGGTCTTCACCAGCAGCTCGGTGTATGCCCGCATAAACGGTGCCGTCATGGTCACGTCCGCGCGGTCCGGCAGGAGGAAGGACTTCCCGGCGTCGCGGAAGACCTTGATCATGCTGAACAGGTAGTCCCACCGCCCGGCGTTCAGGCCCGAGGCGTGCTCCCGCAGTTCGTAGAGGATTTCCTCCATTTCAAAGGCCGCCGGAATGGTCTCGATCAGCACGGTGGCGCGGACCGACCCCTGCGGCGCGCCCACGTACTCCTCGGCAAAGCCGAAGACATCGTTCCAGAGGCGGGCTTCGAGGTGGCTCTCCATCTTGGGCAGGTAATAGTACGGTCCCTGGCCGTTTTCCAGCAGCTGTTTCGCGTTGGCGAAGAAGTGCAGGCCGAAGTCCACCAGCGCACCCACGGCAGGTTCGCCGTCGATCTGCAGGTGTTTTTCCGGCAGGTGCCAGCCGCGCGGGCGCATCACGACGACGGCGAGCGGAACGTCCGTGCGCAGTGAGTATTCCTTGCCGTCCGGTGAAGTGTAGGAAAGGTCGCCGCGGGCTGCACGGTAAAGGTTCACTTGGGAATCCACCAGGTTGTGCCACGTGGGCGTGCAGGCGTCCTCAAGGTCGGCAAGCCATACCTTGGCCCCCGAGTTCAGGGCGTTGATAGCCATCTTGGCGGGGGACGCCGGACCCGTCATTTCCACCCGGCGGTCCTGCAGCGCGGCCGGCGCCTCGGCGACCTTCCAGTCACCGCTGCGGATATCAGCGGTTTCGGAAAGGAAATCCAGCGTTCCGCTGGCCGAGACCTCCCGGCGTCGGACAGCGCGGGCGGCCAGGCGCTCGTCGCGGGTGCTGCGGAAGCGGCGGTGGAGTTCTTCAATGAATTTCAGTGCTTCGGGAGTCAGGATGTGCTCCGCTCCCTCCGCGGGGGAGGAGTCGGTTACTTCAACGGCCATGATGGTTCTCCTGTGAACGGTGCCCCGGCGGAGGGGGAGTGGCGGAAACCAGCGGGAAAACAGGCGGGTGATCCCGGTTACTTCTTCCGTATCGTGGATATTATTGTCTGGTAAATGGAAGTTCAAGGGTGCCGTCACCGCCACTGGGTCATCGCGGCCGTGAGGTGTTCCCGTGCCCGGGCCAGCCGCCCGCGCACCGCCGGCGGGCTGATACGCAGGGCGGCACCGATCTCCGCATAACTCTGGCCGTGGACCTCGCGCAGCAGCCAGCAGGCCCGCTGGTCCGCCGGCAGCAGGGACAGTGCGCGCCGCAGGGTTTCAAGTTCTGCGGAAACCTCGGCACTGTGGTGCGGATCGGCTCCGCGCCGGGTTGCCCCCGCATCCAGTGCCGCTGCCAGGTGCTCGGTTCCGGGCAGGTCCTGCGGATGCGCGGTGCGGTGGCGGAGTACGTCCAGGCAGCGGTTGGTGGCGGTGCGGTAAACCCAGCCGCCGAACGCCTCGCCCCGGTCCAGTGTGGGCAGCATCCGCCAGCCGGCCGTGAGGGTGTCCTGGACTACGTCCTCGGCGTCGCCGCGGTCCCGCAGCATCCGGTAGGCGAGCCGGAACAGCCGCCCCTGATAGAGGGCCACCAGATATTCGAAGGCTGGGAGGTCGCCGCTCCGGGCCTGCGCCACCAACGCAGCCTCGTCCGGGAGGGAAAGTGCGGTCCCGGCACGGCCGCGGGGAGAATGGTTATGTGCCGCCTGCGGCAGCTCGGATCCTGCCATGGTGTCCCTGTTCCGTCCGGCAGCGACCGGACCATGCCCCGATTTTCCCAGAGGGCGGACCCGGGCGGAACAACACCGTCCCGGGCGGCGGGAAAGATAGCCAAACTTTGGCTTTCGCCGTGACGAATCCGGCCCGCGCACGTCATTAATTCTGTAAGGGACGTGCGCGGTGAGTCCGCGTTGATACGCAGGAGATGATTTCCATGGCAGATCCGTCAAAGACCCCCACGCCGTCAGCGCCCAGTCCGCGGGGCGCGCAGAGCGTCGAAAGCGCACAAGGGATGCAGGGAGCACCAGGGCAGGGAGCACAGGGGCAGGGCACACTGAGCACCCCGGAAGCGCCGGCGCCCCCAGACGCCCAGCGCAGGTCGGGGCCGCTGCAGACACCCCGGGGCGACACCACCATTGAGGAAACCGTGGTGCAGAAGCTCGCCGGCATGGCCACCCGAGAGGTGCCCGGGGTGTATGCCATGGGCAATGCGGCGCGCCGGGCCTTCAGTTCCATGACGGAACGGATACCGGGTTCGCAGACAAATGTCAGCAACGGCGTCTCGGTGGAAAAGGGTGAGCGGCAGGCGGCGGTGGACGTCAGCATTGTGGTGGAGTACGGCTACTCCGTAGTGGAGGTCAGCCAGGGCATTCGGCGCAACGTCATCCGGTCCGTGGAAAACGCCACCGGGCTGGAGGTCCTCGAAGTGAACGTCAACGTCACCGACGTGCACCTGCCCGGGGACAACCAGGACGAGGACGACGACAGCCAGGATGCCAAGCCGTCCAAGAGCCTTGAGTAAACAACAACCAAAAGGAGGACTCCATGTCTGCAACGCGGTGGTGTCTGGTAGTCGGGCTGGTGCTGGGAATCGTGCTGGCCTTCGGTGGTTGGGTGCCGTTCCTCATCACGCTCCTGTTCGGCTTGATTGGACTGATGGTGGGGCTGGTGGCGGACGGGAAGGTGGACGTCCAGGGAATGCTCGGTAGAGCGTCGAGCCGATGAGTATGCCCTCGGCGCAGGTGCCGCTGCGGCCGGCCCGGGACATCAATGACCGCGGGGAAACCGTCCTGGCCCGGCGGGTGCTCGAAAAAACCGCCAGCCAGGTGGCCCGGGACGAAACCTTCGCCGGCGGCAGCAGCGGAGGCTTCCTGGGCATAGGCGTACGGGCGGACCTTTCCGCCCGGCCGGATGCCAGCGTCCAGCTGGCCGGCAATATCGCCAGCCTTAAAGTGACGGTGGGACTGCCTTATCCGGTGCCGCTGCGCCAAGCCACGGAACAGTTGCGGCGGCGGATCACCGAACGGGTCACGGCCCTGACCGGGGTGCAGGTGCGGCAGGTGGACATCACGGTGGCCTGGCTCCGTCCGCCGCAATCCGAACCCCGCCGGAGGAAGCTGCAATGAGTGCCAGAATCCATCCGCCGGTGTCCATGCGCCGCCGGCCCAGCCGGTCCGTACCGGCAACGATCACCGCTGTACTGCTGCTGGCCCTCGGAGTGGCCCTGGTGTGGGCCGCGGTGCTCCGGCTCGTCAACGGAAGCTGGCCGGTGTTCGTCACTGAACCCCTGCGCTGGCTCCGGGAGACCAGCTGGGACAGCACCCAGGGATGGACCGCCGCCGTCATCCTGGGCGTGCTTGGCCTGATCCTGCTGCTGTGCGGCATCATTCCGGGCGAGTACCGCTCCCTGCCGCTGCGGGCCAAGCCGGTGAACATGCCGGGGATGCCGGGAGCGGCGGACACCGGCGGAGTACCGTCGGTCCGGGGCGGCGAAACCGTGGTGATGAGCCGCCGGGCAGTTGCCCGGCTTGCGGCCTCCACATGCGACCACATTGACGGGGTGGCATCAGCTTCCGCCACCGCCTCCGCGCGCCGGGTCCACCTGGACGTCACGACGGCGCTGCACGGCACCTCCGACCTGGAGCACTGGGTGGTGGACGGGGTGCGCTCCCGCCTGGCGGCCACCGGCCTGGACCCCGTGCCGGAGGTTACCGCCAGCATCCGGACCAGGGAGTAGGAAGGGCAGTCCTATGAGAGCACATGCCGGACCAGCGAACCGGACCTGGCTGATTGTCCTGGGGATCATCCTCCTCGCCGCCGGGGTCCTGGCTGCACTGATCGCAGGAGGAGCGCTCAAAGGCACGGCCGCTGCGGACCCGTCGGAACCACTGCTGGCGGACGGGGAAGGTTTCCTCAGCGGGGAGTACGCGCCGTGGGGTGTCCTGCTCGCCGGAGTGGTGCTGGGGCTGCTGGGCCTGTGGTGGCTGCTCGCCCAGATTCCGCGGAACCGGGCGGCGGGAACGTTCCGCCTGCAGGAAGACCCCACGCACGGCATCACGGTGTGCGACCCGCAGATCCTGGCGGCCGCAGCCAACCGTGAAACCGCGGAGCTCCCCGGCGTGGTGGGCTCAACCGTCCGGCTGCGCGGCACAGCCGACGAACCGGACCTGGCCATGAAGGTCACGGTGAACTCGGATGCCGATGTGCAGGGCGTAATCGGCCGGATCCAGCACGAAGTAGTCCCGCACCTGGTTTCCGCGCTGGAAGTGCCGCTGAATACCTTCGGGCTGGAAATTGACGCAAGCGCCAAGGCGGGCGCCCCGGGAGGCGGCGCAGCGGTCAGCTCCCGGGGGACAGTGGTTTATTAGCCGCGGACCGGTGTTCCGGCGTCGGCCAGTCCGGCGTCGGCCAGTCCGGCGCGCTCGCGGGCGACGGCGTCGCGGTGCGCTGCCACCCGTGCCTGGTGCACGGGAGTGCGGCGCAGGAACGCGTACACAATGCCCAGGAGGACAAACCAGATGGGGGTCACCAGCAGGGCCTGCAGCGTGTCCGGCTGGGTGGTAAGGGCCCACAGGAGGAACGCGAAGAACGCGAACACCGCGTAAACCATGACGACGCCGCCGGGCATCGGAAACTTCGACGCCGCGTGCAGCTGCGGGCGGCGCTTCCGGTAGACCAGGTAACTGGCCAGGATGATGGACCAGACGAACATAAAGCACAGCGCCGAAATGGTGGTCACCAGGGTGAAGGCCGCGCTCACCGACTCGCCTGCGTACAGCAGGACAACGCCGGCCAGCAGGAAGGTGCAGGAGAAGAACAGTGCGTTCTGCGGGACCTTGCGCCGGGACAGCCGGCCGAACGGCCGGGGGGCGTCGCCGTCGTGCGCCAAACCGAAAACCATGCGCGAAGTGGAATATATCCCCGAGTTCGCCGACGAAGCCGCGGAAGTGAGCACCACAAAGTTCACCACGGCCGCAGCAGTGCCGAGCCCGGCGAGGGTGAACATGCCCACGAACGGGCTCTCGTCGGCGCTGAACTCGTCCCACGGCACCACTGCCATCAGGATGGCCAGGGCGCCTACGTAGAAGAGCAGGATGCGGATCGGAATGGAGTTCACGGCGCGCGGCAGGTTCTTTTCGGGATCCTTGGTTTCGGCGGCGGCGGTGCCCACCAGCTCGATGCCGACAAAAGCGAACACGGCAATCTGGAAGCCGGCAACAAAGCCCATGGGTCCGGTGGGGAAGAACCCGCCGTGCTCCCAGAGGTTCCCGAAGCCGGCCGTCACGCCGTCGCCGTGGGTGAAGCCGGTAAGGATCATCACCAGGCCCACCACAATCAGGGTCAGGATGGCCACAATCTTGACCAGCGCGAACCAGAATTCGGTTTCACCGAAGGCCTTCACCGAGGGCAGGTTCAAGGCCAGCAGCAGCAGGATGCAGGCCAGCGCCGGAATCCACAGTGGGGCGCTGCCCCACCAGAAGGTCACGTAATGGGCAATCGCCACTACGTCGGCAATGCCGGTGACCACCCAGCAGAACCAGTAGGTCCAGCCGGTGAAGAAGCCGGCCCAGGGGCCGAGGAGGTCCGCGGAGAAATCGCTGAAGGACTTGTAGTTGAGGTTCGAGAGCAGCAGTTCACCCATGGCCCGCATCACGAAGAACAGCATGAAGCCGATGATCGCGTAGACGAAGATCACGGACGGGCCGGCCACGGAAATGGTTTTGCCCGAGCCCATGAACAGGCCGGTGCCAATGGCTCCGCCGATGGCCAGCAGCTGGATGTGGCGGCTGGACAGGGAGCGGGCAAGATGCGGCTCGGGGGAGTTGTTTTGCGGCGCGGAAACAGCGCTGTCGCTCGGGGGGCGGGTAATGCGCTCAGACATCAAAATCCTTCTAATAGGCACCCGCCGGCAGCTAACCGCCGTAATCGCCTATGCCGCTCCCCGGGGGGACAGCACCCTGCTGTTGGCGCTGCCGCCGACATTTCAGTTTGAAAGCCGCTTGCTGGCCCCGTCAAATCAAGGGATTGTGACGTTGCAGGTCACAGGGCACATTCGAGGCCGGCTGCTCCCCCGCGCCCGGGTGTGTCGAGGGGTTGAGGCGGTGCAGGCGGCAGGTTAGAGTTTGCTGTGTCACATGCTTGTGACACCTACAAATGAACATGCCTTTATCAGCCGTGGCGGGAGAGTCCTGCCGGATGCACATGAGCATCGCGCCGGGCGCCGTAGGAGCAAACCCTCCCCGGGAATCTCTCAGGCCCCTGTACCGCCAGGGCGAGGCAACTCTGGAAAGCAGTTCCGGCACGGCCGGAACTCACCGACGGTGCAAGCGGAAGTACACCCGCGGAATCTCTCAGGTCCAATACAGAGCGGGGAGGAGCCTTCGTTAGTTGGCGTACCCCCGTCTGCCTTTCCTGGAGCCCCTCATGCCTGTAGATCCGTCCTCCCCTACCCTTGCCGCCGCGTTTGCGGACCGGCATATCGGTGCCCGTGCCGACGCCGTTGACACCATGCTCAAGGCCGTGGGGTATGACACCCTGGACGGGCTGGCAGACATGGCCGTTCCCGCCGCCATCCGGCAGGGCTTCCCGCTGGTGCTGGATCCGGCAAAATCCGAAGAGGAAACCCTCGCCGCCCTGCGGAAGATCGCCGGGAAGAACAAGACCGCCGTCCAGATGATCGGCCAGGGCTACTACGGCACCCACACCCCGCCGGTGATCCTGCGCAACGTCGTGGAGGACCCCGCCTGGTACACCGCCTACACCCCGTACCAGCCCGAAATCTCCCAGGGCCGCCTTGAAGCGCTGCTGAACTTCCAGACCATGGTCCAGGACCTCACCGCCCTCCCCATTGCCAACGCCTCCCTGCTGGATGAAGCCACCGCCGTGGCCGAAGCCGTGCTGCTGATGCGCCGCTCCAACAAGGCCCACAGCAACGGCGCCATTGTGCTGGACTCCGAAGCCTTCCCGCAGACCATCGCCGTGGTGAAGGGCCGCGCCAAGGCGCTCGGCTTCGACGTCATCGTTACCGATCTGGCCAACGGACTCCCCGAGGGCGAGCTGGCCGGCGTCGTCCTGCAGCAGCCCGGCGCCTCCGGTGTGGTCCGCAACCAGGCGGCCCTGATTGCGGAAGCCAAGGAACGCGGTGCCCTGGTGACCGTGGCCGCGGATCTGCTGGCCCTGACCCTGATCACCCCTCCCGGTGAGCAGGGCGCGGACATTGCCGTGGGTTCCGTGCAGCGCTTCGGTGTCCCGCTCTTCTTCGGCGGCCCGCACGCCGCCTACATGGCCGTGCGCAAGGGACTGGAACGGTCGCTGCCCGGGCGACTGGTCGGCGTTTCCAAGGATTCCGCCGGCACCCCCGCCTACCGGCTGGCCCTGCAGACCCGCGAACAGCACATCCGCCGGGAGAAGGCCACGTCCAACATCTGCACCGCGCAGGCGCTGCTGGCCATCGTGGCGTCCATGTACGCCGTCTACCACGGACCCGAAGGCCTGACGGCGATTGCCCGCCGCGCGCACGAGTCCGCCCGGTCCCTGGCCACCGCCCTGCGGGCCGCCGGCGTCGAGCTGCTGCATGAGTCCTTCTTCGACACCGTGACAGCCCGCGTTCCCGGCCGTGCCGCGCAGATCATTGCCGCCGCCGAAGCGAAGGGCATCAACCTGCGTTCCATCGACGCTGACACCGTGGGCATCTCCGCGGATGAGACCACGACGCCGGCCGTCATCGCCGAGGTGGCCGCCGCGTTCGGTGCCTCCCCGGTGGATTCGGCGGACGGCTTCGGGCTGCCCGCGGACCTGCTGCGCACCTCGGAGTTCATGACGCACCCGGTGTTCGCCTCCTACCGCTCCGAAACCCAGATGCTGCGCTACCTGCGCCGCCTTTCGGACCGTGACCTGGCCCTGGACCGGACCATGATCCCGCTGGGCTCCTGCACCATGAAGCTCAACGCCACGGCCGAAATGCAGGCCATGACCTGGCCCGAGTTCGCCTCCATCCATCCCTTCGCCCCGGATTCCCAGACCGAGGGCTGGCGGGAACTGATCGCGGACCTGGAACAGAAGCTGGCCGTCATCACCGGCTACGACACGGTGTCCATCCAGCCCAACGCCGGCTCGCAGGGCGAACTGGCCGGGCTGCTGGCCATCCGCGGCTACCACCACTCCCGCAATGATGAGCAGCGCACCGTCTGCCTCATCCCGGCCTCGGCCCACGGCACCAACGCTGCCTCCGCCGTCCTGGCCGGGATGAAGGTGGTGGTGGTTGCCACCGCCGACGACGGCGCCATCGACCACGCGGACCTGCGTGCCAAGATCGACGCGCACCGGGAGAACCTCGCCGCGATCATGATCACTTACCCCTCCACGCACGGCGTGTTCGACGACGACGTCCGCGACGTCTGCGAGGCCGTGCACGAGGCCGGCGGCCAGGTCTACATTGACGGCGCCAACCTCAACGCCCTGGTCGGGCTGGCCCAGCCGGGCGAATTCGGCGGCGACGTTTCCCACCTGAACCTGCACAAGACGTTCTGCATCCCGCACGGCGGCGGCGGTCCCGGCGTCGGACCCGTGGCAGCCAAGGCCCACCTGGCACCGTTTATGCCCGGCGACGCCGCCACTTGGACCGACGGCGAGGACATCCCCGTCTCGGCGTCGCGCTTCGGCTCCGCCGGCGTGCTGCCCATCTCCTGGGCCTACGTGAACCTCATGGGCGGTGAGGGCCTGACCAGCGCCACCAAGCACGCCCTGCTTGCGGCGAACTATGTGGCCGCCCGCCTGAACGAATACTTCCCGGTGCTCTACACCGGCAAGGGCGGACTGGTGGCGCACGAGTGCATCCTGGACCTGCGCGAACTGACTGCGAAGACCGGCGTCACTGCCGAAGACGTGGCCAAGCGGCTGGTGGACTACGGCTTCCACGCCCCCACCCTGTCCTTCCCGGTGGCCGGCACCCTGATGGTGGAGCCCACCGAGTCCGAGGACCTGGGCGAAATGGACCGGTTCATCGACGCGATGATCGCCATCCGCGCCGAAATCGACCAGGTGGCGGCCGGGGACTTCACCCTCGAGCAGAGCCCGCTGCGCAACGCGCCGCACACCGCCACCGTGGTGGCCGGCAATGAGTGGGACCGCGCCTACCCGCGGGAGCAGGCGGCCTTCCCGCTGCGCAGCCTGCGGACGGACAAGTACTTCCCGCCGGTGGGCCGCATTGACGGTGCCGCCGGGGACCGGAACCTGATCTGCTCCTGCCCGCCCATCGAAGAGTTCGAGAACTAGGGGATACTCCAGTGACTGAGAAATACACCGCGCTCTACGAGGCGCACAAACAGCTGGGTGCCTCCTTCACCGACTTCGGGGGCTGGCAGATGCCCCTCAAGTACAGTTCGGAACTGGCCGAGCATAAGGCCGTGCGCAGCGCCGCCGGCCTGTTCGACCTCTCCCACATGGGTGAGGTGGAGGTCACCGGTCCCGACGCCGGAGCGTTCCTGGACTACGCCCTGGTGGGCAAGCTTTCCGCCGTGAAGCCGGGACGGGCCAAGTACTCGCTGATCACGAACTCCGACGGCGGAATCATTGACGACCTGATCAGCTACCGGCTGGCGGAGGACGCCTATCTGGTGGTCCCCAATGCCGGCAACGCGGACACCGTGGCCGCCGAGCTGGCGGCCCGCGCCGAAGGCTTCAACGTCACCGTGAAGAACGTGTCCGCCGAGACCTCGCTGGTAGCGGTGCAGGGACCGGCCGCCGAGGCCATCCTGCTGGCCCTGGTTCCGGCCGGGCAGCGCGACGCCGTCACGGGTATGAAGTACTACGCCGCAGACACCGTGGACCTTGCCGCGGGGGAGCGCAGCCTGGACCTGCTGGTGGCCCGCACCGGGTACACCGGCGAGGACGGGTTTGAGATCTACGTCCCCAACGACGACGCCGCGGCCCTCTGGGAAGCGCTGCTTGCCGCCGGCTCGGACTCGGGCTTGGTTCCGGCAGGTCTGGCCTGCCGCGATTCCCTCCGCCTGGAGGCGGGTATGCCGCTGTACGGCAACGAGCTCACCCTCGACACCGATCCCTACGCGGCTGGCCTCGGCCCCGTGGTCGCCCTTTCCAAGGACGGTGACTTCGTGGGCCGTGCAGCCCTCGAAGCCCGCAAGGAAGCCGGTCCGGCCCGCACCCTGGTGGGCCTGAAGGGTTCCGGCCGCCGTTCGGCCCGCAGCTCCTATCCGGTCCTGAAGGACGGCAACGTCATCGGTGAAGTCACGTCCGGCGCTCCCAGCCCCACCCTCGGCTACCCTGTCGCCCTGGCCTACGTCGACGCCCCCCATTCAGCCCCCGGCACACTCCTAGACGTCGACCTCCGCGGCAAGCCTGAATCCTTCACGGTGGTGGAGCTTCCGTTCTATAAGCGCGAGAAGCGCTAAGGCGAGACACGTTGGTGGTACGGCATTCGTGTAGCCCCGCATCGCCGAGCGAGGAACGAGCGAGGTGTCTAAGAGGCGGCGAATGCCGCCCCGGGGGCACTCGGAACCTAGACTTTGAACCAGACACGATCAACCTTTCGAGAGGCCCAAGATGAGCAAAGTAAACGCAGGACTCCGCTACTCCGCCGAACACGAGTGGGTCGACTCCTCCAGCCCCATCCGCGTTGGCATCTCCGCCGTCGCCGCTGATGCCCTCGGCGACGTGGTCTACGTTGACCTGCCCGCCGTCGGCGATACGGTCACAGCCGGCGAAACCTGCGGCGAGGTTGAGTCCACCAAGTCCGTCTCGGACCTCTACGCCCCGGTTTCGGGCGAGATCGTGGAGATCAACCAGGAAGCCATCGACAACCCGGCCCTGCTCAATGAGGACCCGTACGGCGCCGGCTGGCTGTTCACCGTCAACGCCACGGCCGAGGGTGAACTGCTCAGTGCCGAGGAGTACGCAGAGAAGAACGGCGGCGAACTATGAGCGATTTCCTCAACTCGTCCCTAGGGGACGTTGATCCCGAGGTAGCCGAGCAGATCGACAACGAGCGGCGCCGGCAGCAGCAGGGGCTGGAAATGATTGCCTCCGAGAACCACACCGCGGTGGCCGTCATGGAGGCGCAGGGCTCGGTGCTGACCAACAAGTACGCCGAGGGTTACCCGGGACGCCGCTACTACGGCGGCTGCGAATACGTGGACGTCATTGAGCAGCTGGCCATTGACCGCGCCAAGGAGCTCTTCGGAGCCAACTTCGCCAACGTGCAGCCGCATTCCGGCGCGCAGGCCAACGCCTCGGTGATGCACGCCCTGATCCGGCCCGGCGACACCATCCTGGGCCTGTCCCTGGCGCACGGCGGGCACCTGACCCACGGCATGAAGATCAACTTTTCCGGCCGGCTCTACAACGTGGTGCCGTACAACGTCTCGGAGACGGACCACCGCGTGGACATGGCCGAGGTGGAAGCACTGGCCAAGGAGCATCAGCCCAAGCTGATCGTGGCCGGCTGGTCCGCCTACGCGCGCCAGTTGGACTTCGCCGAGTTCCGCCGCATCGCGGACGAGGTGGGCGCCTACCTGATGGTGGACATGGCGCACTTCGCCGGCCTGGTGGCCGCGGGCCTGCACCCGAGCCCGGTGCCGCACGCGCACGTTGTCACTACCACCACGCACAAGACCCTCGCCGGTCCGCGCGGCGGCATCATCCTCTCCAACGACGCCGACATCGCCAAGAAGATCAACTCTGCTGTCTTCCCCGGCCAGCAGGGCGGCCCGCTGGAACACGTCATCGCCGGCAAGGCCACGGCCTTCAAGATCGCCGCCACCCCTGAGTTCCGCGAACGGCAGGAGCGCACGCTGGCCGGCGCTCGGATCCTCGCCGAACGCCTGCTGGCCGACGACGTCGCCGCCGCGGGGATTTCTGTCGTCTCGGGCGGAACCGACGTGCACCTGGTGCTCGTAGACCTGCGCAACGCCGAGCTCAACGGGCAGGAGGCCGAAGACCGGCTGGCCCAGATCGACATCACCGTGAACCGCAATGCCGTGCCTTTCGACCCGCGCCCGCCCATGGTCACCTCCGGCCTGCGGATCGGCACCCCGGCACTGGCCACCCGCGGTTTCGGCGAGGACGCGTTCCGCGAGGTAGCCGACATCATCGCCTCTGCCCTGGTCGCCGGACCGGAGCAGGACCTGGCACCGCTGCGCGAACGGGTTACGGCCCTGGCGCAGTCCCACCCGCTGTACCCCGGCCTGGCGGACCTTTCCGCAGCACCGGCTGCAGCACACCGTTAGGAAATACCCCTTGGCTGTTGGCGTTTTTGACCTGTTCACCGTGGGCATTGGCCCCTCGAGCTCACACACCGTGGGTCCGATGCGTGCCGCTGCCGTGTTCGCGGAGGAACTGGTTACCGCCGGCATCCTGTCCGCCGTGGCCGGCCTCCGCGTAGACCTGTACGGGTCCCTCGCGGCGACCGGCCGCGGCCACGGCACCATGACCGCCGTCCTGCTGGGGCTGGAAGGATTCGCTCCGGAACTGATCCTGCCCGAACAGGTGGAGGACCGGCTGGCGGACATCCAGGCCACCCGGAAGCTTCAGCTGTGCGCCCAGGTTCCCGGCGCCGTCGCCCGCCCGCTGGAATACGGCGAGGCGGACATTGTGCTGCACCCGCTCACGGTGCTGCCCCGGCACACCAACGGCATGAAGTTCGCGGCGCTGGACGCCGACGGCGCGGTGCTCCGGGACGCGACCTTCTTCTCCGTAGGCGGCGGCTTTATTGTCCGCGACGGCGAGGAGCGGGCCGACGCCATGGAACTGGAGGCCAGCAAATCCGAGCTGCCCTATCCGTTCCGCACCGCGGCCGAACTGCTGCGGCACTGCACCGGCACCGGGTTGAGCATCAGCGAGGTGATGCTCGCCAACGAGCGCGCGGCCCGGTCCGAGGCGGACATCCGCGCCGGCCTGCTGCACATCCGCGACGTGATGGAGGAATGCAAGAATTCCGCCATCCGGCGCGAGGGGCTGCTGCCCGGCGGACTGAAGGTCCGCCGCAGGGCCCCGGCCTGGCACACCCGGCTGCGGGCCGAGGATCCGAACCGGGATCCGAAGTTCTGGCAGGAATGGGTGAACCTGGTGGCGCTGGCCGTCAATGAGGAAAACGCTTCCGGCGGCCGGGTGGTCACCGCGCCCACCAACGGTGCCGCCGGGATCATTCCGGCCGTGATGTTCTACGCCACCCACTACGGCCCCGGCATGGAAAACGCCACGCAGGAGCAGAAAGACGACGTTGTGGTCCGGTTCCTGCTGGCAGCCGGTGCCGTGGGCGTGCTCTACAAGGAGCAGGCCTCCATTTCCGGCGCCGAGGTGGGCTGCCAGGGTGAGGTGGGGTCGGCGTCGTCCATGGCCGCAGCCGGACTGGCGGAAATCCTGGGCGGCACCCCGGAGCAGGTGGAAAACGCCGCCGAGATTGCGATGGAACACAACCTGGGCCTCACCTGCGATCCCATCGGCGGGCTCGTGCAGGTGCCCTGCATCGAACGCAACGCGATTGGCGCCGCCAAAGCTGTCAACGCGGCGAAAATGGCCCTGTGGGGCGACGGCGACCACCGCGTATCCCTGGACGAGGTCATCGTGACCATGCGTGAAACCGGCCGCGACATGAGCTCGAAGTACAAGGAAACCGCGCTCGGCGGCTTGGCCGTGAATGTGGTGGAATGCTGATTCCGTCCCCGTAACGGGTTGAGGCTCCGCCATCCGGGTGCTAAACCGTAAGTACACTTACTGTTGGTTCACCGGAAGGAACGCATCATGGCGGAACGCGGCAACAGCACTCACGGGCGCCGGCTCGATGACGAAATGAAGTCTGAGACCTCCGGGCTGACCCGAAACACCCATCCGGACCATGTGGCGGAGTGGCGCCAGCCCGAGCCAATGCCCGACGACACGGATTCCGAGGACGTGCTGGCTGCCCTGGACCCGAACGGCACCGCACCCGCCGGTGGGGCAGCAGTGGCCTTTACCAGCGAAGCAACGGAGGCCGAGGATGCCTAAGACCGGCAAGAACGGCTCGCCGACCCGGAAGGCCCGGCAGGGCTAGGGTCCGAACCAGCCGGGGCCGGCGGCCGGGGACTTAGCCGCGGCCGCCGAACGGCATCCCGGCGGCGGTCAGCACCAGCGAGCGGACGTTCGCCGACGCCGGGGCAGAGGCCATGAACAGCACGGCCGCTGCGGCTTCCTCCGCCGGGAAGCACGGCTCCTGCGCCCGGGTACCGTTGGCCTGCAGCGCGCCCTGGCCGCCGCCGATTCCGCTGAGCAGTTCCGTAGCGGCATTGCCGATGTCAATCTGCCCGCAGGTGATGCCGAAGGGGCGTCCGTCCAGGTCAATGGACTTGGTCAGCCCGGTCACCGCGTGCTTGGTGGCCGTATAGGCGGCCGACAGCGGGCGGGGCGTGTGCGCCGAAATGGACCCGTTGTTGATGATCCGGCCGCCCTGCGGGGACTGTGCCTTCATGTGCCGCACCGCAACGGCGGTGCACAGCATGGTGCCGGTGACATTGACCGCCAGCGTCCGGTTCCAGTCCTCAAGGCTGAGTTCGTCAATGCTCCCGGTGGGGCCGAAGGTCCCCGCGTTGTTGAACAGCACGTCCACCCTTCCGAACGCCCCGACGGCCGCGGCGAAAAGCCGTTCGACGTCGTCGGGCACCGTAACGTCGGTGGGTACCACGAGGGCCCGGGGAGATCCGTCCGCGGTTTCGCGCAGCTCCGTTTCGCGGCGGCCCGCCAGCACCACCTGGAAGCCGTCGGCCAGGAAGGCCCTCGCGGCGGCACGGCCAATGCCGGAGCCGGCACCGGTGACCACCGCAGTGCGGGGCGGGGCGGCGTCGTGCGGCTGCGTGGGCAGGGGATTCGTGTCCATCCTCCGATTCTGCCTTGCCGTCCCCGCCGGCCGCACCGTTTCCCCGAACCGGTCGGTTCGCTTCGACTGCCGCGGAGGTTGGCGGCGGACGCAGCCGATTCCCGGCGGGGTCTGGTGGGCGGTGCGCTGCCGCCCTACGATACCAAGGACAGTCTCGGTGGTTCCTGGCAGCGCACTACCCCCAACAGCGGATCGGGATCATTCCATGTCGACCATGAAGTACACCGCGGAACCGGATGGAACGTTCGTTGCCCCCCGGGTCGTGCCGGTATCCAAGGGCCGAATTGTCGTCAGCTGGATCACCTCAACGGACCACAAGACCATCGGCTACATGTACCTGATAGCGTCCTTTGTCTTCTTCTCGCTGGCCGGTGTGATGGCCCTGATCATCCGGGCGGAACTTTTCGAACCCGGGATGCAGATCCTGCAAACCCGGGAACAGTACAACCAGCTGTTCACCATGCACGGCACCGCCATGCTGCTGATGTTCGCCACCCCGCTCTTCGCCGGGTTCGCCAACGTGATCATGCCCCTGCAGATCGGGGCGCCGGACGTCGCGTTCCCGCGGCTGAATGCCTTGGCGTTCTGGTTCTTCCTGTTCGGGTCCTCCGTGGCGATGGCGGGGTTCCTCCTGCCCCAAGGTCCCGCCTCCTACGGCTGGACTGCCTATACGCCGTTGTCCAGCACTGAATTCAGCCCCGGTGTGGGCGGAGACCTCTGGGTCTTCGGGCTGGCGCTGTCCGGTTTCGGCACCATTCTGGGCTCGGTCAATTTCGTCACCACCATCACCTGCCTGCGTGCCCCGGGGATGACGATGTGGCGGATGCCCATTTTCACCTGGAACACCCTGGTCACCTCGATCCTGGTGCTGATGGCCTTCCCGCCCCTGGCGGCTGCCCTGTTCGCCCTCGGTGCGGACCGCCGGTTCGGCGCGGACATCTTCAACCCGGAGCGCGGCGGGTCCATCCTCTGGCAGCACCTGTTCTGGTTCTTCGGCCATCCCGAGGTGTACATCATTGCCCTGCCGTTCTTCGGGATCATTTCCGAAATACTGCCGGTCTTCAGCCGGAAGGCCATCTTCGGGTACAAGGGGCTGGTATTTGCCACCATCGCCATCGGCGCCCTGTCCATGACCGTCTGGGCGCACCACATGTATGTGACCGGGTCGGTGCTGCTGCCGTTCTTCGCCTTTATGACCATGCTGATTGCGGTGCCGACGGGGGTGAAGTTCTTCAACTGGATCGGCACGATGTGGCGGGGATCCGTAACGTTTGAGACGCCCATGCTGTGGAGCATCGGCTTCCTGATCACCTTCCTGTTCGGCGGGCTGACCGGCGTCATCCTGTCCTCCCCGCCCCTGGACTTCCACGTGTCGGACACCTACTTCGTGGTGGCGCATTTCCACTACGTGGTCTTTGGAACTGTGGTGTTCGCAATGTTTGCGGGCTTCTATTTCTGGTGGCCAAAATGGACCGGAAAGATGCTTAACGAGCGGCTCGGGAAGCTGCATTTCTGGCTGCTTTTCCTCGGCTTCCACACCACGTTCCTGATCCAGCATTGGTTGGGCGTGCTCGGAATGCCGCGCCGTTATGCAGACTATTTGGTGGAGGACAATTTCACCGGAATGAACCAGCTCTCCACTATCGGGGCGGGCATTCTGGCGCTGTCCATGATTCCGTTCTTCTGGAATGTGTACATCACCTGGCGGCACGGCAAGAAGGTGGAAGTGGATGATCCGTGGGGCTTCGGCGGATCGCTGGAGTGGGCCACATCCTGCCCGCCGCCGCGCCACAACTTCACCTCCCTGCCCCGCATCCGCTCCGAGCGGCCGGCTCTGGACCTGCATCATCCGGAATTGATGGCCCGCGCGAACAGCGCCGCGAATTCCCCGGCGGAGAAACTCTTCGGTGCCGCCGACATGGGGAGCGAAGAGCCGCAGAATCCCGATCCGCGGCAATAGGTCGGCGGCTCCACGCAGCACCGCACCGCACGCCGCCGCGGCTCCCGCTCCTCACGGACGGGAACCGCGGCGGCTGCTGTGTTTAAGATGCGCCTGAACCGTTGACCCTGCGCACAGCCCGGGCCTAGTGTCGGACCCATCCTCACCGCGTACATGCCCCCGGGGCAGCCCCCGGGAACACCAAACGGCGGAGGGCAAACGGTGTGGAAACAAAAACAAGGGAGTTTTTGTGAAGACGCAGGTAGCCGCATTCCAACAGCCGCTCGAACCCATCGCCGGATCCCTGGCCCTGTCCGCAATCCTTGCAGCGCTGCCCCTGCTCCTGTTATTCGTGATGCTGGGCGTGTTCCGGATGAAGGCCTACCAGGCGGCCCTGATCAGCCTGGTGCTCTCCATCCTCCTAGCCATCCTCGGCTGGCGGATGCCCGTGGGGCAGGTCCTCTCCGCCACCGGGCTTGGCGCGTTCTACGCCGTCTTCCCCATCCTCTGGATCCTGATCAACGCCCTGTGGATCTACAAACTCACCGTAGCCACGCCCTGGTTCGAGGTGCTGGGCCGCACCATCCGGTCGATCTCCGATGACCTGCGCATCCTCTCCATCCTGATCGCTTTCTGCTTCGGCGCCCTGCTGGAATCCTTGGCCGGATTCGGTGCTCCGGTGGCCATTGCTTCGGCCATGCTGATGGCTGCCGGCATGAAGCCGCTCAAATCCGCCGTCGTGGCGCTGCTGGCCAATACGGCGCCGGTGGCCTTCGGTGCCATGGCGGCACCGATCATCGCCCTGAACGGCGTCACCGGCATCCCGCTGCAGGAACTGTCCTCCATGACCGGCCGGCAAACACCCTTTATAGCGCTGGTGGTTCCGCTGATCCTGGTTTTCCTGGTGGACGGCAAACGCGGGGTGCGGCAGACCTGGCCGGTGGCCCTGGTGGCCGGGGCGGCCTTCGGGCTGTCCCAGTTCGTGGCGTCCAACTTCTTCATTGTGGAACTCACCGATGTGGTGGCCGCCGTGGTCACCGTGGTGGCCGTGCTGCTGATGCTGCGGGTCTGGCAACCGGTGGAAATCATCGGAATGACCGGGGAAACCCGGGAAGCGGAGGAGGCCGGGGAGCGCGTAGCCGAAACCGCCGGCGCGGATACTCTCACCGGACCCGGCCGCAGCGACCCTCTGGCCACGGGAGCGACGGGGGCCCCGGGCACCGGGGGAGCCACCGCCGTCGGCGACGGCGGCCGCGTCCCCAAAGAAGACGGCGGGGCGCGCGGCAGCGGTGATACCGGTGCATCCGCGGGGACCGGCCGGCCTTCCGGGCATGACGTGTGGATGGCGGTTGCCCCCTACCTGGTCATTATTGCCGTGTTCTCCCTGGCCCAGGTCCCCGGCATCAAAACCTGGCTGACCAGCATCGGCAGCACCACGTTCTCCTGGCCGGGCCTGGACGTCACCGGTTCCAACGGCAAACCCGTGGCCGCCCAGACCCTGCGCTTCGACCACATCCGCGCCACCGGAACCCTGCTGCTTTTCTCCGGCATCATCACCATGATCCTGTACCGGATTACGCCACGGCGCGGGGTCCGGGTGTACGGCGAGACCCTGGTGCAGCTGCGCTGGACCATCCTGACCGTCTGCGCCGTCCTGGCCCTGTCCTTTGTAATGAACCTGTCCGGGCAGACCACCACCTTGGGGGTCGCACTGGCCTCCGCCGGCGGCTTCTTCGCCATCCTGTCCCCGCTGCTCGGGTGGATCGGCGTGGCACTGACGGGCTCCGACACCTCCTCCAACTCCCTCTTCGGTGCCCTGCAGGTGGCGGCGGCGAATGAAACCGGACTCTCACCCACGCTGATGGCCGCCGCCAACTCCTCCGCCGGCGTGATGGGCAAGATGCTCTCGCTGCAGAACCTGGCCATTGCCGCCGCCGCCGTGGGCCTGAACGGCGCCGAATCCACGCTGCTGCGCAAGCTCATTGGCTGGAGCCTTGGCCTGCTCGCGTTCCTCACCCTGCTGATCTGGCTGCAGTCCACCTCGATCCTGGGCTGGATGGTGCCCTGAGCGCCCCGACCGCAAACGCCCCGAAGCAAAAGGAGTCATCCCGTGAGTACGCACTCCCTCGATCCGGATCCCGGCAACGCCCTGGGCGGACCGGGTTTCCTCAGCACATTTCCTTCCGTGTCCGTCCTGGAAGAGGACCGCAAGCGGGTCAGCACCGACCGCTCCGGGTATGTCCCCGAGTCGCTGCCGGACGGCGTGGTGTTCGCCCGGACCGCCGACGACGTCGTCACCACCCTTCAGCTGGCCACCCGGCACCGGATTCCCGTGGTGCCCCGCGGTGCCGGCACCGGTTTGGCAGCCGCATCCTCCGCCCGGGCCGGTGAACTGGTGCTGGATGTCTCCGGCATGAACCGGATCCTGCGGATTGACCCGGAAGAGCAGTTGGCCGTGGTGGAACCGGGAGTCCTGAACGCAGACCTCAACGCCGCGGCCGCCGAATACGGGCTGTTCTACGCCCCGGATCCGGCCAGCACGGCCATCTGCAGCATCGGCGGGAACATTGCCACCAACGCCGGCGGCATGCGCTGCGCCAAGTACGGCGTCACCCGCGAATCGGTGCTGGCCCTGCGCGTTATCCTGGCCGACGGACGGGAGCTGCGGACCGGCCGTGAAACCATAAAAGGGGTCAGCGGCTATGACCTGAATGCCCTGATGATCGGCTCGGAGGGAACGCTCGGGGTGGTGGTGGAAGCAACCCTGCGGTTGCGCCCGATGCCGGTGCACACTGCCACCGTGGCCGCGTTCTTCCCCGACGTCACGGCCGCCGCGCGGGCTGCATCCGCCGTCGTCGCCGCCCGCATCCAGCCCTCGGTGATGGAACTGATGGACGGGCCCACGCTGGAGGCGGTGGACATGGCCATGGGCACCGACTACCGCGCCAAGGGCGGAGCGTTCCTGCTGGTGCAGACCGACGGGTACGGCGCGTTCCTGGAGCAGGACGTGGTGATGGACGTTGTGTCGCCGCTGGGCAGCTGCGAGAAGGCGGTGGATGACGAGCACGCCGCGGCCCTGATAACCGCGCGGCGCGAAGCGATTCCGTCGCTGGAGAAGCTGGGACGGGTGTCCATCGGGGACATTGGGGTGCCCCGCGGCAAGCTGGCCGAGGTGGTGGGCGGGCTGGAAGAGATCTCCGCGCGCACGGGGGTGCGGATCTTCACTATCGCGCACGCCTCGGACGGCAACCTGCACCCGATGATCGTGACGGACCCCGAAGAATCGGTCACCGCCGGACCGGCCAAGGCGGCGCTGGGGGAGATGTTCTACCTGGCGCACCGGCTGGGCGGTACCTTGACCGGGGAACACGGCGTCGGGCTGTTGAAACGGGACTGGCTGGAAGACGAGCTGGGCGGAACCTCGCTGGAGGTCATGAACACCCTCCGCGCCGCACTGGATCCGCTGGGCATCCTCAACCCGGGCAAGGCCATCTGAGAGTTCCCGCCGTTTTCGGTGGCGCCCGCGGCCCCGGCTGCCTAGTCTGTGGGCACCGTTCCCGCCCCGCTAGGAGAAGCCATGCGCCGCCTGCCACTGGTCACCGTTGCCGACAAACTGGAAAACGCCGGCTGGCTGGATCCCGCCGCCTCCTGGGTGGCCCGCTCCGTGCGGACCGTGCTGCCCACAGGGGTGAAGGACGTGCTGCACGGCGTCCCGCTGGGCCACCCGCTGCACCCGCTGATGATCGTAGTGCCGTTGGGCGCCTGGGTGTCCGCCGCTGTGCTGGATGTGCTGCCCGGCAACGAGCGGGCCGCCCGGACACTGATAGGAGTGGGCGTGTTGTCCGCCGCTCCCACTGCGCTCGCCGGAGCCGCGGACTTCGCCGAGTTGGATACTGAGCAGCAGCGCACCGGGGTGGTGCACCAGCTCTCCAACATCCTGGCCCTCGGACTCTATTCAGGTTCCTGGCTGGCCCGGTTCCGCGGTAGCCAGGGACTGGGCCGGGCCCTGGGTTTTGCCGGCCTGACGAGCACGATGATCGGTGGGTTCCTCGGTGGGCACCTGTCCTACCGGCAGGGTGCCGGGGTGAACCGCAACGATGACCTGCCCGAAGAGGTATCGCCCGGATGGCATTCCCTGGGCCCGGTGGACTCCTTTGCCTCCGGCACACCGCAGCGGGCAAGGCTGGGGGAGGTGGACCTGATGGTGCTGAAGCGGACCGACGGCGCCGCCGACGGTTCCATTTCCGTGTTGGCCGACACCTGCAGCCACCTCGGCGGACCGCTGCATGAGGGGGAACTGCGCCAGGAGAAGGGCCAGCTGTGCATCATCTGCCCCTGGCACGGCAGCACCTTCGCCGTGCAGAGCGGCGAAGTGGTGCACGGGCCGGCCACGGCGCCGCAGCCCTGCTTTGCCACCCGCGTCCGTGACGGGCTGCTGGAAGTGAATCTGAACGGATAAGCGCCTGCCCCTCCCGCGCGGGCCGCGACACTCCTAGCCTAGGGTTACGGCCCCGCCCGGGTCCGTAAGGCAGGCACCGCAGGGAGGAACCCGCTAATGCGTACCACCACACTGGGAACCAACGGACCCGAGGTCGGCGTGATCGGCCTGGGCTGCATGGGCATGAGCTACGCCTATGACATGGAAGCCAAACGGGAGGAGGAAACCTCCATTTCGGTGATCCGCGGCGCCATTGAACTCGGCGCCACCTTGATCGATACGGCGGATGTGTACGGTCCCTACACGAACGAGGAACTGGTGGGCCGGGCCCTGAAGGACGGCTACCGGGAGCGGGCCGTGCTTTCCACCAAGGTTGGCCTGGAGGTCAGCAACGCGGCCCCGGCGGCGGGGACCATGCCCGGGTTGGTGAAGAACGGCAGCCCCGACCATATCCGCCAGTCCATCGACGCCAGCCTCCGCCGGCTGGGTACGGACCACGTGGACCTGTACATCCTGCACCGGGTGGATCCGGAGGTGCCGCTGGAAGATTCCTGGGGTGCCATGGCGCAGACGGTCCGGGACGGCAAAGCCCGCGCCATCGGCATTTCGGAGGCCAGCGTGGAGGAGATTAAGCGGGCGCAGTCGGTGCATCCGGTCACCGCGGTGCAGTCCGAACTGTCGCTGTGGACCCGGGACAGGCTGGCCGACGTCGTGCCCTACTGCGTGGAGAACGGGCTCGCGTTCCTGCCGTTTTCCCCGCTGGGCCGCGGGTTCCTCACCGGGCGGTTCACCTCCTTTGACCAGCTCCCGCCGGATGACATGCGCCGCCGTCTTCCGCGCTTCCAGCAGGAGAACCTGATGGCGAACCTGGCCATTGTGCAGCGGGTGCGCGACGTCGCTGAACGGGTGGGCGCGACGCCGGCCCAGGTGGCGCTGGCGTGGGTGGTGGCCCAGGGACAGCGGGTCATCCCCATCCCGGGGACCAAAACACCCAAATACCTGCGCGACAACGTCGCGGCCGGGGATTTGGTGCTCAGCGACGAGGACCTGGCGATGCTGGACAACGCCCCGCAGCCGGAGGGCAGCCGGTACTAGCGGGACGGCCGGAACCGTTTGCACCGAGTGCAAACGTGCACGTAGTGTAGTAAGCGTGCTGAACAGTGTTCCGTCGGAAGACCGCCGCAAGGCGCTAAAAGACCGCCACCGGCAGGCCATTGTGGCAGCCGCGGCGGCGCTGATGCATGAGCGGCAGAGCACCGATTTCACCGTGGACGAGCTGGCCCAGGCCGCCGATGTTTCGCGCCGCACAGTGTTCAACCACTTCTCCTCAGTCCGCGACATTGTGTCGGAAGTGTGCAGTGACGTCCTCAGTTCCGCAGTGGAGAGCCTGATCGCCGTCCCGGCCTCCGACGTCGGACGCCCGGCCATGTTCGACGAAATTGCCGAGGCGTTCCGAGCAGCGGACCTGGTGGCGCCCATGGCGTATCTGACCCGGCTGCTGGGAGACGGGCCCATTCCTGCTCCGGCCCAGACGCAGGCACACCCGATTGCCTTGCGGGCGTTCACCGAACTGAGCGAACGGCTCTCCGCGGCTATGCTCGGCCGGTATCCGGAAGCCAACAAGCTGGGCGTGGACCTGCTGGTCGGTGCCCTCACCAGCGGTCTGGGCGTGCTGTACCACCACTGGCACTGCGCCACCGGAGCCGTGGATACCCCCGAATCCCGCCGCGTCTGGGCAGAACTGCTGGACGCGCTGCTTGAAAAGGTGCGCTCCGGCTATGTCCGGGACCCGGCCTCCCCCAAATCACTCCACCCGTAGTTCCCAACCCACCATAAAAGGACAGACCCTCAAATGGCTGAATTCCTCTACCGCCTCGGAGCCGCGGCCGCCCGCCGCGCGAAAACCGTGCTTGCGGCATGGATCGGAGTGCTTGTGGTTGCCGGAGGAGCTTTTATGCTCTTCGGCGGCACGCTTGCCACCGGCTTCTCCATCCCGGACACCCCCACCACGCAGGTCACCAACCACCTGCAGGAGAAACTCCCGCAGGCTTCCGGCGGCTCCGGCTCCGTGGTGGTCAGCACCGAGGACGGCTCGGCCTTCACGGATGCCCAGAAGCAGGACATCTCGGCACTGATCACCGAGGCTGCGGACATTGACGGCGTGGAAACCGTCGTGGACCCGTTCAGCACCGAAGCGGACCGCGCCGCCCAGGCCCAGCAGCTGCAGTCCGGCCAGGCACAGGTCGACGCCGGCCGCACCCAGATCGAGCAGGGGCGGGCCCAGCTCGAGGACGGCCAGGCCCAGCTCGACGCCGCCCGGCAGCAGGCCGAAGCAGCCGGTGCCCCCGCCGAAATGCTGGCGCAGCTGGACGCTCAGCAGGCCACGCTGGACGCCAGCCGCGCCGAGCTTGATGCCAAGAGCGCAGAACTGGAAGCCGGTGCCGCCCAGGCCGAACAGGGTGCTGCCCTGTTGGACGCGGCCGCCGAAATCCGCACTGTGTCCGAGGACGGCAGCGCGGCAGTGGTCAACGTTGTCTTCAGCGAGACCCAGATGGAGGTCGAGCAGGAAACCAAGGACGCTATCGTAGCGGCCTTCGAAGATGAGCCCGTCGACGGCGTGCAGGTGGACTTCTCATCCGAGGTTTCCGCCGGTGTGCCCAGCATCCTGGGTGTGGGCGAGGTGGTTGGCCTGGTGGTCGCCGCGGTTGTGCTGGTGGTTATGCTGGGCACCTTCATCGGTGCCGGCCTGCCGCTGGTGACCGCGCTGATCGGCGTGGGCGTTGGCGCCGCCGGTGCGCTGGCTTTCTCCGGCGTCGTCGAAATGGCGTCCGTGACCCCCATCCTGGGCGTTATGCTCGGCCTGGCCGTGGGCATCGACTATGCCCTGTTCATCGTCAACCGGCACCGCCGCCAGTTGAAGGCCGGTTATGCGCTGGAGGAATCCATCGCCCTGGCCAACGGCACCTCCGGCAACGCCGTGGTGTTCGCCGGAACCACCGTGTTCATCGCCCTGCTGGCCCTGAACATCACCGGCATCCCCTTCCTGGGCCTGATGGGCACCGTGGGCGCGGCCTGCGTGGCCATTGCCGTGCTGGTGGCCACCACGCTTACTCCGGCACTGCTCAAGCTGGCCGGCCGGAAGATCCTCAGCCGCAAGGAGCGGGCCGCGGCGGAGAAGGACCACGGTGCCTCCGCTTCGGCCGGCAAGCCGGAAAGCATCCCGGTGAAGCAGATGTCCACGCTGCGTGCGGTACTCACCGTGGTGCTGTCCATCGCGGGGCTGCTGGTCATCGCCATTCCGTCGCTGGACCTGCGCACCAACCTGCCCGACGGTTCCTCCGAGGCCCACGACTCCAGCCAGTACCGGGCCTACGAAACGGTCTCGCAGAAGTTCGGCGAGGGCCAGAACGGTTCACTGCTGGTGGTTGCGGACCTTCCCGGCAACCCCACCGAGGAAGAATCCGCGGCGGCGCAGGCCGAGATTGCGCAGAAGCTCTTCGACCAGGATGACGTAGTGGCCGTGGCCCCCGTCGGCTCTTCCGAGGACCGCACCGTCACTGCCTTCCAGGTGATTCCCGCCGAAGGCCCCACCAGCGAATCCACCGAGGAACTGGTGCACACCCTGCGGGACCTGTCCCCGCTGGAGACCGAAAACGGGGACGTGGAGCTGGGTGTGGCCGGCACTGCCAGCGGCAACATCGACATCTCCGAGAAGCTGTCCCAGGCCCTGCCGATCTACCTGGGCGTAGTGGTGGGCCTGTCCCTGCTGATCCTGATCCTGGTCTTCCGGTCCATCTTCGTTCCGGTCATCGCGACGCTGGGCTTCATCCTGTCCTACTTCGCCGCGATCGGCGGCGTGGTGGCCATCTACCAGTGGGGCTGGCTCGCCGGCGTCTTCGGCGTGGAAACCCCGGGCCCGGTACTGAACTTCCTGCCGACCATCCTGGTGGGCATCCTGTTCGGCCTGGCCATGGACTACATGCTGTTCCTGGGCACCGGCATGCGCGAGGCCTACGTCCACGGCTCGCCGGCCCGGGTGGCCGTGATGCAGGGCTTCCGCAACGGACGCTCGGTGGTGACGGCTGCGGCCATCATCATGGTGTCCGTGTTCGGCGGCTTCATCTTCTCGCACAGCACCATGATCCGGCCCATCGGCTTCGCCCTGGCCTTCGGTGTCCTGGTGGACGCCTTCGTGGTGCGGATGCTGCTGATTCCGGCCCTGATGCACCTGGCCGGAGACAAGGCCTGGTGGCTGCCGAAGTGGCTGGACAAGATCCTGCCGGACGTCGACGTCGAGGGCGCGTCCCTGGAACGCCGCCATCCGCACGCGGAGGACCAGCCGGCGTCGGACAACGTCGAGGCGCACGCGCGCAGCTAGCCTTCTACGGATAGCCAAAACGGCAGGTGCCGCTTCCCCAAAAAAGGGGGAGCGGCGCCTGCCGTTTGTGTTGGAGTGCTGCCCGCTGGGCTAGACCGCGGTGTGCGTGTCCGTCCCGGCAGCACTGGCTGGTGCCGTGTCCGCCGCCGTGTCCGGGGCCGTGTCCGGAACTGCGTTCGGAGCCTTGCGGGTCAGCAGCAGGTAGGACGCCGCGGCCAGGACCAGGAAGCCGAACATGGCCGCACCCATCGGCACGCCGGTTTCCTCACCCCATAGGCCCACCAGCGGGGAGGCAAGGGCGGCGAGCAGGAACTGCAGGGAGCCAAGGAAGGCCGAACCGGTGCCGGCGTGGTGCCCTGCCTCCTCCAGCGCCAGCACGGTGGCGTTACCGAAGACCATGCCCATTGAGCCCTGGAACACGGCGAACAGCACCAGGGTGGGAACCATGGGTGTGCCATTGGCAACGGTGATGAGCATTCCGGCGGCGGCCAGGAGTCCCACAGCCAGGCCGATGCTGATCATGGTGCGGTAGGGCGCCTTGCCGGCCAGCGCGGCGGCCACGGCGCTAACGATGGTGATGGCTACGGCGTTCATGGCGAAGATCAGCGAGAACCGGGTTTCGGACAGGCCGAGGATGTTCTGCACCACGAACGGTGATGCGGCAATGTAGGCGAAGAGCCCGGCGAAGGAGAAGCAGAAGGTCAGCAGGTAGCCGGTGTAGTTGCGGTTGCGCAGCACGATGCCGGCCACCTTGAAGGTGGTCTTGAGGCCGCCGCGGTTCCGATCGGCGTCATCCAGCGTTTCCCGAACACCGAACAGTGCACCCAGGAACATCAGCAGCACGAGGATGGACAGGACCCAGAACACGGTCCGCCAGCTGCCGGCGGACAGGATGGCGCCGCCCGCCAGCGGGCCCACCACAGGTGCGATGACGCTGATCATGGTCAGCACGCCCAGCAGTTTCGCGGCGGCCGGGCCGCGGGAAGTGTCGGAGACAATGGCACGGGCCAGCACAATACCGGCCGCACCGCCCAGGCCCTGCAGGAAGCGGGCCGCTGTGAGGATTTCCACGTTCGGTGCCAGGGCACAGACCACTGTGGCCAGCAGGGCAACGAAGGAACCGATCAGCAGGGGCTTGCGGCGGCCGACACCGTCCGAGAGCGGGCCGATGAGCAGCTGGCCCAGGGCCAGGCCCACCAGGAAGGCCGTCATGGTGAGCTGGATGCCGGTGGCCGTGGTGTCCAGATCCTGTGCCATGTGAGGGAAGGCCGGCAGGTACATGTCGATGGACAGCGGCGCCACTGCGGTCAGCAGGGCGAGGATTCCCGTCAGCAGTGCGCCGTTGGAGCGCTTGGCGGGTGGAGCGGGGAGCGGAGAGCTCGTCATGGAGGGGTCTTTCTTTCTAAACCGTCAGAATGCCGAACGAGCATAACATATGTCAACATATATATGTAAGTATATGCGCTAGGATGGTCAGCATGAGTATCGACGGCGTGCCCGAGGCGCAGCGCTCCGTGGCCGACCTGCTCCGGGACCTTGCATGGAACATCCACCGCAGGGCGCCGGAGATCACCGGAATTGATCCGCTGCCGGCCACCGAACTGGCCCTGCTGAAGCATGTGCTGGACGCACCGGGTCTCACGGTCACGGAAGTGGCGCGGCTCATGGGGCTGAAGCAAAGCAACGCCAGCGCCGCAGTGCGTACCCTGACCGAGCGGGGTCTGCTCACCCGGTCCAGCAGCCCGACCGACCGGCGTGTCAGCCACTTGGTGCCCACCGAGGAGGCCCGCGCACAGAATGAAGCCATCGCCGCGGCCTGGTCCGGGCCCGTCCGTGCAGCCCTCGAGCAGCTGGACGGCAAACAGAAGGCAGCGCTGGAGGCTGCCTCGGAATCGCTGGGCGCGTTGAACCGGTTGCTTCAGGCCAAGGGGTAGCCGGGTACGCCACCGGCATCTAGGCTTCACGCCATGGCTATCGCTCGCTATCCCACCACTGTCCTTGACTGCCCCGACGCAGTTGCCCTTGCCACCTTCTACGGCGCCCTCCTCGACTGGAAGGTGAACCTGCACGAGGATGAGCCCTACGACAACTGGACCGAAATTTCCGACGTCACCGGGCAGCGCTACTGCTTCCAGCAGGTGGAGAATTACACTCCGCCGGTCTGGCCGGAGCAGGACATCCCGCAGCAGATGCACATTGACGTGGATGTGGATGACCTGGATGAGGCCGAGGCGGCGGTGCTCCTGCTCGGGGCCACCAAGCATACGCACCAGCCCGGCACCAGCTTCCGGGTGTTCCTGGATCCGGCCGGGCATCCGTTCTGCCTCTGCCAGGCCTAGCTCCTCACCTTCTGCTGCCGGTTTAGGCATTTGCTGCCGGTTTGAACCGGCAGCAAAAGCGCAAACCGGCCGCAAATCCGGTTAGCGCGCGGCGCTGTGCGCGGCCAGCCGGGCAAACGCGCCGTCTGCGGCCCGCAGCTCAGCCGGGGTGCCGCGCTCCACGATCCGCCCGGCGTCGAGCACCACCACCTGGTCCGCGTTTTCCACGGTGGAGAGCCGGTGGGCGATGGTCAGCGTGGTCCGCCCGGCGGAGAGGTGTTCCAGCGCCGCCTGCACCTGCGCCTCGGTGGTGTTGTCCAGGGCGGAGGTGGCCTCGTCCAGCACCAGCACCGGCGGATTGCGCAGGATGGTGCGGGCAATGGCCAGCCGCTGCTGCTCGCCGCCGGAGAAGCGGTGCCCGCGGGCGCCCACCATGGTGTCCAGGCCCTCGGGCAGGGCACCGACCGTGTCCGCCATCCGGGCAGCGGCCAGGGCGGACCAGAGCTGCTCGTCGCCGGCGTCCGGATCAGCCAGCAGCAGGTTCTCGCGCACCGAGGCGTGGATCAGGTAGCTCTCCTGGGAGACGACGCCGACAATCCGGGCCAGGTCTTCGGGGGCTATTTCGCGCACGTCCACGCCGTCAATGAGAACCGTGCCTGAGCTGGTGTCATTCAGCCTCGGCAGCAGCGAGGCCAGCGTGCTTTTGCCGGAGCCGGTGGCGCCGACGACGGCGGTGGCTGTTCCGGCCGGAAGGATCATGTTGATGTTCCGCAGGACGTCCGCGCCGTCGTCGTACGCGAAGCGCACGTCCTCGAACCGGACCTCGCCGCGCACTGCGGCCGGATCCAGCCGGACCGGGTTGGCTGCGGGGCGGATCTGCGGCACCAGGTCCAGGTACTCAAAGATCCGGCTGAAGAACGCCAGGGCGGTCACCCACTGCACGCCGATGTTCAGCAGGCCCATCACCGGGCGGAAGATGGCGCCCTGCAGGCCGGTGAACGCCACCAGGGTGCCGATGGTCATCCCGCCGCTGGTGGCGGGGAAGCCGGCGGCCAGGTAGATGACTGCGGGGATGGCGGCGAAGACAATCTGCATGGTGGCCATCCGCCAGCGCCCGGCCAGCTGGCTGCGCAGCTCCAGGCCTACGAGCTTGTCCGAGCGGTCGCGGAAGCGGGCTGCGTCTCGCGGGATGGTGCCCAGGGTCTTGGCCAGCCGCACGCCGGAGACCGAGAGGCCTTCCTCCACCTGCGTGTGCAGGGCGGCGAGTTCGCGCTGGCGTTCGTCGGTGACTTCGCGGCGGATTTTCGCCACCCGGCGCGAGAGCCAGATGGCCGGCGGCAGCACCACCAGGGAGATCAGGCTCAGCCCGGGGGAGAGAGCCACCATGGCGACGGCGGTGGCGACCGCCGTCGTGAGGTTGGAGGCCACGCCCGTGGCGGTGGTGGTGACCACGGACTGCATGCCGGAGATGTCGTGTGTGAGCCGGGACTGCACTTCACCGCCGCGGGTGCGGGTGAAAAAGCCCAGCGACTGGGCCTGCAGGTGGGTGAACAGATCCACGCGCAGGGTGTGCATCACCCGTTGGCCCATGCTGGTGGCCATCCAGGTCTGCACCACGCCGATGGCTGCGGTCACGGCGGCCACGGCCACCATCGAGGCGGTGAGGAGGGCGAGCAAGCGGATGTTTTGCTGCGGCAGCGCATTGTCAATCACGCCGCGGACCAGGAACGGCTGGGCCAGGTTCACCATGGAGGAGGCGCTGATGAGCAGCACCACGACGGCGATGGTCCCCTTGTGCGGGGCGAAGAGCGCGGCGATGCGGCGCAGGGAGACGGGGTGCTGGTTCAGTTGCTTCCGGTCCGCCGGGTTGAGTTTTGCGGGGCCGCGGCCGCCGCCTGGTCCGCCGCCGGGCCTGCCTTCTCCTGCTGGGCTGCGGGGTCCGCCGGAGCGGTCGGTATCGAGTCCGGGTATAGCCATGGGGTCCTCCTATGCTGCCGGGATCGTACGCGGCAGCTATTGCAGAGGTTACCTCACTATGTGGTTACCGCAAAATGGGTAGACTGGTGCCATGACTGATGCTCGCGCCGATCCGGCCGCCCTGGGAGAACTGATGCACGGTGCATTCCGCGGGCTGCGCAAACGGTGGATGCTCCAGCTCGCCCCGTTTGAGCTGACGCCGCACCAGTTCCGGGCGCTGAATGTTGTGGGCCGGGCCGGGGAAAGTGCGGGGGGCCCCGGCGGCGGCGGGCCGGACGGCGGCGGGCCGGGGCTGCGGTTGAAGGAGCTGGCCGAGCGGCTGCATATTGCGCCGCGTTCAGCCACCGAGGTGGTGGACCAGCTTGCTGCCAAGGGGCTGGTGGAACGCAGCGCCCACCCCGCGGACCGGCGGGCCACGCTGCTCACACTGACCGGGGAGGGGGAAAAGCTGCGGGAGAAGGTGTTGGCGGACCGCAAACGCGAGGCCGACGAGTTCTTCTCCGTGCTGGAACCGCAGGATAGGGCCGAGCTGGCGAGGATCCTGGGGGAACTGACCGGCGGCGTACCGACGCAGCGGTAGCGGGCGGCCGGACTGGGGGGGCACCCGCACAGGAGGCATCCCGGAGTGAAATTTGTCATATCTTGCGGGGAACCCGAGCTGCCACTGAGGATGGCGTGGAAAGATCAGTAGGCTGTGGGACGTAGAGACCCCTACAGACTTGCGGTGCGGTTAATCACAACCACCCCGCGCGAAGAGGGCTTCGCCTGAGAAACGAAGCCCTCTTCGTAAAGCCTGCATCCCGGTCAGACCGGGATATTCGAGCATTGGCCCGGCGAGCACGTGCCCACTTCATGCAAATGCATGAATTTTTTTATCCACCGATGCTCTGTTACATTTCCAGCGGAGAGTCAAATGCGTTTCTCAGGCGCATCTCCGGCACCGGCAATCTCACCGGTGGTTTATGAATCAACACAAAGGTCTCTACCTCCATGCGTAAAGCAACCCGTATTTTACTTACCCTCGGCGTATCAGCTGCCCTGCTGAGCACTTCTGCCATTCCCGCTTCGGCAGCTGAGGATGGTTCCTCGGCCACCATCGAGGTTCAGGGCGGAATCCTCGGAATTAACGTTGTCCAGGCCCTTGAATCCACGGAACTGAAGCCCGGCACGCCCGCAACCTTCGCTGTTCCCGGCGTCGCGGTGGCCGATGACCGCGCCGTCCTCGGCAGCTGGAGCGTTTCGGTGTCCTTGAGCGATTTCAAAACTGAGGTTGCCGGGGCGAAGCCGATCCCGGCCGCCGGCGCCACCTATTCAGCCGCAGAAGAAAGCCTTACGCACACGGGTACTATCGAATCGCTTGTCTCGGCTCCCGTCACCCTGGCTGGCGACAGCGAATCAACCAGGGCGGAAGACGCCGTACTGGCGTCGGGCGTCCGCGGCAACAATACGGCTGAATGGAATGCCACCCTTAGTGTCCCGGTTCCCGATGACGCCTTGGCTGGAACATACAAGGCAACTCTGACCCACTCGGTCCTTTAGCGCGGCTGTCGTCCCGGGAGGCCCGGCTTTCCGGGACGACACCACTTTTGCGATTGGCCGGCTAACCCGCGGCCGCCGTTTTCCGGCGCTATTCCCAGCGCTGTATTCGCTTTTTCACGCCGTATTTTTTTGCCTGCCAGGGGTCTTTTTTTGCGTACCTTATATAGCGGTTTACTTGCCGCGCTTTTCCTGTTCGCCCCCGCCACGGCGTCATATGCCGCAGATACTCCCCCGGCCGGGGGAATCGGCATCCGGCTGGTCGACATTCCCGAGGCCAGCCAGGCGGATCCGAGGGCTCGGTCCTACATAGTGGATAACCTTCCGCCCGGAACAACTGTTAAGCGCCGGGTCGAGGTGCAGAACAGCTCCACCGAACGGCAGTCCATTGCGCTTTATGTCTCGGCCGCCGAGGTAAGGGACGGCTCCTTCACCGGGTTGGCGCGGGAGGACCGGAACGAACTCACCGGATGGATCGAGACGGATACGCCGGTGGTGGACCTTGCGGCAGGTGAGAGTGCCCAGGCTGTGGTGGAGATTGCGGTGCCGGGCGACGCACCCGAGGGTGAGCAGTTTGCCGTCCTGTGGGCGGAGGTTCGGTCCGCGCCTGCACCCGATACCCAGGTGGTCACGGCCAGCAGGGTTGGTATCCGCGTCTACCTCTCCGTAGGTGCCGGCAATGGGCCGCCCGCTGCCTTCACCGCGGGCTCCCTGCAGCCAGGACAAAACGTGGACGGCGTCCGCCGGATCACCGCCGAGGTGAACAACACCGGCGGACGCACAATCGACGTGCAGGGGAACCTGACACTTAGCGCCGGGCCGGGCGGTCTCTCGGCCGGCCCCGTTTCCCTGGACGGTATGGTCACCATCCCCCCGGGAGGATCTGCGCCGGTGACGGTCACCCTGGATCCGGAGTTGCCCTCCGGCTCCTGGCACGCCCAACTGAACCTGAAGAGCGGGCTGGCCACGGCCCAGGCCGAGGCGGATCTGACGTTCAACGGCACCGAGGCGGTTCCACCGGCCGAACCGGGGAACGGTCCGGTCCTTGCTGCCGCGGTGGCGGCTGCCGTTCTCCTGGTTGCCGGCATGTTCATTTGGCTCTACCGACGCAGGCGTTCCGGAGGGACCCCCCGGCGCCCGTAAGCCCCGGTTGGATCCCGGGCTCTACTGCAGGACATGGGAATACGTCAGGTTTTCGGAAGGCAGGCTGAAAGTGAACACGGAAAAGGTTCTTTACCGTAACAACGTGAAGGTTTTGGGACCCGCGGAGGGCCCCGCGCTTGTGCTGGTGCAGGGATTCGGGTGCGACCAGGTGATCTGGGACCGGATGCTGCCGGAGTTTACGGACAAGTACAAAGTGGTCCTGTTCGACCACGTGGGCACCGGCGGCGCCGATCCCACCGCCTACGACGCAGTGAAGTATGCAGCATTGGCCGGCTACCTGAGCGATCTGGAGGAGGTTTTGGCCGCCCTTGATCTCCAGGACGCTACTATCGTGGGCCACAGTATTGCCGGCACCATGGCACTGGCCGCTGCGGTGGACAATCCGCGGATCGGACGGCTGGTCCTGCTTTGCACCTCGCCCGGTTACCTGAACGACGGCGAATATGCGGGCGGGCTGGACCCGCAGGACATAGACATGGTCCTGGATGCGACGGAGGCCAACTATCCCTTGTGGGCCACGGCTGCGGCTGTGGAAATGTCCGGGACACCTGCCGGATCCCCGGTGCGCTCGGAACTGGCCGACCGGTTTTGCCGCCTGGATCCCGAATACGTCCGGGACTTCCTGCGGATGTCCTTCACTACGGACATCCGGCATCTTCTGCCCCTGGTCCACACACCGGCATTAATCCTGCAGACGCCCCTGGACCCGTTGACCCCGGGCACGGCAACGCAGCACCTGCGCGATCATCTTCCAGGCAGCACTTTTGCATTGCTGGAAGGCCGTGGAAGCATGCCGCACGTCAGCTCTCCCGGCGCAACTGCACGGGCCATCCTGAAGTACCTGGGCGAGGTCCACGGTGGCTAGGACACTGCGGAAAACCGCCACAACGCGTAAATCCGCGCGCCTGCGGAAAAATGCCGGGCCCCGGGGAGCGGAAACAACTCCCGACTATGCGGCACATTTCCATGAGGCACCCTCCGGCTACCTCATCCTGTCACCGGATGGAGCAATCCTCGACGTCAACGAAACATTTGCCGGCTGGACCGGGCACCGGCGGGAAAAACTTCTCGGCGGCAACGTCGCGGAGCTAATGCCCAGAGCAGTTCAGGTGGTGTTCGCCTCCTACGTGGTACCGCAATTGGCAGTGGCCGGAAGCGTCAACGAACTGGTAGCGGATCTGCTCTGCAAGGACGGAGAATACCTCTCCGTCCTCCTTTCCGCCGTACGGTCCACCCGGCCGGACGGCGGAACAATAGACCGCGTCACCGTGGTCAAGGCCTCTGCCCGCCGGATCAGGGAACGTGAGCTTGTGGATGCCCTGGAAAAGGCGGAGGCCGCAGAAGCAGCCCGCGCAGAGGTTGAGGCGGAACTGCGGGAAAAACAGCGGGCGTTGGAGGCAAAGAACCGGCTCCTGCAGGAGGGCCTGGCTGAGAAAACCACGGAAAACGCTCTGCTGGAAACGGTGCTGAATGCTGCTGATACGGGTCTGCTGGCCGTTGATGCCCAAGGGAACGCAGTGCTGTCAAACGACTATCTGTCTTCCATCTGGCCGTCGGCTGCGGGGGTGCCCCTTGGCCACAAGCCGGACCAGGTCTTGGCTGCGGACCGCGTGACGCCCCTGCCGAAGGCGGAAAGCCCCGTCCTCCGGGCTTCCTCGGGTAAAGCCTTTACGGATCAGCAGCTGTGGCTAGGTACCGGGGACAAGCAAATCGCAGTGAGTGTTTCGGCCAGCCCCATCAAAGCCAACGGTGCGTTCTCCGGATCGGTTTTAGCGGTCCACGAGGTCACACGGTTGGCCCGTGCCGTCGCCGCGCAGGAGGAATTCGCCGCCAACCTTTCGCACGAGCTGAGGACGCCGCTGACCTCGATTATGGGATACCTAGATCTGGTGCTGGAGGACAGCAGGCTGGCACCCCACCTGCGCGGCGCGCTGGATGTTGCGGTGCGCAATTCTGAACGCCTCTTCGCGACGGTTTCCGGCATGGTGGCCGTGCCTTCGGAAACCAGCAAACCGCAGCGCCGCCCGGTGAACCTTGCGGATGCCGTCCGCGCGGGTATCACCTCAGCCCGTTCAAAGAACCGCCAAGTCGATTTCCTCACGGATGTCCCGGTCTCCACTGTGGTGGATGTTGATCCGCAGAAGCTTTCCCAGGTGGTGGGCAACCTGCTGGTCAGTGCGGTGCAGGCTTCGCCGGCGGGCGGAACCGTGTATGTGCATCTGTGGCAGCAAGGGCAGACTGTCTGCCTTCGGATTGCCGATACCGGCATGGGATCCGGCGAGGCCGAACAGGAAAAGGCTGCACCGAAGTTCGCGCGTTCCCGCCGTGCCCTTGCTTCGGTTACTCCGGGGGCAGGATTGGCGGCAGCCAAGAGCATCATCGAAGAGCATGGAGGAGACCTGACCTTCGTCAATAATCCCGGGGAGGGGACCGTTTACCGGGTCAACCTTCCGGTCAGCGCGGAGATTGCCGCCCTCAACCGGTAAACCGGTCCGCCGCATAGGCCCGCGCCCGGGCGGCGCCGCCTTCGGGAACAGCAGTGGGGGGGCCCCCCCACGGGTGGGGGCCCCGCGGGGCGAGGGTTGCGGAACCGACCGGGGCGGCGC